>NZ_JBSGCB010000098.1:0-16861 GCF_053601595.1 Nocardia sp. NPDC004711 | reverse complement strand
ATTCACCCCTACATCCATGTCCTGTTCTTCACCAACGGCACCTACCTGGGTACCGCGACGTCCAACCCCTACGGCTACACCGAGGTCATCGGAAAGACCGCGAATACCGTCTCGGTGCAGTACAAGTGGGCGAAATCCAGTGACGCCCTGTGCTGCCCGAGCGGCGGACCCAGCGTGGTGACCTTCACACTCTCGGGTGGCAAGGTGGTGGCGAAGGGGCAGTTCCCGCCGAGCAATTGAGCATCGGCGAGTTGGACCAGCAGCGCGTGCCGTGCAGGGATGTCGGTTCGGCTCGCCCGGGGCACTGGCGGTGACGCGGGCGATGCCGAGGATCATCCGGCGCGCTGATCATGCGGGACGAGCCACATGTTTGGTGGCTCGAGATGTGTTGAGGCACAGACTATTCGGAATAACGCGAGTGCGATATCGGCCGCAGTGTGGCGGGGACCCTTCTGCGGTGGGAGCAGCTCATGTCGATGACCCTGTTGGTGACAATCGCGATCCTCATGCCCGTGGTGGCGGTGGCCGCCGCCTACGCGACGGTCGCGGCGACCTACTGGTGGGAAAGCCGCCGCCGAGCAACACCGCTGATCGCGCCCGAACGCACTGTATTGCCGAGTTCCGTGCAGCGCGCGCAATGGGCTTCATCGTGCAAAGTCCCATGTAGGTCATCAGTTTTCCGACGGTGGCTCGGCCTGATTGCACGTTCAGGACCACTCGAAGCCTGGCCCGTTGCTGGACCACAACGACAGACGCTCACGCGGCACGCCGAGTATCCGCTCCCTGCGGCTTCCCACGCTGGAGGGAGCTGCGTATCAAGGGTGAGCGGATGCCCATTGGTCTTGCCGATGCGGAGGGCCCTTTGATGTGTCCGAGTGGAGCGCAAGCCGGACGATCGTGGCCGACGCGCCCGCGCCGCACGGAATTCGCCGAAGTTTGGTGGGCCGCCGGAGGACGGGTCAGAAGCCTTGGGGGTTCATCGGGTATGGGCCGGGACCGTACGGCAGCGAAAGCGACGGTGCCGCCGAGCTGACCGGTGACGGTCATGCATCGCATGCAGATGCCATGGTGGGCGCAGACTTCGGCGCTCAACGTGTTGCGCTGCTCATACTTGAACACGTTCAAAAAATGACTTAGTCTCGTAGTTGAACACGTTCAAATAAGCGGGGAGCTGGGACAATGAATCTTGTCGTCGTCACATATGCGATCTACACGACCGTCAGTTTGGCGGTCACGTTCTGGGTGGCGCGGGTCTTGCATCGCACCGGCGCACGATTTCTGGTGGATGTCATGAATGGAGACAGCGACCTGGCCGAAGCCGTGAATCATCTGCTGGTCATCGGGTTCTGGCTCGTCAACGCAGGCTTCGTCGCACTGGCTTTGCGCATCAGCGTCCCAGTCGGCGATGCGCGCGTCGCAATCGAGGAACTCGCCATGAAACTTGGCAGGGTCCTGCTCGTACTGGGCGGCATGCACTTCGCAAACCTGATCGCCCTGAACAAGATCCGCCGCAGCCGGCACAAGGAGCAGCAGGCCGGTGTCCCGCCGGTTCCGGTCGACGCCGCCCAGCTAGCCTGAGCCCCATGCCCCGCCCCGAGCCCGCGACCGCACGCGGTGAGGAAACTCGCCAGCAGATCATCGACGCCGCCCTGCGCCTGTTCGAGCAGAACGGCTATACGAAGACCACCATGCGTGCGATCGCGGGCGAAGCCGGTGTCAGCGTCGGCAACGCCTACTACTACTTCACATCCAAGGAACACCTGGTCCAGGGTTTCTACCAGCACATCCAGGCCCTGCACCAACAGCGGGTCGAGCAAGGGCCCCGCAGCGACTCCCTCGCCGCCCGATGGCTGACGATGGAACTGGCCTTCGTCGATGTAGCCGCGCCCTACCACGAGTTCGGCGGCAAATTCTTCGCCATCGCCGCCGAACCCACCAGCCCGCTCAGCCCATTCAGCGACGAAAGCCGACCCGCCCGACAGACATCCACCGCCATCATGAGCGACATGGTCATCGGCACAGATGCCAAGGGCGACAAGCGGCTGATGGCCGAGCTACCGAATCTGCTGTGGCTGGCCCACATGGGCATCGTCCTGTTCTGGGTCCACGACCGCAGCCCTGACCAGGAACGCACCCGACTGCTGATCCGCCGAACCGCCCCACTGGTCGAACGCATCGTGGCGCTGTCGAGACTCCGTCCACTGCGCCCCGTCCTATACCCAGCCCTGGATCTCATCCAGGACCTCAGCAACTGATCAGGCACACCGCCGACGAAGGCATCAGCCCCATCGCCGAAGCGGGTAGCCGAAGGTCAACGGGCCGAGACCATCTCGGCCCGCCGAACCACTGACCTGCCGAATGCAGGGCGATCGATGCTTGACCACAATGTGTTTCGGCTTGCCGACTCGTCGCGGGTGCCACTGTCGCAGCCACACAGCCTCGCGCGGCGCCACCGCAAGGCCGCAACCGTCAACGTCGCACACACCGGCGGCAGGGCTCTCCGCGACGAGGAACAACTCCGGCATCGCGGTCCAGTGAGGATGACCGGAAAGGAAGGATCAAGGGAGTTCACGCCTGGTGTGGGTGGTGGCCCGTTCGCCTGTCTCAATCGGTGCGACGGTCACTCTGAAATAGATGTCAGTCACTTTCGATATGCTGCGCCAGTCCCCTTGATACATGGGGATTTTCGACAACCGGGGAGTGAAGTATGAGAATGTCGGTCCTTGCTCGTTCGACCGTCGGTCTCGCCGCAGTCGCGGCGATGGGGGTGGCCACCATCGTTTCGGCTACGACCGCATCGGCAGCCATGACCATTACCCCGTCGCAAGCCTATTGCGTCGGCACCACTTACACGATCACCCTGCCAGCCGCCGATGCCGCAGCGCTGGAGACGAACCCGTCGCTGGATCAGATCGATTTCAACTACAACTACACCGGCACCGGCGGCACCATTGGCCTGGTGACCTGGACCAAGGGCCAGGACGTCACAGTGCAGTGGACGCCTTCCCAGGCTGCGCAGACCACCGTCTCCGCAGTCGCCTACGGCGAATGGACCGGTGTGGGCACCGTACGGCTGTCGATGGCACCGATCAACGTTGTCCAGAGCGCTCCCGCTGGTTCGAGCTGCACAGCCCCTCCGGCTGGAACCGGAACGGGAACCGGTAGTGCGAGTTCCATTCCGGTGATCGGCGGTCTCCTCAGCAGCCTTTCGGCCCAGAAGTAGTAACACCCTGCCGGAAGCCCTGGCTTGTCAGGGCTTTCGACAGTCCGCAGAGCGTCCGCGGTAGCGCCACGCGTCGCTCTGCTGACCAACGTCACCAACGCTGGCTTCAAGACCATTTTTCGCCGCCTACGGGCGGCACGGGGAGGTAACCATGAACGTCAAGAACGCACTCGTCCGTATGGCGTTGGGCACGGCCGCTATCGCCGCCGCCATCGTGACCAACGCTGGCACCGCGGGTGCCGATGTGCAGCTGCAGCCGATCAACAACGGCACCCAGCAGAACTCCGACATCAGCGCGTACGGCTCGGGTAGCGCCGCCGGCTCCGGCCACGCCATCGGCGACATGATCGGAAGGCTGCTGTTCCACAACGACAACTGACCCGCGGGTCCGTGCCCCTGCCTCGTCCGGCAGGTAGCGTCGGGACGATGAGTCGAGACTGACCTGGACGGGTTGCTCCGGCGACGAGCCGATCATCGACTCACCACAGGTTCCAAAGTCACCCCGACGTGTGGTTGAGACACAAGAAAGCCCTGACCATTTCATATGGTCAGGGCCATTCTTCTATTCAGGGAGGGGTGAGAGTGCGCCACATGATGCGATATGGCCGCATACCGAGAAGGACCACAAATGGTGGGATCACCCGGCGGTCGGCTACTCGGCACCCAACGTCCTACACTGCCGCTGGTCGCACTGACCGAATCGGTCAGCGCGGCACCGCGGAAGATCAACCGGCCGTTGCCGATCCGAGGCCAGCCAGTATCCACACATGCCGAGTTCCGTTCGACCGGTGCAATCCCGCACAATCCGCTGTAGAACAGCGATTTCCGGGCTGTTGCAAATTAGGCGCGGATTTCAGCCATGACCTGAGTCACATGTCTACGTGGACCGCTGTCGACCGATCATGCAGGGCCGCAGGTCATTTGCCCCCCGACGTGACGTCACAATCGCCGACTCGGCGCATTTTGCAACAGCCCGTTTCGCGCGAATTCCTCAGCTGTAGTGCATGTTTAGAACGGTTAGGCTGGCCGTCCATGCCCGCATGGCAGCGCATGTTCCTGCCGCGTGGCGCGTGGCTCGGATCGGCCACGCGCGATTCACCTGCCCACCCCAGTCCGCCCATCGGTGTCCTGCACAGCATGCGATCGCTGCCTGAGACGACCCGATCTGAGCAACCACATTTTCGTGGCCCGAACCGTGGTGTTCGATCACGCACCGGACACCCAGCAAACGCACGCTACTGCCATATACCGCGCTGACCGTACCGGCCGACGGGGCATCGGAAGATCAACTGGCCGTGCCGATCCGAGGTCGGCGGAACGTCCGCTACTGCCGAGGACCGGACATTCCGATGCTGATGAAGCTGTCCGGGTACACATCGGTTCGCAGCCTCGCGAAGTACTCGAGGGTCTCCCGATGAGGGTTTTCTGAACTTCTGCGCCGATACCGAACTCGCCGCGCGCCACCACGCCGCCGGTCGACGAACAGTCTTTCAGCCCGAGAGGAACACGACGAGTACTGAGATATCTATCCCGTTGTGCGAAACGGCATTTCATGGCTTGTGCCAAGGGCGCGAGCCCACTGCCAACACCATGACCTGGGGTGGGCCACCTCTGGTGACGGATCGAGTGCGTGACATCGCCGGTGAAGGTGGCCCGTTCGACCTTCCCGTTGTGCAAAGCGGCATTTTATGTCTTCTGAGGCAGACCAATAACGTCGGATTCATGGAGTGGAATTTTCGGTCGGCCGAAGAGCTTTCAGCTGCGTTGCGTGCCGGTGAGGTGACATCGGTGGAACTGACCGACGAGGCGATCGCCCGTATCGAGCGGGACGACAAGGCGATCAACGCGATCTGTGTGCCGGATTTCGATCGTGCGCGGGCCGCCGCACATCGTGCCGACCAGGCGCGCGCCCGCGGCGAGGACCGGCCGTTGCTCGGTATCCCGGTGACGGTCAAGGAGTCCTACGACATGGCCGGGCTGCCCACGACCTGGGGCATGCCGCAGCACGCGAACTATGTCCCGGCCGAGGACGCGGTACAGGTGTCGCGGCTGAAGGCGGCCGGCGCGGTGGTGCTCGGGAAGACGAATGTGCCGTTGATGCTGCGAGATATCCAGAGCTTCAACGAGATCTACGGCACCACCAACAACCCGTGGGATCACGGCCGCACGTCGGGCGGATCCTCCGGCGGGTCGGCGGCGGCCCTGGCGTGCGGATTCGGCGCGCTGTCCATCGGCTCGGACCTCGCCGGTTCGCTGCGCACCCCCGCGCATTTCTGCGGCATCTACGCACACAAGCCGACACTCGGACTGGCGCCGACCCGCGGCATGGTCGCGCCGCCCGCGCAGGCCTTGCCGATCGACCTCGACCTTGCTGTTGTCGGCCCGATGGCGCGCACCGCCCGCGACCTCACGCTGCTGCTCGACGTGATGGCCGGACCGGACCCGCTGACCCACGGCGTCGCCTACGACATCGCACTGCCGCCCGCGCGCCACGAGCGGCTGGCCGACTTCCGTGTCCTGATCATCGAGGACCATCCGCTCATTCCGACCGGATCGGCGGTGCGGGCGGGCGTGAACCGGGTCGCCGAGGCGCTCGTCGACGAGGGCGCCCGCGTCGAACGGCACAGTCCGCTGCTGCCCGATCCGACCGAAGCGGCGACGCTCTACCTGCAGCTGATGCTGTCGAACGCCGCCGCAAGTCTTTCCGTCGACGTGTACGAACAGCTGCAGACCCACGCCGCCGCCCTGAGCGCGGACGACCGGAGTCTCGATGCGGCGCGGCTGCGCGGCATGGTGCTCAGCCACCGTGGCTGGGTCGAGGCGAACAACCGTCGCGAACTCCACCGCCACGGCTGGCGGCAGCTCTTCGCCGAGTTCGATGCCGTGGTGTGCCCCATCACACCCACTCCCGCCTTCCCGCACAACCACAACGGGGGTCTGGAGAACCGGCACATCGACATCGACGGCGTCGAGTACCCGTACTTCGACCAGCTCGTCTGGGCCGGTATGGCCACCATGCCCGGCCTGCCCGCCACCGCCATCCCAGCGGGCCGGTCACCCGAGGGGCTGCCGGTAGGAGTGCAGCTCATCGGTCCGATGTTCGAGGACCGCACCCCGCTGCGACTGGCCGAACTACTCGAGCAGAAGATCGGCGGCTTCCAGGCGCCGAGTTAAGGCGCACCACCGGGTGTCCACCCGGGGACGAAGCGCCCGCCGAAATCGCAACCGACCATAACGAACCGAGAATCGTCACAGAAGTCCCGCGCGGTCCGAGTCAGCCATGCGCCCTACCGTAAATCAACGCACCGAACTCATCTCGGCGCGAAGCCAGTTCGCCTGGTCGATCGCGAGTGGCACCTCTTGGAGGCGATTTCGAGCAAATCGTCTCCAGGGTGTGCCACTCGATGGCTGGGCTGCAGGCCAGTTGGCCGATGAACGCACTGAACTGCCGCATACCGCGCTGACCGAACCGGCCAGCGCGACACCACGGAAGATCAACGGGCCGCAGGCATCCCGGGCGGCCGACCCTCCGCTGGCGTGCGTGTGGCGCCGGCTAGGGCCTCAGAACGATTTTGCCGTGGGTGTGTCTGCGTTCGAGTTCGGTGTAGGCCTGACGAACCTGCGTCAACGGGTAGACGTTCGCGATCGGGACTTCGAGGTGTCCGTCGGCGATCAGGCCGGCCAGTTCGGCGAGGACCTCGGCGCCCGGCCTGCCGTTGGGCCCGGGTTCGGTTTTGACCCCATACTTTGCGGCTGCTGGGAAATCGATGATGGTGTCGATCCGCTCGATTGCGACGCCGAGAGCGAGGGCAAGTTCGACGTACCCGTCGCCGTAGGTGTCGATGAAAGCATGGATGCCGCCCGGTGCGGCGGCCTTGATCCGGTCCATGACGCCGTCACCGTATGCGACGGGGATTACGCCGTGGCTTTGCAGCCACTCGTGGTTGCGCTCGCTCGCCAGACCGATAACCGTGGCTCCGGCACGACGCGCGAGCTGAACGGCGAGTGAGCCGACTCCTCCGGCGGCTCCGGAGACGACGACGCTCTCGCCCTGCTCGAGCCGTACGGAATGCACTGCCCCCCATGCAGTCACGCCGGCAATGTATAGGCCGCCCGCCACTTCCCATGGGACGTTCTTCGGTTTGGGGGTGAGGTTGTCGACATCGACGAGGACCAGCTCGGCCTGGGCGCTGCGCCGCTCGGAGAATCCGATCACCTCGTCACCGGGCGCGAATCGGCCGGCTCCGGCGCCGATCTCGACGACGACTCCGGCGAGATCGCTGCCCTGCCCGGAGGGAAAGATGGAGGGAAAGATGTCCGTCATCGCGCCGGTGCGCAATGCCGCCTCACCGGGGTTGATGCCGGCTGCTCTCACCTGCACGAGGACCTGCCCTTCCCCGGGCACGGGACGGTCGACCTCCTCGATCCGCAGGACGTCGATTCCGCCGAATTCGTCGTACCTGACTGCTTTTGTCATTGTCTTGCTTCTCCTCCGGAGCGCCATGCGCGGCTGACTTCGAGAACGGGAATGGTTCGCACCGGCGTGCCCATCACCAGGGCACTGTTCCGGCGTCGTCGAAGAATCCGCCGGTCGGTCCGTCGTCGGGCAGGGTCGCGAGGTGAATCGCGATCGCCGCCCCCTGCTGTGGTGTGCGGACGCCTTGGAAGCCGTTGAGATCGGTGGCGGTGAAACCGGGGCAGCCGGAATTGATCAGGATGTTGGTGCCGCTCAGTTCCTTGACGTATTGGATAGTGACGGCGTTGAGGAACGTCTTCGAGGCCAAGTACGCAGTGGGAACCGGGCCCATGTCGATGCCGGGCGTGGTGTGCAGGGCGAGCGAGCCGACACTGCTGGACATGTTGACGATTCGCGGTGAGGCCGACGCGCGCAGCAGCGGCAGCATCGCGTTGGTGACCCGGATGACCCCGATCACGTTGGTTTCCACCACAGCTCGCACGGTCGCGGGATCGACCGTGGTCGGTGTCTGCGGCGAACCACCGGTGATCGCGGCATTGTTGACCAGAACATCGAGCCCTCCGGCATGGTCGGCGATCAACTCGGCCGCCGCTGCCACACTCGCGTCGTCGGTCACGTCGAGCGGCACGGCGAACGCATCGGTTCCGGCCGCGCGCAACTTCTCCACCGCGGTCTCGCGGCGTTGCCGATCCCTCGCGCCCACACCGATTCGCCAGCCGAGGGCGCCCAGGCCCGCCGCGATCTCGTATCCGATTCCTTTGTTCGCGCCGGTCACCAGCGCAATCGTCGGTTCACTCATGCCGTCGATCATGCTGCGGACTCGGGTGGGGCATCCAACACCGATCGGGTGGGCGACGATACCGCACGGGTATTGGTCGTGGTGAGCGCCGGATACGATGACACGGTGGAGACGCGGGAGTTGCGATACTTCGTCGCCGTCGCCGAAGAATTGCACTTCGGGCGGGCGGCGCAACGGCTCTCGATGGCGCAACCACCGCTGTCGCGGGCGATCCAGCAGCTGGAACGGCGGCTCGGAGTCGTTCTGCTGCACCGCAATTCCCGCGCGATCACGTTGACCAAGGCCGGGTCGGTGCTGCTGCGGGAGGCCCGCCTCGCCCTCGAAGCGGTCGAAGCCGCCGAGCGCCGCACCCGCCGCGCCGCTGCCGACCGGCCCGGCGTGGTGCTGGCCACCAAGGCAGGAGCGTCCAGCGAGCTGTTGTCGAAGCTGCTGGACGCCTACGCCGCCGACCCCTGCGCTGTCGCGGTCGAGGTGGTGCTGTGCGGGCCCGGCGAACCGGAAAACCTGCTACGCAACGGGCGTGCCGACGTTGCTCTGCTCCTCCGGCCCTACGACACGACGGCCGGATTCGACACCGAGGACCTGCACACCGAACAACAGGTCGTGGTCCTGCCCGCCGGGCACCCCCTCGCCAACCGACCCCACATGTCGATGGCCGAGGTCAACGCCCTGACGGACCTGCCCCTGCCGCGCTGGCCTCGACCGGATGGAAGTTATCCGGACGGCCCCGGCCCGCAGGTTCGCGACCACACCCAGTTGATCCAGCTGATCAGGCTCGGACGGGCCTGCGCGGTCATGCCCGAGTCGCTCCGAGCCCAACTACGCGACGATCACGCCATCGTGCCGGTGCCGGACGCACCGGCCGTCACGACCGTCATCGCCTGGCCACCACACAGCAGATCCAAAGCCGTCGCCGACCTCGTCCGTACGGCGATACGCCTCTAGCCGATAACATCCGCAGCGGCCGTGCACCGCGCTGACCGAACCGGCCGGCGCGTACCCGGCCGGCGCCGAGAATGCTCGCGGCTCAAAGCGTCCGTTTTGCCGAATTCCAGTGCGGGAACACGTGACATCGACGGTCCCGAGCTGTTCGCATGCGGGCGATTATTCCGCCGCCCCGGGACTTGGCCACGATGCCGGGTCGGGGATCCGCCATGGCGGATTCAGGCGATTGGCTCCGGCGTAGAACAGGCAAAGACGGTGGCCGTCGGGATCGCGCAGCCATGCCTCTCGCCACAGCCACGACATGTCGGCGGGCAGGCTGTCGAAATCCACGCCCGCAGCGCGTAGCCGGGCGCATTGGTCGTCGAGGTCATCGGACTCGAAGTAGATGGACACCTGCGCGCCGCCGGGCACGGAGTCCACCAACTCGACCGAAAACGTGCTGTCGCCCTCAGGACATTGGAACCGCAGGTAGTGGTCGTCTTTGACGATCAGCTGGAGTCCGAGCAGTTCATAGAACCGCTCGGACCGGCGCAGGTCGGTGGTACCGATCGTGATCTGATTCAGCCGCATCCGGCCACTGTGCAACCTCGAGCGCGGTTCAGGTCAATCAACTGTTCACGTGAGGTTGCGAGCGAGATCGATGTCTGTTGCCGCACAACCGATGACGCGGCCGCTTCACCGATTCCGGTTGCACGCCACCGCTGCGGCCAGCCTGTTCAGCGGAAGAATTCGCGCAGTACGCCGGCCACCGCGGGGACGTCGTCGGGGTGATGACGTTGTCCGGGCAAGGTGACGGTGCGGGCATCGGGCAGCGCCCCCTGGAGTAGGTCAACGCTGGCTGTGCCGTACGGATCGGTGATCTCGCCGGCGAGGAGAAGGGTGGGCAACTCGATGGCCGACCAGGATGCGATATCGGGGTCCATCGCCGTGAGGCATTCGAGATCGGCGACCAATCCGGGCGCGCGGAAGGCGAGAGCGTCCGCGAGCGGTTGCAGGGCCGCGTGGGGAGGGACGGGATCGATAATGGCGGTGAAGAATTCGATGATCGCGTCCTCGGGCCGTCCGCTCTCCATGTGGAGCCGAATCTTCTCGAGCGTCGGCGTCAATGGAGGGCCGGCGAGCGCGACCGGGGGCTCGTACAGTGCAAGACGCCGCACCATCGACGCATCCCGCTGCATCGCCTCCAAGGCGACCAGACCGCCCGCCGAGTGACCGAAGACGAAAGCAGGTTCACCCACCGCGGCCAGGACCGCCGCCAGATCGGCGGCTTGCGCGGCGAACTCCGCTGGGCGCGGGCCGTTTCCGCTCGATCCGTATTCACGTCGTTCGATCACGACGACCCGGTAATCCGGAGCCAGCAGCCCGGCCAGCTCCAGATACGTGTCCAAGGTGACCAACGCGCCGGGAACGATCACCAGCGTCGGCCCCGCCCCTTGCGTCTGAAAGACAATGCGCGTCCCGTCGGCCGACACGACGCTCTCGATGCAAACCGCCACGTTTCGATCTTGACATACATCTGCGGGTCCGCAGAGACACGAAGCATTCGCGCAGCCCGTCAGCGCAAACCCAACGTTGTTCGCCCACCGCGCATTCCGACAACGGGCAAGACTCACATGTCACTCGCGAACCAGATACACGGCCGCGCGGAACATCCTCTTCTGCAGCGCGCCGCGCTGACCGAACCGGCCAGTGTGGTCCGGCGGAAGATCAACTGGCCGTTGCCATCCGAGTCCGGACGAACGTACCGTAATGCCGATGACCGAGTATCCATTCGCCGGTCGGATGCGCAAGTATGGCGGGATGGCCAGCGACAACCTCATGCTCATCCACGATGCCGCGCTCCTTGCCCAGGGCGAACGGGTTCTCGGTGCCGAGTTCAAAGCGATGCACGAGCGGGTTGTGCAGGTCACGGAGTTGACCTCCCGTCTCAACATCCTGCCCTTCGACGACGAGACCGGAAAGGCAGCCCTGCTCGAACAGATCCTGGGCCGCCCTCTCCCAGCAGCAGTCACGATTTACCCACCCTTCTACACCGACCATGGACTGCACCTCGACTTGGCCGAGCGCGTGTTCATCAATCAGGGGTGTACTTTCCTGGACTACGCCGGTATCAGGTTGGGCAGGGGCGTGATGATCGGCCCGAAGGCTACGTTCATCACCATGGGCCACCCGGTCGACCCGGAGGAACGGCGCCGATTCCTCACCGGTGCACCGATCGATGTGGCGGAGAACGTATGGATCGGTGCCGGGGCGATGATCCTGCCCGGGGTCAGCATCGGGCGTGACGCCGTGGTCGCCGCAGGTGCAGTCGTGGCCGATGACGTGCCAGCGAGGAGCTTGGTGGCTGGCCCCAAGGCCGCGGTGCGCCGAGATTGGTAGCGCGAGGCAGCAGCGGTTCCACTTTGCTGCTGAACGCACTATTCTGCCGCATACCGCGCTGACCGAATCGGCCAGCGCGGGCATCGGAAGATCAACGGGCAGAGCGCTGTACGACCGCCAGCGGTGCGCGCTCATGTCGAATGCCGTACATCGGAGCGGCTCAGGTGTTGATCCACCAGCCGAGAGGGTTGTCGTCTTCGTCGTAGACGTTGCCGTACCCCCATGCCCAGCCGTGCTCGGTCGCCCATCCCTCGATTACATCCTCTATCGCAGGAAAACCGACCGCGACCGGCACTGTGATCACGATGAAGCGTCGGTCGGGTGGCATCTCGACCAGTCCGCCGAGTCGCTCGAATCCCGCAGTGAGAGTGTTGATCCCGGAATCGGAGGGCGGCATGGCCGTCGGGTAGGCCCTCAGGCAGAGGTTTCCCCCACGGCGCAGTACTTCGAAACCGCCGTCGTCAAAGACGCGAAGATGGTCTCCGGCGGCGAAATCGTAGGTCAGGCCGGGACTGCCGAGAATCTCATAGTCGTTGTGCTCCAGGAGCTTTGCGGGAAGTACCTCGTAGACGGGTTCCCCGGAAGCGCCTGCCCCAGCAAGCACCCGGACGTGCGTATGGCCGCGGGCACTCTGATCATCCGACACGGGTGGATTCTGTCATCAGACTCTCACGACACCCAGGCAGCCCCGAACGTGCGGCACCAGAGTTCTGATCTCGCTCCGTGGCATCCGGGTGCCGAGCCTCCGTGAAAACCGGTTGGCGGACCGCGGCGACCACTGCTACTTTCCTGAAGGCCGTGCCGGAGAACGAGGAGGTGGTACCCGTGAACGCAGTATCGACATGGGTGCTCCCCTCCGGGGTCACGGTCGGGCGATAGGTCGTCCGGGAGCGCCGTTCAGCAGCACTCCCGAAAGGCACGACCGTGCAATTCAATTCCGAAAAGCGCCTGGACGACAAGGTCCTCGAGCGTGAATTCACCCTCGGCGAGATCCCCGGCATCCTGTGGACGCCCACATCCGCATCCGCACCAACCCCGCTGATCCTGCTCGGCCACCCTGGTGGACTGCAGAAGATGTACCCCCGACTGGTGGCCCGGGCCCGGCACGCCGTGGCGGAAGGCTTCGCCGCGGCCACGATCGAACTCCCAGGCGGCGGTGACCGGCCCCGTTCCGCCGTCACCGATCAGGCTCGCGCCGACCTGCACCGGGCGTTGAAGGCCGGCGAACCGGTCACCGACGAAATCGTCGAACGCCTCATTCTCCCGCTGGTCGAACAGGCAGTTCCCGAGTGGCGAGCCACCCTGGACGCCCTCCTGGCGTTGCCCGAGATCGGCGGCCCGGTCGGGTACGCGGGAGGGGTGATCGCCCTCGGCCTCCGGCTGGCGGTGGTCGAGCCGCGCATCTGCGCCGCCCTGCTGTTCGCCGGGAGTTTCGTGCCCCGCAGCATGTTCGCCGAGGCCCGGCAGGTCACCATTCCGCTGCACGTCCTGTTGCAGTGGGACGACGGGGGAAACGACCGGCAGCTGGCCTTGGACCTGTTCGACGCCTTCGGCTCCGAGGAGAAGGCGCTGCACGCCAATATGGGCGGGCATACCGGCGTCCCGGCGTCCGAGGCGGACGGCGGGAGCCGGTTCTTCGCCCGGCACCTGAAGTGAGGCCGGCCCGCCGGGTCGGCAGCAGACGGTAGGAGCTGCCGGCCAGGATGCCGCCATCGAGGACAGGTCCCGACCCTCCTCGATGGCGGTGGTGCCATATGTGAGTTACCTTGTGCCAGAACATGTCCAGGATCAACCTGACAAGATCATCGTGAACATGGGGTGGGTTGTGTTTCTGGTTCGAGCGTGGCGGCTACTCGTGTCGTTCGCGGCGATCCTAGCCGCGGGCGCCATCGGTCAGGCGACAGCAATGTGGCTCGGCTTCACGGTGCTCTTCGCAATTCTGATCGGCGGAATCATGTTCGAGAACCGCGTCATTCGTCGCAAGCTGAGGTGACCCACTCCGAACCGGCCAAGCACGACCGCTCGGACGATCAACCGGGCCGCCTCCGGATACCGTGATGTCGTCAGTGGGGACGGTCGGGGTGTACGAGGCCGTGTTGGTGGGCGTAGACGACGGCGTGGATGCGGTCGCGCACACCGAGTTTGGCGAGGACTCGGGAGACGTGGGTTTTGACCGTTTCCTCGCCGACGCCCAGGGCGGCGGCGATCTCGCTGTTGCTGCGGGCATCTGCCACCAGTAGGAGTACCTCACGTTCGCGGGCCGTGAGGTGCGCCAGCTCCGGTGGCTCGACCGGCGGGGCGATGCCGGTCATCAGGCGGGTGGCCAGGCGGCGCGTCATGGACGGGTCGATGACGGCGTCGCCGCGCACGGCCACCCGGATGGCGGCCACGAGTTCTTCGGGCGGAAGGCTTTTCAGCAGGAAGCCGCTGGCCCCGGCCGACAGCGCGCGGTGCAGGTTGGCCTCGCTGTCGTAGGTGGTGAGCACCAGCACCCGGGTGCCGCCCGCCGCCACGATGGCGGCGGTGGCGGCGAGCCCGTCCAGCTTCGGCATGCGCACATCCAGGATCGCCACGTCCGGATGGGTGCGGGCGGCCGCCTCGATGGCGGCGCGGCCGTCGCCCACCTCGGCCACGCACTCCAGATCCGGGTGCGCGTCCACCACCGCGCGCAGGCCGGAGCGGAACACGGTGTGGTCGTCGGCGATCAGGATGGTGATGCTCATGCGGCTCCGATCGGCTCTGCGGTCCCCATGCGCATCATGCGGACCCGATGGGCACGGAAACCCGGATGGCCCAACGGGTTCCGGACGGGTCGGCACCGTAGGCGACGGTGCCGTCGAACAGTTCGACCCGGCGGCGGATCCCGTCCAGGCCGCGCGGCACCCCGGTGGTGCTCTCCAGGGCCGCAATGGGATTCGTCTCGCGTAACTCCACCGCGCCCGGGAGATAACCGATCTCCAGCACGGCCGCATCACGCCCGTGCCGCAGCGCATTGGTCAGCAGCTCCTGGACCACCCGGTAGAGCATGACGTCCAGCGACTCCGGCAGCACCGGCGGCTCACCCGAAACCGTCACGTGCACAGTCAATCCGGCGTCCCGCACCCGCTGCACCAGGTCCTCGATATCGGCCAGGCCGGGCTGCCGCTCGCCCTCGTCGTCGCGGCCGTGCAGCAGGTCCAGCTGCCGGCGCAGATCCACCATGGCGGCGCGGCTGCTCGACTCCACCGCGGACACCGACCGCGCCGCCGCCTCGGTATCGGTGCGGGACAGCGCCATTCGCGCCACCCCGGCATGAATCCCGATGGCGCTCACATGATGCGAGATGACGTCGTGCAGATCCCGGGCGATGGCCTCGCGCTCATCGGCCAGCGCCCGGTCCAGCGCCGCCCGCTGCTCCTGCTGCCGCAGGCTCTCCCGCTGCTCCAGCTCCGCGATATAGGCTCCGCGCGCCGCGGTGTACCGGCCCACCAGCCAGGGCACCACGCCCGCGCCCAGCGCGAAGGTCGCCAGCCGGATCGGATTGTTGGCGCCCGCGATGGCCGCCACCAGATTCACCGTCAGCGAGCCGCCGGCCAGCAGCAGCACGGTCAGCACCGAGCTGAGCCCGCTCAGCCACGCACCCGCCTGATACCCCGCGACCAGGAAGCCGACATCGAAAACCCGTGCGGTGATGCCGTAGTGGTGGGCGAACAGCGCCACCGCCACCTTCACCACCACCTGCGCCACCGCCACCGCGGCCGCCGTCGAGGCGGGCGCGGCCAGCGCCAGATCCGCGGCCACCGTGGCCAGCGTCAGGATCGCGGCCAGCGCGGGCGCGGCGCCGAAGGCACCGCACATCACCATCTGGGCGCTGTCCAGCGCCGCCGCGACGGCGGCCACCAGCAGCGACTGCCGGGCCAGCGACCTGGTCACATCCATGGCCGCACGGTACCCCGGGGACCGCCCGTCCCCCGTGTGGGGGACGCGGAATCCCCCGGCGGCGCGACGATCCGCGCGCGCCACCGCACTAGCGTCGAGCACATGCCAGCAGCCCGACCGCCCCGCCGAGGAGCACGCCCGTGAATGCCGACCTGTTCATCTACGCCCTGCCGGCGTTCGCGCTGCTCATGTTGATCGAATGGATCGACAACCGGCGCGACCCGGACCGCCCGGCCAATGGCATCGACCGGCGCGACACCACCTCCAACATCGCCACCTTCGTGCTCGGCCGCATTGCCAAACCGATTCTGGCGCAGGTGATTCCGTTCTCCGGCGTGGTGCTGGCCGCGCACTTCACCCCGCTGCACCTGTCACCGGCGCACTGGTGGGTGTGGGTGCTGGGCCTGATCGTCACCGATTTCTGCTACTACTGGGCGCACCGCGCCGACCACCGGGTGCGGCTGCTGTGGACCTCGCACAGCGTCCACCACTCCAGCCGGTTCTTCAACTTCTCCACCGCCATCCGGCTGCCCTGGGCGCATCCGGCCGCCAATATCGTGCGCGGCCTGTGCTGGGTGCCCGCCGCACTGCTGGGCTTCCCGGCCTGGATGGTGTTCGCCCTGCAGTCGCTGGGGCTGCTCTACCAGTTCCCGATCCACACCCAGCGCGTGAAAACCCTGTGGCGGCCCCTCGAATTCGTGTTCAACACCCCGGCCCACCACCGTGTGCACCACGGCTCCAACCAGCCGTATCTGGACACCAATTACGGTGGCATCCTGATCATCTGGGATCGCCTGTTCGGCAGCTTCGCCGCGGAAACCGAACCGATTCGCTACGGGTTGACCAAGGACATCGAAACCGACAATCCGATCAAGGTCAATTACACCGAACTAGTCGATCTCGTCCGTGATGTCCGGACTGCCCGAACCTGGCGCGGCCGTCTCGGATATATCTTCGGCCCGCCCGGCTGGCACGAGAATGCCGCCACCCCCGACCTCGAAAAGGTCTCGGCCGCGGTCTAGCCCAATAAGAAAAGGGGCGCTTCGTCTCGGCGATCCGGCCGTCGGTGAGACGCATGTGACCGCCGTCACCGCCACCCAGGGTTTCAGCTCACCAGCAA
>NZ_JBSGCB010000097.1:0-17255 GCF_053601595.1 Nocardia sp. NPDC004711 | reverse complement strand
CGCTTCGGCCATCGGTCTTGATCAACCGTCATCCAGCTGACTATGCGCGGCGTACGCCGCTCGGTGACCAGTACCCGGATGACACGAACATCGGCATTACCGGATGTGCTGCAGCGCACCAGGTGCTGGCCGCCGGCAGCCGCTGGACGGTTCTGGCTAGCCGCTGCATTACACAGACCAATCCAGAAGTGCGATCCTGGCGCTACGTGACATGAGGTGGCGTCTGTCACCAAGCTAAGGCATACCTCACAACATTCCGGATGGCCTGTACCACAACTCATCTCACATCAGCATGAGCGAGCACTCCCGCCGGCCGTACGACGCTCTTCCCGTCGACCTTCCGATGCCCCGGGCTGGCCGGTTCGGTCAGCGCGGTATGTGGCATCACAGGGTGTTTCTGGCGTGGATGGCATGTCGCGGCGAGCAGTTCGTATCATCTGGGGCCGATCTCCGGATTTCGTTCTTCATCCTCTCGGTTTGTCGGCCCATCCCGAGGCGTCCAGGATGTCGTGCCAGGTGAGTTTGGGGGCGTGGTCGGGGTATTGCAGCTGGTACACGTGCGCGGGGAAGCTCATGGGAGAGGCCATCTTTGCGGGGTTCGCGTGGATCTGGTCGGCGATCGTCTCGGAGAGGGCGTATCCCAGGTTGTAGCGGGGATACGCCGCGTGTACCCGGTCGGCGTATTCCGGCGGGAGCTTGTCGCGGAAACGGCCGATGATGTCGGCTCCGATGCCCATTTGAGTCACTGCCTCGGTGGGCCCGAATCGGTGACACAGGCCGTCGCTGGTGTGCAGCGCGATGGCATTCCATATGGGCTTCACGCGGTCTGGACCCAGTCCTCGGCTGGTGAGGAATTCTGCGGCGGCGTCGGCACCGTCCACCTCGAAACGCTGATTGCCGTTGGCGTGCTCGGTCGCGCCGAGGTCGTGGAGGATGGAGGCGAGGAAGACGAGTTCGTCGTCGTAGTCGGATCCGGCCCGCATCCCCATCGCGGCCGCGATCTCGCGCCCGAACAGGTAGCCGCGCATCGCGTGGTTGTAGATGAACTCCGGCGACACCGATCGAGCCAGTTCATCGGCGGCAATCGCCAATTCCGTTGTCGGAAAGCTGAATTCCGATCGCGCGTCGGCATCGATGGTCATGATTCTCCTCGGGTGTCAGTGGTTGAAGAACGGGTGGTCGACGGCGTAGAGCCATCGACTGTCGGGTTGGCGGCGGGCGACCTCCGTGGTCGTCGTGACCAGCGGCTGCTCGCCGAAACCGACCACGGTGGCTTCGTTCGATATCAGCGCGATGTCCTCGATCACTGCGATCCTGCGCAGGTCGAGGGTGATTCGAGCACCGGCATCGACGTAGCCGGCCAGCTGCTCGCGGATCGCGGCACTGCCACTGACCTCGGTCGCCGGGTTCGGCGCGAGCAGTGCCGCGGATTCGTACAGCTCGACCAGCCCGTCGAGATCACCGGCGGCCAGGCGCTCGGCAAACAGTTCCGCGAGCTGTTGCGGGGTGTCGGCGAACTTCGCGGTAGGCGCGCTGTTCGTGGTGTGTTGACCTGTCACCTGAAGCCTCCTTTTCGTTCGGCGTCTTCGATTCTGGTGAGGTCGACCCATGCCTCAACAGTGGCCAGAAGGACTAATATCGCTATAATCTGGCCATGAAGATCGTGGCGGTTCTCGCGCTCGACAACGTGGTCGGCTTCGAGCTCGCTGTCCCCGGCCAGGTGTTCGGCGCCGCTGATCTCCTCGCGGCCGTACCCACCTACGAAGTCCGCATCGTTGCCCCCGGGCGCCAGGCGCGCACCGATTCACTTTTCGGCGCAATCGATTTGCGCACCGACTGGGACTTGGACACGCTCACCGAGGCGCACACCATCGTCGTTCCCGGCCGCGCGCCCACCCACGCCGATCCACCGCCCAAAGTGCTGAACGCGCTACGCGATGCGCACGCGCGCGGCGCACGCATCGCGTCGGTGTGCACCGGTGCCTTCATTTTGGCCGCCGCCGGTCTGCTCGATGGCCGTCGGGCCACCACACATTGGGAACACGCCGACCTCTTGGCGACGCGGTACCCGCAGGTCGAGGTGGATCCGGCGGTGCTCTATGTCGAAGACGGCACGGTGTGTACGTCCGCGGGCGTGGCCGCCGGACTCGACCTGTGCCTGCAGCTGGTGCGCCGCGATCTGGGTACCGCGGCCGCTACCGATACCGCGCGCCACACCGTCATGCCGCCACAGCGCCAAGGTGGGCAGGCGCAGTTCATCGCCCATCCCGCCCCGGCCGACACTGACGTTCTCTTCGGCGACACCCTGCAATGGATGAACGCCAACTTGCACCACCCCCTGACCCTCGCCGACATCGCTGACCACGCCGCTATCAGCGTGCGAAGCCTCAACCGGCACTTCCGATCCCACTTCGGGACAACCCCACTGCAGTGGCTGCTCAAAGCGCGCGTGCGCTATGCCCGCGAGCTGCTCGAAACCACAGACACCACCGTCGAAATCGTCGCTCAGCATGCGGGATTCACCAATGCCACCGCGATGCGCCCCCACTTCGTACGCCAGACCGGCGTGCCACCGCTGAGCTATCGAGCGAGCTTTCGGGCCGCGCACCCGCCTGCTCCGACGTCAGCACAGGACCCTGCCGTCGTGCCCTCGACCACCGCAGACCCAACGTGGACCCGGCGGGCCGGCAATCGGGGAAAGCGCTGACATCCGTTACAGCCCTGAGTGATCGGGGTATCGGCTTTACTCCGAGACGACCTGGCGGGTCCACGCATCCTGCTGGACCTGCTTGACGAGCTCCTCGGTCGCAGGGGGCCACACAGTGCGGTAGTTGCCCTTGTCCGCGCCGATGACTTCGATCATCTTGTCGATCATGTCCTGCGGATCGTATTGGCCCTGCATGATCTCGGAGAAGGCCTTCTCGATCGAGGACCGAGAGGTGAAGTTCACCGCGTCGTCCTGCCAGTGGAAAGTGCTGTCGCCCAGACGATCATTGAACCCGGTGTCGTAGGCGCCCGGATTGATGATCTGCACCGTGATCCCGGTTCCGCCTTGTGCCAGTTCGTCACGCAGGGTCGTGGCGATACCTTCGAGGGCATGTTTGCTCGAGCAGTAGGCACCCAGCCCGTAGGCGGTGAGCATGCCGCCCATCGAACTGACGATCACGATGCGGCCGCGGGTTCCCGCATAGACGAACTTGCGGATTGCCCTCTGCATCAGATTCAGATTCGAGAACACATTGGTTTCGAATGTCTCCCGCACCAGTTCGACCGGGATCTCGGCCAAGGGGCCACCGAAACCGGTGCCTGCGTTGCTGACGAGGGTATCGAAGTCGTACTGCATGGCACTGTCGACATCGCGCTGGTCGAGGATATTCGGCCGGATCGACCTCGGCGAGGACGTCGAGGATCGCGGTGAGGAGGTGGTCGGATGCCATCGCTGACACCGTCTCGCCCCTCGAATGCCAGGGGACTACAGCCAGGGCCGAATTCTGGCTGATACACCCGGGCACCGCACCGGCCGCAGGTGGACGAGATGACCGCGGGAGCATCCCGCGAGGCAGCATGCGGTCCATCCGAAGGTCGACCGGCTCGCTGCGAGTACGTGGCGTTGTGGGCCCGAGCAGAAGATCGGCATCGGGAGCACCCACCCGCGCGGAGTCTGCACCAGCTCGTCGTTGTCGATGGCGTAGCCGTCCGGGTGCAGATACCAGACACGCCGCCGGTCATTCGAACCCATGTGCGAATAACAGCCGAGCGGTCGCTTAGGATCCGCGCGTGTCGGACGATCAGAAAATGTGCCAGATCTGCGGCGAACGCCCGGTCGGCGAGGGATACATGTCGATGATGTGTCCGCAGTGCCGGGCTCGGGTCGAGGAGCGGAACCGCACCCGGCAATACCTGTTGCTGCCCCCGCCGGACGACATCATCTAGCGCGCGGTATGCGACTAGAAAGGATGTCCTGGGCCGCAGCCGGTCTCGCTGCTGCTGCTTCGTCGACAGGGTTGCCGCGGAAACGGCCCCACCCACGGTGAGCTGCGGTTATTCGAGAAATGATGCAACACATCATTTGCCCAGTCGTCGAATCTGATGCAAACACATCAGATTTCCTGTACTCGAAGTACTGGGGCACTCCACACTTCCACCCGGCCATGGGCAGGCGCAGACTTGTGGCATGGAGGTATGTGAGCCCGCTACCGTCGCGCTCACCCCAGCGCCCCTGCCCCCGCCGCGGTCTCTGCGCCGGACCTCGACCTCACCGCGGCTGGCGTGATCATGCACTCCGGCGGGCCTGAGCCCGAGTCGCGCCGCATGCTGAACGGCATCTCGGAGGTACGCGCGTTCTTTCACACCAACGCCGTACCGCTGTACTTCATCTCGCCGACCCCGTTCAACCTACTGGGCATCGACCGCTGGGTACGGAACTTCTTCTACCTGACGTACTTCGACACTTTCGAGGGCGCACATCCGCGCGTGTTCGTGCCCCGGCGGCGCGACCGCCGGGATTTCGGGGGCATCGAGGACGTGTGCAACCACCTCCTCTACGACCCCGAGACACTCGAGTTCATCGCGCACCGAGGGCCTGGTGGCAAGGCCTGCTTTGTGATGCTCGGCGAGGAAACGCAGGCCCTCGCGCACAAGGCGGGGCTCGAGGTCATGCACCCGCCAGCGCAGCTGCGCCATCGCCTGGGCTCCAAGATCGTCATGACACGCCTGGCCGAGCAGGCAGGAGTGCCGAGCGTGCCCAACGTGATCGGACGGGTCGGCTCCTACGACGAACTGCTTGCGCTCGCGCAGAGCGCTGGGCTGGGAGATGACCTCGTCGTCGAGGCCGCTTATGGCGACGCCGGCACGGAGACGTTCTTTCTGCGCAGTCAGCGCGACTGGGACCAGTACGGCGGTGACCTGGTCGATCAGGAAGTCAAGGTCATGAAGCGCATCCGCAATGTCGAGGTGTGCCTCGAGGGCGCCGTGACCCGTCACGGCACTGTGGTCGGCACCGCGATGACGAGTCTCGTCGGTTACCCAGAGCTGACTCCGTTCAAAGGCGGCTGGTGCGGCAATGACATCTGGCGCGGGGTGCTGCCGCCTGGACAGACGCACGCCGTGCGAGAGATGGTGCGGAAGCTGGGCGACGTCCTCCGCCGCGAGGGGTATTGCGGCTACTTCGAGGTGGACCTCTTGCACGACCTGGACTCGGACGAGTTCTACCTCGGCGAGGTGAACCCGCGCCTGAGCGGCGTGAGCACGATGACGAACCTGACCGTCGAGGCCTACGCCGACCTGCCGCTGTTCCTCTTCCACCTGCTCGAGTACATGGACGTGGACTACGAGCTCGACGTCGAGGAAATCAACGCGCGCTGGGAGCGGGGCTACGGCGAGGACGAGGTCTGGGGTCAGCTGATGATCACCGAGACCTCCCCGGATCTCGAGCTCTTCACCGCGACCCCACGCACAGGTGTGTGGCACCTCGACGACGACGGGCGCCTCTCCTTTGCGCGCAGCGGCAACGACTGGGACTCGCTGATCGACGAGTCCGAGGCCTTCTACATGCGCGTCGCGGCGCCGGGCGACTTACGCTGCAAGGGCGCCCAACTCGGCGTGCTCATCACCCGCGGGCACCTGCAGACCAACGATTACCAGCTCACCGAGCGCGCCCGGCGCTGGATAGAAGGCATCAAGGCCGAGTTCGCCTCAACACCCCTGGCGCCCGGTCAGGCGGCCACGCCGATCGTCTCGCGGCTCGTTGCACGAGCGTGAGCAGGGGGCTGCACGAGCTGCTCTATGAACCCGGCGTCGAGCGTGAGCGCCTGTTCCAGGCGTTCCTGTCGTCGCCACCGACGGTCAAACCGTAGTCGGAGAGCTGGCGCGCAAGCCCGCGGTGGTCGGGCATTCCTTCGGCGGGCTGCTGACCCCGGTCGTCGCCGGCCGTGGTCTGTCGGCGGCCTCGGCCGCGATCGACGCGGCCCCTTCCGCAGCATGCTGCCGCTGCCGATCTCAACCTGTGGCCGGAAGCCAAGGCGGACACCGAGAATCCCAAGCGCGGCCCCGCCCTCACCATCGACAGCGGCTGGCAAGAGATAGGCGAGTGAGCGCTGACGATCTCGCCGATGCGCACATGGTCGAACGTGCGCGATCCGACGACTTTGAATCGAGAGAGGTCAAAGAGTCTCTCGTGTGTCCTCATCGCAGTGAACGTGACTCACAAGTGTCCAGTGATACTCGACACGAATCCATGGCCGAAATTGCGGTTTTCGTGGCGCGCAAAGCGGGGCGCAACTCTCCCGAAGTCACGCACAGTGATCCGGCACCGATCATTCCGAAGCGTTGTCGCCCAGCCAGTTCCAGTTGTCTCAACGAGGCCCGTGGGCTGCGCATCGACTACGCGATCACGAGGAGTCCCACATGCCTGTCATCACCACGCTGGACGGCGTCGACATCTACTACAAGGATTGGGGCAGCGGACAGCCCATCGTCTTCAGTCACGGCTGGCCCTTGTCCTCGGACGACTGGGACGCACAGCTGATGTTCTTCGTGTCCCACGGTTTCCGGGTGGTTGCTCACGACCGGCGTGGCCACGGCCGTTCCGCTCAGGTTGCCGAAGGACACGATATGGACCACTACGCCGACGACCTGGCCGCCGTCGTCACCCACCTCGACCTGTCGGACGCGGTTCATGTGGGACATTCCACCGGCGGTGGGGAGGTCGTGCGCTACCTGACGCGCCACGGACAGGATCGGGCGGCCAAAGCCGTTCTGATCAGTGCGGTGCCGCCGATCATGGTGAAGACCGCCAACAATCCCGGCGGATTGGACAAGTCGGTCTTCGATGGCATCCAGGAACAGGTCGCCACCCGCCGGTCGGACTTCTTCCGCACGTTCGCCGAAGGACCGTTCTACGGCTACAACCGGCCCGGCGCACAGCCCTCCGAAGGAGTGATCGCCAACTGGTGGCGGCAAGGCATGGCCGGCGGCGCCAAGGCACATTACGACGGTGTCGTCGCCTTCTCCCAGACCGACTTCACCGATGAACTCACGAAGATCACGATCCCCACCCTCGTCATGCACGGGGAGGATGACCAGGTGGTCCCGATCGAGAACACCGGCATCCGCTCGGCCGAACTGTTGCCCAACAGCACGCTGAAAACCTATCCGGGTTTCCCGCACGGTATGCCGACCACCGAGGCCGCGACCATCAACGCCGACCTGCTCGCATTCATTCGATCCTGAGCAGCGTTCACGCCTCGAGTCCCGGGGCGGGTACAGACCTTTCCGAACTCATCGACGAGGACCAATGCCGAAAACACGCCCCGAGCCCGTCCGCGATCCGGAGACCGATTACCTGCTCACACCGCAGAACTGCGCGATCGTCCTCATCGACTTCCAACCGGGGCAGTACGCCACGGTCGGATCAGCGACAGCCGAGGAGATCGACCTCGGCGCGGTAACCCTCGCCAAGCTCGCACACGCCTACGCGATCCCGACGGTCGTGACGACCGTCGCGGTGGACATGGGCGTCAACGAGCCGACCAATCCTGTACTCCTGGACGAACTCCCCGGTGTCGCGGAGATCGACCGTACCGGGGTCAATGCCTGGGAGGACGCCGACTTCCGGGCAGCGGTCGAGGCCACCGGCCGGAGAAAGATCGTCATGGCCGGGCTGTGGACCGAAGTGTGCCTCGCGTTTCCGACTCTCGACATGCTGCGCGAGGGCTATGAGATCTACCCCGTCGTCGACGCTGTCGGCGGCGTATCCGCAGTCACGCACGACATGGCGATCACTCGCATGGTGCAGGCCGGTGCCCAGCCGATCACCTCGCTGGCTCTCGGCTGCGAGCTGATGCGCAACTGGGCACGCTCCGATTCGGACCTGTATCGAGTGATCATCAACGATTACTTCCGACGCAAACGGGCCATCGGAGCCGGCAAACAGAATCTGCTGCACCGGTCGGTCAGATAGTTCACCCGCCACTGGTTCGGTCAGCGCGACCAGCGGCAACCACCCAGATCGGCGACCTCGGTCGGGCGGCGGAAATCCTGGTGCGGATCGTTCACTCCGACACTCTGCCCACCCACCTGCTGATGGGGATCGGCAACGGCTGGTTGATCTTCGGAGGTGCGCTGCCGGCCGGTTCGGTCAGCGCGACCAGCGGCAGATGGCCTGTCCTCGGTTGACGGGGCAGGCCACCTGTGCGGTATGCAGTTAGACCGCGTCGGCCGCGGTGCGGATGAGGTTGGCGACGACCTCCGGTCGGGAGACGTAGATGGCGTGGCTGCCGGGGGTGTCGGCGACGGTGGCGCCGATCCGTTCAGCCATCGACAGCTGTGCGGCGGGCGGGATCATCTTGTCCTCGGTGACGTGCAGGTACCAGCTGGGCTTGTTGCGCCAGGCGGGTTCGCTGATCGCTCCGCCAAGAGCGTCCAGCCCCCAGGGGACCTGGGAGTCGGCCAGGAAAGCGGCGTCCTGTGCGGGGAGGTCACCGGCGAACGAGTCGTGAAACTTGGTCCGGTCCAGGAACAGGTAGCCCTCGACCGGAGGCAGGATGGGCGGCTGCGGGCCGTCCTGTGGGAAGCCGGCGATGAGGCTGTTCACCGATTCGTCCTTGTCGGGGGCGAATGCGGTGATATAGACCAGGGCACTCACTTTCTCGTGGGTGCCGGCCTCGGTGATGACCGCGCCACCGTAGGAATGTCCGACCAGAACCGCGTCGCCGTCGACGCCGTCGAGGATCTGGCGGGTGGCGGCGGCGTCATCGGCGAGAGACTTGGTCGCGTTCTGGACCACGCGTACGGTGAAGCCGTCGCGGGTGAGTTCGTCGTAGACGTTGCGCCATCCGCCGCCGTCGACGAATCCGCCGTGGACCAGAACGATTGTCGGTTTGCTCATGGCAACCTCCCTCATTGGCAGGGTGGCGGGATTCGCACACCCGGAACTGCCGGTCACATCGTCATTGACCGCAGACTGTTCTGACGTGGACGACCGTGCACACGATGCGGACGAGAACGCATCACTGTTTCGTCGACGGGGTGGGTGAGCCGGGCTCCGGGCGGCCTCGCCGCATCTCGCCGGGGCTGATTCCGTAGGTCGCGCGGAAGGCCCGGTTGAAACCGCTGATATCGCCGAATCCGCTGCAGTGCGCCAACGTTGCGATGCTCAGATGAGCCAGCCGGCGATCGAGCAGTTCCCCACGCACCCGCGCCAGACGACGGCGGCGGATGTACAGCGCGACCGATTCGTTCTCCGCCTGGAACAGCTTGTGCAGGTATCGGGTTGAAATGTTCACTGCCGCAGCGATTTCAGTGGGAGTTAGCGCTGAATCCCGAAGGTGCTGTTCGATGTAGGCTTTGATGCGCGTCATCAGGCTGCGCTGCGCGGCATCGGCATGCCTGCCCTGGCCGGGTTCGGCGAGCAGGCATATCGCCAGATCGGTGGTGCGAGCGAGTATCTCCTCGGACTGGAACTCCGCTACGTTCTCGCCGTGACGGATCAGGTCGAGCACGAATCTGCAGACGACTCCGGACAGTCCGTGCTGTCCAGACAACACGCGCCCGCTGACGGTGCGGCGCTCGCTATCGCTGAGCGGCACCGCATCTGAAGGTACCGAGAGCACCGATACCGACCACGGGCGGGTGAACGTCCAGGTGAATGGCCGCGAGTTCTCGTAGACGACGAAATCGCCCGGCGTGAGTTCGGCGATCCGCCCGTCCTGCTCCAGCGACGCCGCACCGTCGGTGAGGACCGCGATCTGGAAGAACGCCGCATCCGACTGTTGGATACATCGGGGAGTCCGCCGATGTATGTGCGGGCTCGCGGTCAGCTCGGCGAACAGCAATCGCCCGCGGACCGTTCCTTCCAACCGTGCCACCGGCTCAGGGGAGTGATCCCAGCCTTCCAGGCTCACCGGCGCGAAGGTGTCGCCCAGCACATGATGCCAATAGTCCTCCCGCTCAGGAGGTTTGACTTCATCGGTCGAGGCAACGATATCGGGCACGGCTCCTCATCCTCCCCGCCGCTATGCCGATGATGTCGGGTTCGGAAGTGACGAATCCATGACGCTCTCGACGGGCGCTGGTGTTCGACGACTCGATCCTTCGCAAGCCCTGGAATCGGCTGTGCGGTGGGACCTCTCGTTGCCAACAGCTTTTCGGCATTGTCGGGTTCGGTCAGAGCCTCGGCACCAGCACGGTTCCGTTGCCGTTGATCACCGGGCCTCGGCGAGCTCGGCGATGGCCTGGCAGTACAACATCTCGCCGGACACGGCCCTGAAAACAAGCGGTCGGTCTATGCGGCAGTCGACGGCGGCGCAACCCTCAGCACCGAACTGCTGCCCGATAGCCAGCCCTTCCATGGCTTCAACCGGCCCGGTGCTGTCGTCTCCGAAATCGCGCGGCGGGCGTTCTGCCGGTGCAGCATGCAGGCCGGCATTCGCGGGGCCTACGAGTGCATCGCCGAGTTCTCCGAAAGTGACTTCAGCGATGACCTGGTGCGCATCGACGTGCCCGCTTTGGTGACCCACGGTGACGACGACCAGATCGTGCCCATTGCGGCTGCCGGCCCGAAATCTGCCGAGCTGATCAAGGACGCCACCTTGCGCGTGTATCCCGGTGTGCCCCACGGCATTTTCGGCGCCTACCGCACCGCGCTCGAAACCGATCTGCTCGCCTTCCTCAACAGCTGACTCAACCCCCGCCGTGGCGGGGCCGATCCTTCAAAGTCGTGAGACCTGGTAATGACCGATGGCCCAGCCGTCGGTGTCGCGTTCGAGCAGCACGCTGAGCTTGACGGTGAGGGTCGGCCGGTCGGGGAAAGAGAAGTCGACGTCCAGGTAGCCCAGCACGAGATCGTCGGTGAGGCGGCGGGTTTCGAGGATTCGGTAATCGGCCGCGAGGCCGACCGGCTGGGAGTCGTAGTACTCGGCGATACCGGCTCGACCCACGGTGTACGGGTGCAGGCCTTGGAAGATCGCGTCGGCGGTGAAGTAGGAGGCGACCCGCTGTGGCTCATGCTGATCGACGGCGTCCTTCCACTGGTCGAGGACTGTTCGCAGGATCGCCTCGTCCTGGGGATCGGTGGTCATAGCGATTCTCCTGTCGTTGTCGCGATGATCAGTGTCCGGCGCTCATGCCGCCATCGACGTGCAGGATCTCGCCGGTGACGAAGGGCGCGGTCTCCAGGAAGACGACGGCATCGACGATGTCGCTGATTTCGCCCATCCGCCCGACGGGATGCATGGCGGCCAGGACATCGTGGGTCGACGGGTCGTGCATGGGCGTGTTGATGTTGCCCGGCGACACCGCGTTGGCGCGGATACCGCGGCGCGCATATTCGATGGCGAGTGATTTCGTGGCCGACTGCAGCCCACCCTTGGTCAGCGAAGCCAGCACCGAGGGGACGCGGGAATCGGCATTGTCGACGAGGCTCGTGGTGATGTTGACGATGTGGCCGCCGTCGTTGGAAAGCATGGCTTCGACCGCTGCACGGGTGATATGGAAAAACGCGGTCAGATTGACGCCGGTCACGACCGCGTAATCTTCGTCGGTGTAATCGGTGAACGGTTTGGCGATGAACACGCCCGCGTTGTTGACGAGGGTGTCGACCCGGCCGAACCGTTCCACCGCGGCGACGATGATGCGGTCGGCGGTCGCGGCATCGGCGATGTCGCCGGCAATGGTGAGCACTGCGGGGTCGTCGGATTCTGCAATGGATCGTGCGGTGGCCACGACCGCATAGCCGAGCTTGCGGTAGGCCTCGACAAGACCGGCACCGATACCTCGTGACGCCCCCGTGATGACTGCGACCTTCTGTTGCCGATCGATGGTCATGGCGAGCCCTTCTCGAGTCGGGATTCGGGCTGGTCGACTGCAGCAGACGACCGGTCCACGAATCGAACAGTAGGCCGCGCTGAGATCGACGGTCAACGCTGAAATGGCCTCTGATCAGGAGGAATCCTTCGACGCGAAAGCCGCAGGCTCACAGATGAGGTCGCGGGCTCGACGGCTCCTGTCGGTGCGGATCGTCAGCGGGGAGCCAGGAATCCGGGCTGTGGAGACCGAAGTCGCCGACACTGCCGCAGAGCGCGTCCACCACGGCCAGCAGGTGCAGCTCGGCCAGGCGGCACATGCCCTCACCACACCACCACAGCCCGGCGCGGCCGCCCGGCGGTGCGCATCCATACCTGCTCATTTGGAGACGACCATTTCCACCGTGCCGGTCCAATTGCTGCTCAGCCCGAGTGGATCGAAGGAGTCTGCGGGCCGATCCACCCGGCCGCCGAGCACGATGCACCGCTCGGGGTCGGCGAAACGGGGCACCGATCTCGGAGCCGTCCACTATGACCCCGGCCGGATGACCCGAAGTGAGAATGCGCCGGGATAACCGCACCCTGATCCCCGCCACTCTCCACGATCAGCTCACCCGCACCGCACAGTACCGAGATCCCGTATCGGAAAAGCCCGAATACCACGCTGGTGGCACGAATCGAGAGTGCCCGGGCCCGGAAGGTCGTAGATATCTCCGAATTAGCTACGTGATCGAAATTGTCATGCAGAATGCCGGACAGAACCGGACCGATCGGCGTGTACTGGGTAATCGCCAGGACACGAAATGTGACCGATAGTCATGCCAGCCGAAACCGAAACCAGCAACAACACCGCACCGAGGCAGCGACCCTGGGTCTGCGGGAATTCGACCCCAACCGCACCCGGCTTCGAGTGGAAGGAGGACATGAGATGCCCGATCCGCTCACTGTACTGACCCAGGCCGGGGTGTCGATCTGGCTCGACGACCTCAGCCGCGAACGCCTCGCCGACGGCAGCCTCGCCGATCTTGTTCGTGACCGGCACGTGGTCGGCGTGACCACCAACCCGACCATCTTCGCCAAGGCCATTACCGGCAGCGACTACTACGCCGACCAGATCCACGCGCTCGCGCTGCGGCGGGTGGATATCGCTGCCGCGCTGCGGGAGTTGACCTGCTACGACGTGCGCTGGGCCTGCGATGTGCTGCGCCCGGTGTATGACGCCACCGGCAGGGTGGACGGGCGTGTATCGATCGAGGTCGACCCGCGTATCGCCCACGACACCGACCGCACCGTCGCCGAAGCCCACGCCCTGTGGTGGCTGGTGGACAGACCGAACCTGTTCGTCAAGATCCCCGCCGCCAAACAGGGCCTGCCGGCGATCACCCGCTGCCTGGCCGACGGCATCGACATCAACGTCACCCTCATGTTCTCCCTGGACCGCTACCGTGAGGTGATCGACGCCTTCCTGACCGGGCTCGAGCAAGCCCGCGCACGCGGTAAAGACCTCAGTGCCATCCACTCCGTCGCCTCGTTCTTCGTCTCCCGCGTCGACACCGAGGTCGACAAGCGCCTCGACAAACTCGGCACCGACCAGGCCGCCGCGCTGCGCGGCCAGGCCGCCATCGCCAATGCCCGGCTGGCCTATCAACTCCACGAGCAAACTCTCGCCAGCGACCGATGGCAGGCCTTGGCGCAGGCCGGTGCCCATCCGCAACGTCCGCTCTGGGCCTCGACCGGCGTGAAAGACCATCGCTACGACGACACCCGCTACGTCGTGGAACTCGTCGCGGCCGGGGTGGTCAACACCATGCCCGAGGCAACCCTGCAGGCTGTCGCCGACCACGGCTTGCTCCCCGCCGACAGCATTCACGGCACCTACCCGCAGGCCCGGCAGGTCCTCGACGAGCTCGCCGCGGTTGGCGTCGATTACGACGATGTCGTCGCCACCCTGGAGGCCGACGGCGTCGCCAAGTTCGACGCCAGCTGGGACCAACTCGGCACCGACCTCGCCCACGCCCTCACCGCACCCACAGGACGGTAACCGCACGACCACACCCTCGGCGATCATGATCGCGTGCGCCGGACTCACCAGCGCGGAAACCGCACATGCAGTGCACGACAACGGATTCGACAGCCACGTCACCCGGACCTGCAACGAGCCGGCGCAGGAACTCGAGGGTATCGAGTAGGTCGCCGGACCGGTCTCGGAAAAATAGCCAGCCAGCATGCCCCACGCCACCCCGACCCGAACAGTGGGCTCGACGCTGGGCGGTGTTGCGTCGCCCGTGGCGATGAGCGTCGAGACCATGGCGATAGGTCACAGTTTGTGTCTCGGCTGGATGGAACAACGCCTCGAGCATCGTTACGGCTCGATCGGGTGCCTGTGGATTGGGCGGGGAGGTCTGCCCCGCCGATCAGCCCTTATCCCCCGCACCTTGGCCACCCATCGGTTGCAGAGCGGAGCCTGCTCGATAGAGGACCGTCCATCGCTGATTCCCTCGCCGGTGAACAAGCTGAGAGTGGTATCGGGGTGGGTCGGCGTGAGCGAACCCAACCAGGCCATCGAGGCCGAACTCGCGCAGGTCCACCAGCAGATCCAGAACCTCCACCAGCGATTCCCCGGACTGCAGCGGACATCCCGATGATTTCCGGCGATAAAACGGGATTCAGACCAGGTTGGCTGACGATATGACCGAATTGGTTGATGTTTCAGGCCGCCTGCGGTGCTGCGAGATGGGCACGGATGTGGCCGAGCAGTTCACCGGTTCTGAGCGGTTTGGGCAGGTAGTCACACGCACCGGCCGCGTAGGCGTCACCGATGGCATCGGGACTGCCATCGAGGGAGACCGCGATGATCGGAATCGGTGAACGATTCCGCAGCTGTCGGCACAGCTTCGCACCCGGCAGGTCCGGCAGATCCAGCTCGAGCAGCACCAGGTCCGGATTCCATCGCCGAGCGAGGGTCAAAGCGCGCTCCGCGTTGGGGGCAGAAATCACCTCATGGCCGGCATTGGCCAGCACGAGTACCTCAATCTCTGCCATCGCGGGGTTGCTCTCGACGACAAGGACCTTGCTGGGCCCTGCCGCAGGGGTCCGCGGAAGCGTGAATTCTGTTGCAGAGCGCGGAAATTGGCTCATGATGGATCCTTCGCAGACGGGTCCCCGACCGTCGAATCCGCAGCATCATGGAGCTGAATAGAGGCGATCCTGCGCTCACAATGTCGGTACCGCGATCGACTGACAATGACAGTATGTCAACCCGCAATTTCTCAGCAATGCATCTGTGAACTGTTTTCATGACGTTCACATGATCAGGTCTATCCCCTGGCATCCCATTGCCGGTGGCGTGCTCCGCCAATGTCCGATATTCGGCACTTTTACGTACAGCTGGCAAGCGCAGTCGGGGTGAGATGATCTCAGCCCGTTGGTCTTCGGATGTGGCAAGGCAGCATGTTGTGCAATACAACGATCCTCGCGCCGATGGACGGACCGGCTACGGGACTTGGAGAATGATCTTTTGGTGGACCTGTCCGCCGGCGAGAGCCCGATGGGCTTCCGACGCGGCTTCCAAGGGGCAGCCTTCGACGTCCCGTCGAACGTGACCGGCCTGAAAGAGAAGGGGTAGTTCATGAAGCAGCTTCCCGAGCCCTCGCCATTGCCCGAGTCGATCCCGATCCCGAAGGCCGACCCACCGGCCGAGATGGACCTCGTCGCAGTGCCGACCGGCGTGAACCACCGAACCGCCGCATACGCCTACGCCGGCGGGTCGGTCTTCGACAAGCGCGACTTCTACATCGGCGCCGCGCTCATCAAGCACCCGCAGGGTGATCTCCTGGTCGACTCCGGTTTCGGACGCGACATCGCCAAGCAGATGACCACGATGCCCCGCCTGTTCCAGAAGCTGACCAAATACGACGTCTGGAAGCCCGCGGTCGAGCAGCTGGAAGCGGCCGGCTACAACTTCAGCCGACTGTCCGGGATTCTGCTGACCCACGCGCACTGGGATCACATGAGCGGCATCCCCGATTTCCCCAACCTGCCGGTTCTGATTTCCCGGCGCGACCGAGCCGCCTTCTACAGCCGAGAAATGTTCGGCAACTTCCGCGGATTCTTCCAGCAATTCCCATTCAACTGGCAGGAGTTGAGCTTCCCGAGCGGACCCTACCTCGGCTTCCCCCGGCACCACGATGTGTACGGTGACGGCTCGATCGTCTGCGTACAGGCCCCCGGGCACACACCCGGCAGCATCATCGTCTTCGTGACACTGCCGAACCAGGTGCGCTATGCCCTGGTCGGAGATCTGGTGTGGCAACGCGAGGGACTCACCCGCCGCGTGGAGCGCCCATTCCCGGTCAGGCGACTAGCCGACTTCGACGCCGAGGGGAACCGGCAAAACCTCCTCCGCATGATTTCGATCATGCTGCGCATCCCCGACCTGATCGTCGTGCCGGCCCATGATCTGCGCGCCTTCGCCGAGATGAGCCAACTGCCGAACGTCACCACCAAGGGCCTGATCCTTTCCGCTGCATGACCCGACCCGGCCAGCCCCAGTGGACCAGAAGCCGGGTGAGGGCTCGGACAGGACCGGGGCGAATCCTCTCGTCCTGTTGTCTGCCTGGCGCACACCCCACCACAACCACGGCCCAGGCCCGCTGGCTGCGTAGGCCAGCACCACGATCGCGCGCCGCACCCGCTCCGGGTGCTAGCTGGGCCGGATGATCTGCTGCAGGCGCTCGGTCATCGGTACGACAGTGCGTTTGACCGATGTCGGCTCGCTACCATCTGCCCGATCGGTGACGCCGTTCCACCGATCTGAGCGGCACCCAAGCCGCTGTCCGTAGCCTTGTTCACCGGGTGGGGCAGGGCGGCTACGGCTGCTGTTGTCTACCGTGGCGCTGAGGTAGTCGATGCCTGTCACACTGTTCCAGTCCATGGTTCCGTGGTGGCGTAACAACCACTCATCCGGGCATGAGGCACTTACCTGTTGGGTGGAGTGGCTGTTGACCAAGAACGAGATCTCGTGTGGGCCAACGGTGCCCGTGCACCGCACCCGGGCCTGCACGCGGTAGACGTCGTCGGTGTCGTTGCGGCAACTGCGATCGTTGCACGACACACCTTCGGCCAGGTCCGTGGTGTTCGCCGTGGTGAAGGGCGAGCGTTTGTCGAGCGGGCCCGGCGTCTGTCCAGCTGGTCAACCGGTCCGGCACGCGCGGGGCGCGTTGTCCTACAGGTCGACGGTCTCTTCGATGATGTGGGTGCCCAGTTCTTCGGTGAACAGCGGGTCCCGGTTGACTGCCGCGCCGGTGATGAGGCCGTCGAATTCGCTGTTCTCGTAGTCGAAGCCCTCCGCGCTGATACGCGGGCGGGCGACCTCGAGTCTGCGGGGTATGGCCGGCCAGAAGCCGACCCTGTTGAGCGCGTCGGCCTCTGCGGCGGTCAGGGTAGGGCTGGAGT
>NZ_JBSGCB010000096.1:0-17378 GCF_053601595.1 Nocardia sp. NPDC004711 | reverse complement strand
TGGCCACTCGCTTCGACAAACTCGCCGTCCGATACCAGGCCACGATCCATATCGCTGTCATCAACCAGTGGCTGCGACACAGTTGAGGGCGAGCCCATGCCCGCCCTCAAAACTTCGAGACAGAACCTAGCAGTAGGTCGATGCGCTCGCGGGCAGTGAGCTTGCCCTTGCCGTGCTGGCGCTGGGTTGCTGCCGGGTCGGGCCCAAGGTGCGCGGCGCGTTTGATCGCGTCCAGCTCGTTCAGGCGTGCGGTGTATCCGACGGGTTCGTGCACTGTTGTCATCGAGACTCCTGAAGTCGTCGGGCACGCTGGTCAGCCGAGCAGCGTTCCGCCGGTCGCATCGATAAACGCGCCGGTGATCCAACGGGATTCGTCGTCGGCGAGGAAGGCCACGACATCGGCGACGTCCCTCGCCTCGCCGACCCGTTTGAATGCCGACAGCTGTGACATCTGCTCGACCGCTTCAGGGATGTCGAAGACGGCGCTGCCGTTGTTGGTGATACCGGGAGCGACGCTGTTGACGGTGATGCCGCGTGGGGCGAGATACCGGGCGAAGTGCAGCGTAATCTGCTCCAACGCACCTTTGGTCATCGAGTACGCGACCTGGTCCGGGTTGGCGAAACGGGTGAGACCGGAGGAGATATTGATAATGCGTCCGCCTTCGGGCAGCAGACCAAGGGCACGTTGCACGATGAAGAACGGAGCTTTGGCATTGACAGCGAACAGCCGGTCGAAGTCCTCGGGTGTCACATGCTCGGGAGTCACGCCTGCGGGTGTGGTGGCGCCAGCATTGTTGACCAGGACGTCTAGCGTGTTCTGCCCGGTGCGTTCCTTGAGGCCCTGTTCCAGACCGAGGAACAGCTCGTGCACCCCGCCCTGGGCGCCGAGCTCGGCACGCACGGAAAAGGCTCGGCCACCGTCGTTTTCGATGAGATCAACAGTTTCGCGGGCGGCATCGGCATTGTCGGCGTAGTGCACCGCGACGAGCGCACCCTTGGCAGCGATCGCCCGGGCGATCGCACGGCCGATACCGCGGCTGGACCCGGTCACCAATGCGGTCTTGTCGGTCAAGCTCATGAGATTCTCCTTGGTAGTAAGTGGTTGTGCAGCTTGGTCTTCCGCGCTTGGCAGACCGGCGATCATGCGGGCGAGGTGAGCGCGGACGGTACCGAGTCGCAGCAGTTCGGCGAAGAGTTGCCGGGCCGGCTCGACTTCTGGTCCGCCCAGCAGCAGCAGGGTCTGGGCGCGAATGTTGGTCAAGGTGCGGGCGCCCGCGGCATGGCGGATACGGTGATAGCCCTCGAGATCGGCGTTCGCGTCGGCCGCACCCAGGCGGGCGATGAGGCGGTCGGACAGGTCGGCGGCATCCTGTAGGCCGAGGTTGAGTGCTTGCCCCCCGACAGGCATCTGCTGGTGCGCGGCATCTCCGGCCAGCAGCACCCGGCCGCGCCGGTACCGGGTTACCTGTCGGCTGGTGTTGTCGAAGGCATTGCGCCACAGCGGCTTTCCTTCGTCGATCGATTCCCCCGTGACCTGCTTCCAGGCGGAGGCGATCGTGGCGAACTTGGGCTCGGTGCCCACTAGGCCGGGAACGGCACCATATCGGTGCACCATCACCCGGGTACTGCCGTCCGGCCAGCGCGAGGACACTGCCAGCCCGTGCGGAAGTCGCTCGAAACGGCGCGCGCGGATGTCGATTCCGGCCACGTCGGCGCGCAGCATCTCGCGGGTGGCGGCAGCACCCGCAAGCTCGAATCCGGCCAGTTCACGTACCGTGCTGCGTTCGCCGTCGCAGCCAACAAGGTAGGCGCCACGGTGGCGGCACCGCCGACCCTGTGTCGTCACCGTCTCGACGCCCACCTCGCCGTCGTCCGCAGACAGTGCCGCGACGCGATACCCGCGCCGCAGCACCGCGCCCGCCTCGACGGCCCGCTCGCCCAGCACCGCTTCCAGTCGGGTCTGCGGGCATTTCCATTGCCCTGTGAACCGGTGGCTCGGGTCGGCCTCGGTCAGGTCGAGCCGTAGTCCGCCGAAGTGCCCTGGCCCTCCATCGGGCAACGGCCCGAGCCGCTCCAGCACGCCCCGCTCAGCGAGCACCTCCATAGTGCGGGCGTGTAGGGTCGAGGCCCGTGATTCGGTGGTGGGTTCGCTGAGTTGCTCGAACACCGTGACACCGACCCCGGCGCCGGCCAGATCACCTGCCAGTAGCAACCCGACCGGGCCGGCGCCGACGATCAGAACCTCGGTGTCGTCCAATAGCTCGGTGTCGTCCAGCTTTTCGAGGTCGTCGAGCGCATCGGACTCTGGCGGCGCGCCGCGCTCAGCGCCGCGCTTCGGCATAGTTCTTGGCGTGGTCGAGCGTGGCACGGCTATTGGCGCCCAGTGCTTCTCGTACGAATGTGCGCGCTTCGGGCACTCCGGCATCGGGCCCGAGGATCTCGCTGATCCGATCCGCACGCAGGATCACCGTGTGCTGCGAGGAGGCGGTGGTGGTGCCGTCGGGGTTCTGCTGAAATTCCCAGTGCCCGGTGTGCAGATCCATCAGCGCGGGCAATGTGGTCTGCTTGTAGACGATGCGATCGCGCGGGAAGCACACCCGCACCGACTCGGTCGTGTGACGGGACCCGTCCTTGGTGAGCGTGTCCATCCGCAGCACCTGCACTCCCGGTGTGGTTTCGGTCAGTTCGACCGCTGCCACATGCGGCAGCCGCTCGGTCCACCGGTCCGCCTCGTTGACGAAGTCGTAGACGTCGCTCGCCGCACCGGCGATACGGACCGAATCGACGAATGCAAGGGTAAGGTCGCTGGTGCCCACCGCCGATTCGACGGCGGCTTTGAGCCCGGGTAGTTCGGCACGGCTGTTCTCGTCGACGGCCTTCTCGATCCAGTCCAGGCCCGCGGGATCGTCGTCGATCGCCCAGTAGGAGTGCAGCAGTCGCAGGTGGGTGTGCTCACCCTGCGGTTCGATGATCCAGGTGCCGTTCATCTGCGCCACCGGCGGCGCGGATACCTCCTGCCAGAAGGTGATCCGCAGCGCTTCCGGATCCAGGATGCGCCGCGAGATCCAGTTCTTGGCCTCCCCGTTGGCGGTGGCCCAGATCTGAATGCGCTCCTCATTGCCGTCGTGTTCTAGCCGGGTCACGTACACCGACGGTGGGAACAGCCGGGGCCAGTTCTCCACCTCGGCCAGCAGACGATAGACCTCGCTGGGTGGTGCCGCGATGGCGATGTTGTGCTCGACTTCGCGGGTGGTCTGTGCGGTCATATTTTCTCCTGGTGCTCGTCGGCCGCGGATGCGGGACCGGATTCAGAAGTTGCCGAGGCCACCGCAGACATTGAGCGCCTGCGCGGTGATCGAGGCGGCAAGGTCGGAGGCCAGGTAGCCGACCAGGCCCGCCACCTCTTCGGGGGTGGAGTAGCGGCCGAGCGGGATCTTGGTTTGGAACCTGGTGAGGATCTCGTCTTCGGTGGTGTTGTAGGCCGCTGCGTAGCCGGCCCGAACCCGTTGGGCCATCGGGGTTTCCACGTAGCCGGGGCATACCGCGTTGACCGTGATCCCGGTGGGCGCGAGTTCGTTGCCCAGCGCCTTGGTGAACCCCACGACACCGTGCTTGGACGCCGAATACGGTGCGCCCAGCACCACTCCCTGTTTGCCGGCGGTGGAGGCGATATTGATGATGCGGCCACGGCCCTTCTCCCGCAGACCGCCGGTGGTGAGGACCTCCCGGGTCACTAGGAAGACGCTGTGCAGGTTCGTCGCGATGACGTCGAACCAGAGTTCGTCGGGCAGGTCCGCAGTGATGCCCCCGCCCGAGCGGCCCGCGTTGTTGACGAGCACGTCGATCGGGCCGTACCGGTCGAGCGCGGCGCGTACGACGGCTGAAATATCCTCGCTCTCGCGGACATCGGCGGTTGTACCGTCCACGTCGAGGCCCTCCTCACGCAGTTGCGTGACGGTGTCGGCGACGGCCTCCTTGTTGCGGGCGCACAGGAACACCCGGTGACCGTGCCTGGCCAACTGACGTGCCGAGGCAAGGCCGATTCCGCTGGTGGCGCCGGTGACAAGTGCCACCTTGTTCTCAGCCTCCGTGTTGTCGTCTGCAGACATGCTGTTCTCTCCTCGTCGGTGGCGTGTGGTCGTTGGTTCGGCTGTGTCAGCTGACCTGTGGCGCGGTGAGCAGATGTTCGTTGACCAGCGCGACCAGCGCGGCGGGCGTGGTCAGCGCGACAACCTCGTCGTCGTCGAGGGTGACGCCGAACTCGCGGTGTATCCGTCCGGTCGTCTCGAGCAGCGCCAGCGACTCGTAGCCGAGGTCCTCGAAACTGATTTCGGCGAAATTGCCATCGAGGCCCGGGCTGTCTCCGGATCCTTCCCGCAGGATGCGGCGGAGATCATCGAGAGTGAATTGTGTTGCAGTCATGGGGCTTTCCTCTTTTCAACGGATTCGTTCGGGGCCGCGGACCACCATCGCGGAGTTGAACCCACCTGCTCCGCGGGCGAGAACGAGTGCGGTATGCACCAGTGCCTGCTGTGCATCGGTGACCAGATCGAGTTGGTAGTCTGCGGCGGGGCTGGTGCCGATGGTCGGTGGGATCACGTCGTCACGGATCGACAGGAACGCGGCGGCGAGGTCGAGCGGCGCCGCGCCCGAATACAGCCGTCCCGTCATCGTTTTCGGTGCTGTCACCGGCACCCCACGCGGACCGAAGACCGCGACCAGTGCTTCGGCCTCGGCCCGGTCGAGCTCGGTGATCCCGGCCGCATCGGCGAAGACGACGTCGATCTCGGCAGCGGTGACGCCCGCATCGCTCAGCGCCAGTTCGATCGCCCGGCGCAGACCAGGCTCACCGCTGCCGGGACGCGGATCCAAAGTGGATGCGTACCCGGCGATCTCGCCGTAGATGGTGGGCGCGTCACGTTGCACGGCATGGTCGGCGTCCTCGAGTACCAGCAGCGCGCCTCCCTCTCCGGGTACGTAGCCGCTGGCGTCGGCAGCGAAGGGCTGGTATGCCTGCAGCGGGTCCTCGACAGTGCTCAGTGCGCCACTGGCCAATTGTGCTACCCAGCCCCATGGGCAGATCGAGGCGTCGACGGCACCGGTGATCACCAGTGCGGTGCCGCGCCGTATCTGCCTGCGCGCCTGAGCAACCGCGTCCAAGCCGCCGGCCTGGTCGCTGACCACCACGCTGCTGGGTCCACGCAATCCATTGCGGATGGAGATCTGCCCGCTGTTGACCGCGTAGAACCAGGCGAAAGACTGGTAGGCGCTGACGAATTCGCCGCCTTTGCCCCACAGCGCCCGGAGTTCGTTCTGGCCGAATTCGAATCCGCCGGAGCTGCTGGCGGTGATCACCCCTGCCGCGTATTCGGGAAGTTCTGCGGGCGTCACTCCGGCGTCGGCGAAAGCCCAATCGGCGCTGGCCAAGGCCAGCCGGGTCATGCGGTCGGTCTGCGGCAGTAAGCGCGCCGGCAGGTTGTCCTCGGCGACGAATCCGGTGATCTCGCCGGCCAATCGGGACGGATACGACGTGGGATCGAAGCGGGTTATCCGACGAATCCCGTTGCGTCCCTGCAGCGTCGCGTCCCAGTATTCGTCGACGCCCAGCCCCGTCGGAGCGGCCACGCCGAGCCCGGTCACCACCGTCGCTGTCATCGTTGCCTCCGGAAGGGATCGGCCAGCACGACCGCGCTCTGGAACCCGCCGAAGCCGCTTCCGACCGACAGCACCACATCGACGTGGTGATCGCGCGCGGTGAGCGGCACGTAGTCCAGATCGCATTCGGGATCGGGATTGTGCAGGTTCGCTGTCGGCGGCACCACATTGTTGACCAGCGCCAGCACCGAGGCTGCGATCTCGATGGAGCCGATCGCGCCGAGCGAGTGCCCGACCATGGACTTGATCGAGCTCACTGGTGTCCGGTAGGCGTGGTCACCAAGGCTGCGTTTGAACGCGGCGGTCTCGTGTCGGTCGTTCTGTTTGGTGCCCGAGCCGTGGGCGTTGATGTAATCGATCTCGGTGCCAGCGATTCGTGCCTGATCCAGCGCAACCCGAATCGCCTCGGCCATCTCCTTTCCGTCCGGGCGCAGCCCGGTCATGTGGAAGGCGTTGGAACGTGAAGCGTGCCCGGCCAATTCGGCGTAGATCGTCGCACCGCGGCGGCGGGCGCTCTCGAGTTCCTCGAGCACGAACACAGCGGCGCCCTCGCCGAGGACGAACCCGTTGCGGCTGGCGTCGAACGGACGGGAGGCGTGTTCGGGGTCGTCGTTGCGGGAGGTGGTGGCCTTGATGGCGTCGAAGCAGGCCACGGTGATCGGACTGATCGGCGCGTCGGTCGCGCCGGCCACCATCACGTCGGCTCCGCCTTCGCGCAGCACGTCCGCGGCGTAGCCCACCGCATCCAGACCCGAGGTGCAGCCGGTGGAGACCACCGTGGATGGACCCTGCGCCCCGACCGTCCACGCCACCTCCGTCGCGAAGGAACTCGGGACGAAATAGTTGTACAGGTGCGGGACAGCGTAGTTGTGGTCGACCACATCCAGGCGACCGCCATCGCTGACAATGCGGTACTCCCGGTCCAGGCCCATGGTCGCCCCGACCGCGCTGCCGATGGTGACACCGGTGCGGAATGGGTCGATATCGTCGAATTCAAGCCCGCTGTCGGCCACCGCCTCTCTGGCACTGACCACCGCCAGCTGGGCGGCGCGGTCCATCCGCCGGATCTCCTGTGGGGTGAGTCCGTGCAGCTCCGGATCGAAGTCGATTTCGGCCGCCACCTGCGAACGGAACGGCGCCGGATCGAAGAACGAGATACGTCCGGTTGCGGTGCGGCCGTTGGAGATCAGGTCCCAGAAGTTCTTGGTTCCGATGCCGCCTGGGGCGGTGACTCCGACTCCGGTGATGACGACACGTCGTTCCGCGGTACTCATAGTGCGCTCCAGTCGTAGAAGCGCTCGGCCATCGCGTCAGCCGGGGACCGCCAGGTCTTCGGGTCATAGGCGTCGATGAACGGCTTCAGGTCCTGGCTGATCTTGACGAAGCGCCGGTCGGTCTTGGCATCCTCGATGCGATCGCCGCCGTCATCGGTATCGAACTCCTGCAGATGGAAATACAGGCCGCGGTAGTGGAACAGCTGGCGCCGGCGCGTGCCCATCCGATGCGGCATCTCGGTGCTGTCGAATTCCCGGAACAGAGCGGCGACCTGACCCGCGGACGAGGGGTCCATACGGGCCACGATCAATGTACTGAACATTGCCTTCTCCTTCTTTCGAGTGTTCATCGGGCAGGCCCGAACCAGCGCCGCAGCGCGGCAGGCAGATCGTGATGGGTGCCCGGCGCGACCCAGGCGACATGGCCGTCAGGACGCACGAGCAGCGCGCTGGTGCGCGCCGCGGCGTCGATCGGTTCGTTCGGCGCCGCAATCACCACATCGATGCGGTCGGTCCACGGTGCGGCCCGCTTGCGTAGCACCGGATTGTTCGTGAGGTCGAGCAGGACACCGCGACCGTGCCGCAGTAGCTCGGCAGTATCGGTGTGATGGCCCTCGCGCGTGAGGGCGCGGCGTGGCAGCCGCGCGCCGAGCAGCGGATGTGTTCCACTGCCGACGTCGTACCGGATGTCCAGGCCGGTGACCCGGGCTGCGAGATGACGCTCCACCTCCGGGTAGGCGATAAGTTCGCGCAGCACCTCGCGTAGCGGCGCGACCTCCTCGTCACCAAGGATGAACAGGCTTTGCGCCCGCGTGTTGGCCAGCAGTTGCCTCCCGACTTCGTGGCGTTCGTCGTGATAGGTGTCCAGTAGCGTCGGGGCCGCAGAACCCCGCACCACCGCCGCCAATTTCCAGCCGAGGTTCACCGCGTCCTGGATGCCGGTGTTCATGCCCTGGCCGCCGGCAGGCAGATGCACGTGTGCCGCATCGCCGGCGAGCAGCACTCGCCCGCGGCGGTATTCGGTGACCAGCCGCGCCGCGTCGCCGAAGGCGCTGACCCAGATCGGTTCCGCGTGCGAGATGTCCTGGCTGGTCAGCCGCTTCCACGCATCGGCGACTTCCGCAAAAGCCGGTGGGCCGCTGCGGCGTCGGGGCGCTGCGCCGCGGTCGCCGACGATGATCCGGTAGGTGCCGTCGGGCAGGCGGGCGCTCATCACCATGCCGCCGCGCACCTGCTGGCCGATCGCCCGCGGGGCGATCTCGATCCCGCGTAGATCGGCGAGTAGTAGTTCGGTGGTGGCCGGGGTGCCGGGGAAGTCGAATCCGGCCTGGTTGCGCACCACGCTGCGGCCGCCGTCGCAACCGACCGCATACTGTGCTCGCAGCGACTCACGGTCGGCGACGTGTACGGTCACCCCATCATCGTCGCTGTCGAGGCCGGTGACCTCGTGATCTCGGCGTATGTCGGCGCCCAGCGCCCGCACCCAGTCCTCTAGCACAGCTTCGGTCACCGACTGTGGCACGGTGCGCGGCGCCTCCAGCGGCGCGCCGAGCACTGACAGGTCCAGGGGAAGTCCCCCGAAATGACCCGCCGAACCAGTTTCCAACGGACCGAACCGTGCCAATAGTCCACGCTGGTCGAACACCTCGGTTGTGCGCAGTGTCAAGCCGATACCCCGGGACTCCCCGGTCCGGTCCGGCAAACGTTCAACGACGATTACGTCCACACCCGCCAGGCGCAATTCCCCGGCCAGCATGAGACCGGTCGGCCCCGCGCCGGCCACGATGACCGATGTATCCATGTGTGCCTCCTCGATTGCGTTCATGCCGCGTGGTTTTCAGCGTCATCGAGCCGGCACAGAGTGCTGCCGGAGCTCACCGTCGTGCCGACCGCGATGGTCAGGTCGCGGACTACACCTGCCCGGTGTGCCGTGAGGGGCTGCTCCATCTTCATGGCCTCGATGACCACGAGCAGTTCGCCCGGTTCCACTCGCTGCCCTTCTGCCACAGCGATTTTCACGACCGTGCCTTGCATGGGCGCCACCAGCGCGTCGTCGGCGTGGGCGCCGCGGGCACCGCCGGGGCGTGCGGCGCGGCCGATTCGCCGAGGCGCGGTAGGACCGGAGCCCGGCTGAGGCGTCGCAGGCAAGGACACCTCGAGGCGCTTGCCGCCGATTTCGACCACCAGGGTCTCTCGCTCAGGCGCGGGTTCCGTGGTCTCCGCCGCTGTCGGCTGCGCGGCGATATTGTTCTCGAATTCGGTCTCGATCCACCGGGTGTGCACCGTGAACGGTTCCGCGGTGAAGGCGGGGTCGATGACCACTGCCCGATGGAACGGCAATGTGGTGGGCAGACCGTCGATGGACAGCTCCGCCAGCGCTCGCCGTGCCCGCGCTAGCGCCCGGGGGCGGTCGGATCCGGTGACGATCAGCTTGGCGAGCAACGAATCCCACGCCGCACCGACCATCGTGCCCGCTTCGACTCCGGTATCGAGACGGACCCCTGGCCCGGTCGGTATAGCCGAAGCGCTTACCACCCCCGGCGCCGGCAGGAATCCGCGGCCGACGTCTTCAGCGTTGATCCGGAATTCCAGAGCGTGCCCGCGGGCGGGCGGGTCGTCGTAACCGAGCGGTTCGCCGCGCGCGATCGCGAACATTTCCCGGACCAGGTCGATGCCGGTGACCTCCTCGCTCACAGGATGTTCGACCTGCAGCCTGGTGTTCACCTCGAGGAATGACAGCGTGCCGTCTTCTCCGATCAGGAATTCGCAAGTCCCCGCGCCCACGTAGCCGACGTGAGTGAGGATCGCTTTGGACGCCCGGTAGAGCTCCTGACGTTGCGACTCGGTCAGAAACGGCGCCGGCGCCTCCTCGACCAGTTTCTGGTGCCGCCGCTGCAACGAGCAGTCTCTGGTCGACACCACCACTACGTGCCCGAAAACGTCGGCCAGGCACTGAGTTTCGACATGTCGCGGCCGATCCAGATATCGCTCGACGAAGCAATCGCCGCGGCCGAAGGCTGCCACGGCCTCGCGTACGGCAGCCTCGAACATTTCAGGAATCTCCGCGCGGTGGCGGGCAACCCGCATGCCGCGCCCACCACCGCCGTAGGCAGCCTTGATGGCGATCGGCAGACCATGACGATCTGCGAAGGCCACCGCTTCAGCGGCGTCCGCGATCGGATTCGGGGTACCTGCGATCAGCGGGGCGTCGACCTCGTACGCGATCCTACGTGCTGAGACCTTGTCGCCCAGCGCTCGGATCGCCGCGGGCGGCGGTCCGATCCAGATCAAGCCCGCATCGATGACCGCCTGCGCGAAATCGGCGTCCTCGGAAAGGAATCCGTAACCAGGGTGCACGGCGTCGGCCCCGGAATCGGTGGCAGCACGCAGCAATTTGCCGGAGTCCAGATAGCTGGTCGTCGGGGTGTCTCCGCCGATCGTGTACGCCTCGTCGGCCAGCCGGGTGTGCACGGCATCGCGGTCCGGATCGGCGTACACGGCCACGCTGGTCAGGCCCTCGTCGCGGCAGGCTCGCACGATCCTGACCGCGATCTCGCCGCGATTTGCTATGAGTACCTTCTGCATTGCGCCGATATCCCGTCGCCTCGTCCTGTCGTCGGTCCGGGTCACAGATAGACGGTGTTGGGCGGCAGTCCGACCAGCGAGCGACCGTACAGTTCGATGTTCACGCTGGGCGTGATCATGGCGTGCAAAGATGTTGCGTGCACATCACGCAGCAGCCGCACGATGGGCACCTCACGCTGGATCGAGGAACCGCCGCTGGCCTGGGCGAGGATCTCCACGGCCTGTTTGGCCAGCCGGGCGACCCAGCCGATCTGGACCCGCGACCACACTCGCTCCTGTTCGGTCCATGGCTCGCCTGTGACGGCCTTGGCATCGACTACATCGGCGAACCGGCGTGCGCGGGCCTCCAAATCCTCGATGAGCAGCGCAGCCTCGCCGACCTGTAGATGGGTGAGCGGGGCATCCCGCTGACTGGTGTAGTCGGTGTAGGTGAGAGGTCGGCCGGGCAGTCGCTCGAGAAACGCTGCCAGCGCAGCACGGGCCGCGCCGACCAGCTGGCCGGTCTGGATCGCGGTCGTCGCCACCAGCACCGGCACCCCGTAGTGCGGCTTCTGCGCGTTCACCAGGGACTTGGACCGGTTCTGGTAGAAGTCCTCACCGGTGATGACGCGGTGGTCGGGAACGAAGACGTTCTGTGCGACCGTCGAGACACTGCCTGAGCCCTCCAGGCCGGAGGTGTGCCAGTCGTCGATGATCGTGAGATCCGCGATCGGCACCAGCGCGAAGATCGGTACCGGCGGCGTGTCGTCGCCGGTCGGCAGCGCCACGGTGATCTTCCACTGTGCGTGCAGGACACCGCTGTTGAAGCCCCACTTGCCGTTGAGCACCCACCCGCCCTCGACCTTGATCGCGGTGCCAGTGGCCGCAGTGGTGCCGGTGATCCGCACGTTCGGTGTCGCGAAGACCTCGTCGAGCGCGGCGTCGGGCCACAATGCGGCCATCCAGGTCAGCGACGCGTAGATCGACAGGCAGAACGCCACTGAGGTATTGCCTCGGGCGATCTCGGCGAGCACTTCGGTGAAGTCACGAACCGTCGACTCGTATCCGCCGTACTGGGACGGAACCTGCATCTTAAGCAGCTCTGATTCCTCGACGGCGGCGATCACATCATCGGGCAAGCGGCGGTTCTCGTCGATCCACCGTGCTCGTGAGCGCAGCAGTGGCGCCAATTTGGCGGCCCGCTCGACGAGTTCCTCACGGTTCGGGACGCTGACAGGCATGGTCGATTCCTCTCGCCGGATGTGCGAATACCGAGTGCGGTAGAGAAGGTTCGAGAATGATTGGGCGACAACACTGTTCGCCGATCGATTGAAATCTCGCACGAGAATCACATGCTGTTCAACACGTGCGGCGCGACTCTACGGTCGGCCCGTAGGTTTCCCCGCGGCAGCCTCAGGTGGATCCGTGGTATTTCACTCCGTCATCCACAGGGTTGTCCCACAAGCGGGCGAGTGGTATTCCGTTCACCACGAACACCATCGGAACGATCGGATGCGAATACTCTTGGTACACACCGGTATCAGCGATGACATCGCTCGGCGGACCTCTGCATTCGCCACGCTACCGGCGATGCGCCCGTCGGCTCTCAAGATACAGCGTGGCGGCGACGCACACCGCCGCGAGGCCGCTGAACCACAGTACTTCGCGCACAGCCACTCGTTGTGCGAAAAACGCCACCGCGAGCGCAGTCAACGGCGTGATGCCCTGCACGATGGTGGTGTACACGGCGATGACGTGCGTACGGTCGTCGGGTCGGCTGCTCAGTTGTAGGTGATGGTTCGTCGACTGCAGAAACGACGTCGTCCCGGCCCCGCACACGACGAGCACAACGATCGCCATCGCCAGATTCGTGGCGCGACCGAGAACGGCTTCTGCCCCGCCAAGTACGGCAGCGAAGCCGAGCGCTGCATGCAGCGTCGGGGTACCGCGCCCGCCGACGAACAGTGCCGCGCACAGCGAGCCGCAGGCGAGCGCCGCGGTCACCATCCCGAATGACGCTGGCGTGACGCCGAATTCGGTCTTGGCAAGCAGAGGTGCGGTGATCCGAAGATTGAGGGCTAGCAAGCCGACGGCGGCCAGCAACACGACCGCACGGATCAGATTCGGATCGGCAGCGATACGTCGCAGGCCCCGCGACATATCCAGCCGCTGCCCCGCCGCCGAGCGGACGACGATCTCATCTGTTCGCATCATGGTCAACCCCGCGACACTGGCCAGATAACTTGCTGAGTTGATCGCGAGCGCGACGCCCGATCCGGCGAGTGCGATGAGCATCCCTGCGAGCGCGGGGCCGAGCAATTGCGCGACGCTGAAATACATGGCGCTGAGCGCAGAGGCGTCACGAAATACGGTGTCGCCAACCAGATCTCCGACGAATGCCATGCGTATGGGCATCTCCGAAGCGTTGAGTACCCCGAGACCGACTGCGAAGATCCACAGTTGCCACACTGCGGCGCGATCTGTCAGCACTAGCATCGCCTGCGCCGCGGTCAGCACGGCCGCGGCGATGTTGACACAGATGAGAAACGTGCGCTTGGAGAACCGATCGGCGAGCGAACCGACAACAAACGGGACGACCAGAGCCGGCGAGAATTGACAAACCGTGACGATGGCCAGTGCAAACGCAGAATTGTTCGTCCAGTCCAGAATCAGCCAGTCCTGCGCGGCGACCATCATCCAGGTGCCAGAGACGGAGATGATCTGGCCGGTAACGAACAGTCGGAAGTTGCGTATCGAAAGAACAGCGAACCGTGAGCTCGATCGCCGGAAGAACTGACGTACGACGCCCGTCGCGCTATCTGTTTTTTCTGCCACCTATTCACGCGCACTTGGGAAAATTCATCACACCCTCTAGTTGACGTCTCCCAGATATTTCGAGCTTGCGATATACATTTGACAGATGGAATTCGACCGTGCGAATCGTGAGAAACATCGTCGCGGCGATCGTTTTGTTGCTATGCCCCTGCGATGCCAGGCAGGCGATTTTGTGTTCCTGGCGTGTCAGCTTCGCTGTCCGGCGTTGATTGTCCAGCGTGGCCAGGACCGATTTCGCCCGCTGCACGATGTGGCGGTTGCCCGCCTCGACCGCGAGCTGGGTGACCGACTCCACGGCACATTGCGAACGTGCAGCGTCGCCTGCAGCCGCATGCAACTGTCCAAGGTCGCAGAGTGTTTCCATCAGGTCGTGCCGCGCATCGGCCAGGTCTAGCAACTCGACGGCGCGTTCGAGCACCGCGATGGAACGGTTCGTGCGGCGTGCAATACCCACAGCGTGCAAGGCCCTGCCCACCGCACCCGGCGAACCCCATCGCCGGGCCAGAGCCAGTTCATCGTCGGCCAGAGCCGACGCAAGGTCGTCGCGGCCGAGTGCGTGCGCCACCAGTGCAGCGTGTGCACGCCACGGGATGATCGCGGGATTGGCAACATTCAACGAGGTCAGCACCTTGCCGCACTCGATGTAATCGGCGAGACTGCGCTCGAGGTCGCCTTCAGCGCGGTGCAATGCGCCGCGTGCGGCAAGGACATGTGCACGGTCGGGCAACGCATCCTTTATACGCAAATGGCCGTCCGCGAGCCGCCGAGCAGTACGAATATCCCCGAACTGGACAAGCGCCTCGACCATCCAAGCCATTGCGATACCGCGCAGGGACGCTGAGACCCGGCCACTCAGCAGCGGCCCGAGGGCCCGCACCGCCTCCGCCGGCCTGCCGGCTTGGGCATTGATCCTGGCCCGGATCAGGGTCAGCACCTCGAAAGTCGGACGCGGAATCGCGCCTGCCCTGCCCGACAGAAGGTGGTCACAGTACGCGGCGGCTTCCGCGGGACGGTCGGCATAGACCAGCACCAGTAGCGCCAGCCACAGGCAGCCTGCATCGGGTGCACAGTTCCCACCGTCGAGTACCTGCTCGGAACGCCGGACGAGAGTCTCCCGCTCCATCACCCCGCAGTGAACGAACAGCATGCTCTGCACCCCAGCGCAGAGGCTGTCGGCGTCGCCGAACCGTGCACACGCCTCGGCCTTGCTCACGCCGGACAGATAGTCAATCGTGTGAGTGAGACGTGAGTCCCGAGATTCACACCAGGCCCGCGCCGTACCACCGGAGGGATCGACTTCCCCGCAACCACGCTTTTCAACGGATCCGAGCGGCACAATTCGACGATTCGTAGTCGGTTCGTTCACGACGCCCCCCGGCATATGCGGATCGCTACCCCACTAGGGCGCGAATACGTTAGATATTTCTGGCAATAGATAATCACGAGTCTCCCTACCCGCCGAGGCAGTCAGACGCAAGCAACGAATTTCTAAGGACCCTCGGAAGTATGTTCTCTTCAGATCTACCAGAATCGCATCGCGATGCGAAAGTGGTCCTCGGCACATGCATTCCGATTATGCCGAATTTATATCTTGAAAGCCTCTGGGCTCACCATGAAACACGCCAATCGTCGTACTGATCCACGTTCTGCCGTCGAAGCCGCCGTTACCCCCGTCCATTGACGGCATGTCGCAGTCCCCGACATGCACGGCACCACCCTGATCGGGCGGACCGAGTCTCGATGGCATCGCGGAAAGCTCTGCCTCACACAAGCGCTCGAACGAACCAACATGATCGATCCCGTCAGTCCAACCCGCAGTAAGCCTCACAGACTCGAAGCTAACTGATCGGTTCTTGCGTGTCATCTCGAAGTTAAAATTTCTTGGACCAGCGAGTTCAGGTCAGTCTGCGTTCAACTCTAGACAGCCCTGTCATCACATCTTCGCGCAAGATGCCAAGCCCCGCAACGCAATCCGCCCTGACGTCGGAGGCCTACAGCACCACCCCAGTGGGGTTCAGGGCGAAAGCGTATGGCACAAACGGTTTTCCGGCACGGTGTAGGAGCGTATGGAAGTTGCGACTGCCACTACGGCGATATTGAGCATCTCGGCGGTCGAGAGACTACGCGGCCGGACTGCAGCCGGCACTGCACCGGCCCGGTGACCAGCGTGAGGAACTGTTCCGCGAAGACCGTCGGATCGCACGGACACCGCAACCGGAAAGCGTCAGGCGCGCCAGCCGATCGGCCAGCGCCTCGTCCAACTTCCCGGCGTCCGAAACGCGACGATATCGAGAGGGGCCGGAAGCTGGTCGGTCTCGTCGCAAACCGGCCCCCGGCAAATCGCGGTCGTTCGGAGCCCCAGATTCGGATCGGCCGATGCGCCGTCTTCCGGGGGTGAACGAGAGATTCGGACGGGGAGCCCGCAACCAGTCCACGATGAACATGTTCTCCGCCGACAGCATCACTGATGGCCTTCAGTGCGTTCCGGAGCAGAGATTGCCTGTCGTCGAATTCGGCTTGGCAACACCGACCTGCTCGGCGATCTCCGCCACCCCCGGAGGGCTTGTAGCGATGGCGAGCGAACACGGGACTGACTCCGCTTCGCGGTTTGCCTGCCCGCAAAGCAGGCCGCCAAGCCGGACCCGTCCCGCTGCCACCCCAGGAGTCTAGCCCTTCGTCAATCACAATATTTACTCATAAGTACATTCTCATGTACCCGCTTGTAAACCAATGACTGGGACATTAGATTGAACCAGCAAGTACAGTTCGCGCCGTTCCAACTCGGGAGATCCATATGACATCTCTGGAAGACCCCCTCGATCCGCGCCGTCCGCGCAGCGTTCGAAGTACCCGCGAGCGTGCCCACCGCCGGAGACACGCGAGGGAAGAATCCGCAATAACCGCACCCACTGCCACACAAGACGATCCGGCCGAAGCGTTGTATCCGCGGCGCTGGGCGGCGATGGTCGTGCTCGTACTCGGATTCACACTCGACCTACTAAGCGTCACGATCGCCAACGTTGGCCTGCCGACAATCCAGAGCGATCTCGGCGGAACAGCTTCACAGACGGGCTGGATCGCGACCGCGTACCTGCTCGCCTTCGCCGCCACACTGATCACCGCCGCCCGGCTGGGTGATCTGTGGGGGCGCAAGCAGGTCTTCCTCATCGGGCTGGCCGCGTTTGCGCTCACAAGTGCCTGGTCTGCGCTCGCAAACAGCCCCGTCGAACTGATCACCGCTCGTGCCGCTCAAGGTGCCGCCGCCGCGATCTTGGCCCCGCAGGTCCTCAGCAGTCTCTTCGTCCTGTTTCGTGGACCCGAACGTGCCACTGTCCTAGGCCTTTTCGGTGTGATCGCGGGGCTTGCCCAAGCCGGGGGACTGCTGCTCGGCGGCATCCTCGTCACCGCGAATATCGGAGGTCTGAGTTGGCGGGCTATCTTCTGGATCAGTGTCCCGGCCGCGCTGATTCTGCTCATCCTGGGCGCATGGCTGATCCCGGAGAACCGGGCCGAAGACGCACTGCGGCCACGCTGGGTCGCCGCCGTCGGCCTGACAGCGGGATTGGTGGGAATTGTGTTTCCGCTCTTGGAAGGCCGCGCCTACAATTGGGCGCCCTGGACCTGGCTGCTGCTGATCGCGGGTGTTGCCGTCGTGGCTCTGGTGGCCATCGGCGAACACCGTAATCCGGTCCTCCGCGACGGCGCGCTGCTGCCACTGGAGCTGCTTCGCGGACGCACCAGCAGTATCGCGCTCCTCGTTCAGTTGATCGCCTTCGCTGCGTTCAGTGGTTTCTTGCTCGTTTTCGTCGTGTGGCTTCAAGACGGCCAGCACTATTCAGCCTTGCGGGCCGGTGTCGTCACCGTCGCGTTCTCGCTCGGAGGACTGGCTGCTGCCCCGCTGATCGGACGCCTCACCGTGAAATTCGGCCGTTACACGGTCCTGGCCGGCGCACTTCTCGGGGCTGCCGGCATCCTCGCGGTACTCGGTGCTGCCACGACCGCCACCACCGATGTGGACACCTGGCTGCTCGTGCCCGGACTGTTCGTCAT
>NZ_JBSGCB010000095.1:0-17722 GCF_053601595.1 Nocardia sp. NPDC004711 | reverse complement strand
CCCGGAGGTCGACATGAATCCCCGGTGGATGAACTGTCTCTCGACCAGGTCTTGCGCATCGTCTTCCTCGTCCCGCTCGCCGCGAAGTCCGAAGCCCTCGGCCAAGGCTTCGCGGGTCACCCGCACCGGTTCACGCAGAGGAAACTTCTCAAGACCGGAGCCGCGCCGGCTCTGAAAGAGGTCCTGGCTGGAATGGCCTCTCCGGCGGCTGAAGGTAGTCCCCAGGGGGGATGGCCATTGAAGAGTTCGGATTCGCACTCCCACGATTGGAGGGCGCCACAATTTGACATAACTATTAATCTTCGGTGAAAATGCGCGGTTCTGACTCAAAGATCGACGTGCCGATCCTCACTCACGTCCACACTGCGGTCGGGGTGCGCGTTGACGAGACGCGCACCGCCGGTCCAGCTGGGCCAGGCCGTCGGTGGATGATGCTTGCGCTGACGTGGCGAGGGCGGCCGAAATCTCCTCGGGGGTAGGGCTTCCCGGCCAGTCGGGCAGCAGGATGCGGAGCGGGCCGGTCTCGGGCTGCTGCTGGTGGGTCCAATCGCATTCGAGCGGGCAGCACAAAAACACACACCCTGTACGCCCACAGCGACAGCAAGATAGCGATCATGCAGCACCCGTCAGCCTTGAAGTTCTCCACACCGTCGCATACCGGAGGGGCGGGTCGGCGGAGGTGCTCAGCAGGCCAGATCAATTGGGGCGGAGCGGGCTCCTCGCCGAGTAGAGCGTCGACCCGCGCGAGCACCGAGCCCGACCCGCTGACCTGCGGGTGGCACCGATCGAAACCTCCAGAGGCACAGGCAAATCGACGGGGCTGCCGAATCAGCAGTGCAGCCGTACGGAACCGAGCCTGGCCCTATCGCGTCGAACAGAACATGAGTGCGCGAGTAATCGAGATGTGGCCGCAGCCCGAAACCGTCGCCGACCGCTGGGCATTCGCCCAAGCCCGCATGAAGCTCTACCGCGCCTACGGCCACCCCGCTGCCCGGCGGCGCGCCCGAATCCTCGCCCGCACAGGCGAACTGAACCGGTAGCCGCCCATGTCCTGGCCCAGAAGAAAGCCCCGGACAGTTCGAAACCATCCGGGGCCGTTGGCTGTTCGACTCCAGGACCGTTGCCGGCCAGCGGGGTCGGTCTTCGCGCTTTTGCTCCAGTTCGACGATCGCAGCGACCGCGTGCGGAGGAAGCTTCACTTGCTGGAACTCGCCGTCATTGCCCCGGTCAAGCGCTTGACACGTCACCCAGCCGTTCTCTTCGACCCGGTACTTATTCGTAGAGATCTGCCGGTCCTCGGCAAGAGTCGAGCCGAGCGGAGACGTGAGGAAGGTCAACGCCGATTCGGTCAGATATATGCGCACGCTTCGTTCGGCCACGCTTCCACCATACGGATGACCTTCCATATGGAAAGGTCGCGACGCAGGACCGCGTGACGGCAGCATAGGACGAGTAACTCCCTATGTGAGCACTGTGGGCACACCGGTTTGCGGCAATGCTGGCACACCGCCCGCTGTGGACCCAGGCTGGGAGTATGGTGTGAAGTATGGCGAAATTGACTATCGAAGTTCCGGATACGGACCTGCAGCTCTTCCGTGACGCGGCCGCGCGCAACGGGCTGAAACTCTCCCCCTACGTCGTGCGCGCAGCCAAGATCGGCGCACTGTGGGAAGACGCCAACCGACCGCGCCGGCGTGACGAAGCCGCTGACTTGGCGCGGGCCGAGGAACAGGCCGCGTTGGACCAGGCCGCCCATGCCGAGGAGCACCGCGGCGGGCACGCCGCGTGAACCACGGCGACATCTACACATTCGATCGAGAACGACCCAGCCGCGAGGACGACGAGCGCACCCCGTACCGGGTAATCGTCACCCCCGGATACCTGCTGGGGCCCGGCGAGAACTGGGTCATGGTCGCTCCCGTCGAGCGATTCGACCCAGACCGGCTTGTGACCGTCCCGCTTGCCGACGCCGACCCCATCCAGGGGTGGATCCGCACCGACCGCGTGACCACCGTCTACCGGCCGTGGCTGTCCGGGCCGGTCGGCAGACTCACCAATGACACCATTGCCGTGTTCGATGAACGACTCAAAGCCGCCCAAGGACTCGAATAGCGGCGACGCCGATGCGGCCGACCACGTAGCGCCCGGAAGCCTGCTGGCCGCGATCGGCCGCGATCGAACTCACCGACGCCGAACATGCCCGGATCAACGGCTGTGAACGGCATCGACGCCGCCGAGCTGCTGCACGATGGTGGCAGCGAAGGATCTCGTGGGTCAGCCAGTGCCCAATCATGAAGTCCGGCTGCGATATCAGAGGAGCGCGAAATGCCGCCGCCCACTCCGCGGGGTCAAATGGGTTCGCGCCAGTCAATGAACGAAGGGGCAGATGGGTGCTGGCACGCTCAAGTTTACATAAGGTATCTTATCGGCACTGCAATCATGCTGCGCTGCAGTCTATTTCATGCATTACGGTGGCCTCGGTGCAGCTCTCGACGAGCACCGGGGCGAGGATTATCACCCGCCATGGGTCGCCGGACCTTGCCGATGCCGATCGCTTTGTCTGCGGCAGCGTTACCGCACGAAAAGCTTTATGGCACAGGTAGTTTCGCCGATAACTTCATGTTATGTAAGATTCGGATCGGCTATCAGATCCGGGAACTGACTCACAAGCGTGGGCGGCGGCAGCAGCTTGCGACCGAGAATCTTCCCGGCTTCCCGGCGGCGCTCGGCGATCTGCTCCGCGGTCGGCTTCACCCGGATGACGCGCATCGTTCCCTGCGTCAACGCACTCATCACTCGCCTCCTCGCACTATCGCCTTGATTCGGCACATGCTCGTGCTGGGTCCCAGTCGAAGGCCGCGATGCCGCGGGGCGGATGTGTAAGGTGCGTCTCTGCGCATCCCGTGCCCAACCTCCAATTCGTCACTGTGACAATTTATTCCTTATCTGTTTGCCCTCTCCCAGGCGTTTACGCTGGGTGTCACTATCGCCCCTGGCGGGATTGCTACTGGCGCATGACAGCGCTCATCGAAGCGTAACGGCGCTCTGTTGACCGATCTCAGGCCAACAGCATCAAGTACCGCGGATCTCCGACCTCTACCGCTGCCTCTGCGAACCGTATCGCGGGGTGGCGAACTTGGAACTTGGTCACAGGTACCGAAGGCAACGGACGGCCGAGAGCCTTCTCGGCTTGACGGCGGCGTGTCTTGGCTTGCTCCGCAGTGAGCTCGCGCATGATCGGCTGCCCTGACTCCTGCATGAGCGCGCTCATGAGACCGCCTCCTCGATCACGACCGCCCGAATGCGCAACATATTAAGTGTCCGATCGCGACCAACACCAACGACGAGGATTGTGCGCGCGTTGTGGGCCTAGCGATGGGGTCATCCCTCGGCGGAAATGCGAGGATACAATCAAGGTGGTGCGTATACTTTTGGCATGTCTGATGTATCGACGACAACGGTGAAGGTGTCGGGTTCCACCCGAGACCGCTTGGCCGCCATGGCGCGCAAGGGCGAATCCATGGAAGACGTGATTGTGACCCTGCTCGAAGAACACCAGCGCGCGCAGGCACGCCGCCGCATGGCGTGGGAGCGCCGCCTGGCCAAGGCTGACGCGAACCCCAACGCCGTCGCGTGGGCAGAGAAGACCGCCGACGACATGGCCGTGTACCTGAAGGAACGGCAGGCCGCCCGCCAGTGATCGGCTACGTCCTAGACGACACCCTCATCCACGCCTACGCCCACGGCAGCGACCACGTGGCACGCATGATCGCGGCCAACGATGTCCGAGACATCCGCATGGCGATCCCCGTCGTCACCCTCGCCCTCAGCCAAACCTCGCTGTCGGACGAGCAGTGCAACGAAATCGACGGCGTCATCGACCGCCTCGAACGCCTCGACCTCGACTGGCCGCACACGCCGGCCGAAGTCACCGACTTCTCACGCGTCATCAACGAATTCGGCGACCTGCAAGACCTCGCCGCCGCCCACGTCGTGCACGTGGCCAAACAACTCGATTGGCCGATCGTCACCGTGGACCGCAGCAGGTGGACACGCATCGAGGAGCAACTGCCCTACAGGCTGGAACTGTTCACCCTGTCCGAACCCGAGCCGTAGGCGAGAATCCCGGTGCAACGAGCGAGGTGCTGTCCGACCGACAGGCGACTGAGCGCATTGACGCAGGACTCCCTGTACCCGGTCCAGCGGCGGCGGACCGCCCAACAGCGCTAAGTCCATCTGCGTGCGGCCGAGGAACTGCTCGGCCGCACGCAGCCACGGAGACGAGAACCCGATCCGGCCACCGTCACCTCAGAATCAGAGCACTGCCAGATCAGATGCGGCAACCAATACACGCGAACACTCCACACGAATTGCTCGGCCGCGGAGCCTATTTCGGTTGTTCGGTGACAGCCGACCCCGCCGTAATCGGTAACGCCCCATGGCAACGACTTCCGCCTAGAGCTACCTGTGGCGGTGCCCAAACGGCGCACACCATGCGTGAACACACACTCCGCCAACAAGCGTTGGAAATCATTGATCATTATTCCCGGATCCGTCATTGCAGACGGTGCTGCAGGCGCTGGGGATGGCCCCTACCGCCCGCCGTAGCGTGGTGGGGCGGGCTGCACCTTGACGACCCCTCTGCAGATCATGATCAATTCATCCGCGAAGACGGACGAAAGACGTTTGCGCTCAGCGAGATCCAGAGGTTCACCGGGCGCGGCTACGCGCGCGCTCTGCACGATGCGCTGGTCGCAGACCGGAGCGAGGCGCGGATAGCCCTGCTGGTCGAGCCCGGCAATACTCGGGCATATGCGGAGTACCGGCGCTGGGGTTACAAAAAGGTCGGCACACTGAAGCCCTCGTGGCCCGACTCGCCGGTCTTCAATGTCCTGGTCAACAAGCTGCGTTGATTCCGGCTGGGCAAGATGAGGGTGCCGTCCGTCGACATCCGCTGATGCCTAAATACCGCTCACGCTACAACCTCTGGGTCCGATGATCATCCCCGCAGTGATGCATTAGCCACTTGAGCCCAAGGATGTCCGGAATTGTATCGGCCTGGCCATGTCTAACCCCAGGACCATCTCGCTGTCATCGGTCCACGGAATCGTGCGGTCCGTCCGTAATTCGCTGTGCAGCACCATAACTTAGTGGTCCCGGAGGAATTGTCAAAACCTGTGGATAGGTTCGTTTCAGGCGACGTCGGTTCGGGTGGTGTCGGCCGGGCCTGATGACTGTGGCGGGGTGATCTCGCGGGGCCGTTCGAGCAGCTTGCCCTTGTGGAACAGGGCGCCGTTGCGGACGAGCGCGACGAGCTCGGGGGCGTTGACCTTGCGCCAGCGGGTCGAGGCGGCCTCGATCAGCTTGTAGGCCATAGCGATTCCCGCCGTGCGGGAACCCGGCCCCTTGGTGACCTTGGTCCGTAACCGGACCGAGGCGAAGGTCGACTCGATCGGATTGGTGGTGCGCAGATGAATCCAGTGCTCGGCCGGATATCGGTAGAATTCCAGCAGCACGTCGGCATCGTCGACGATCTTGGCCACGGCTTTGGGATATTTTGCGCCGTAATCGATGTCGAACGCCTTGATCGCGATCTGGGCGTGGTCGATGTCCTCGGCGTTGTAGATCTCCTTCATCGCCGCTATCGCGCCGGGATGCGCTGATTTCGGGAGCGCGGCAAGCACGTTCGCTGATTTGTGAAGCCGTAAGGTAACAACGTGTTGTTTTGTGGCTCAAGGTGTTTCGGTGCGGTATGGCGGTGAGGGCCGGGGTTGGCCGCGGTTTGGCCGAGCGGTTCGCGGCGGTGCTGCCGCATCTGAACGAGAGGCAGCGGCGGCTGGTGCTGGCCAGCGAGGCCAGGTCGCTGGGGTATGGCGGGGTGCGAGCGGTTGCGTTGGCGGCCGGGGCCAGCGAAACCACGGTCCGCAAAGGTGTTTTCGAGTTGGAAGCCGGTGAGGATCCGTTGCCGCAGGGCCGGGTCCGCCGTGTCGGTGGTGGCCGTAAGAACGCCGAAGATATCGACCCGCAGCTGGTTCCGGCGTTGATGGCGTTGGTGGAGCCGGACGAGCGGGGTGATCCGGAGTCGCCGTTGCGGTGGACGACGAAGTCGTTGCGGCACTTGGCCGATGAGCTGACCCGGTCGGGGCATTCGGTGTCGGCTCCGACGGTAGGCCGGTTGCTCAAGGCTGCCGGGTTCAGCTTGCAAGCCAACGTCAAGACCCTCGAGGGCACCCAGCATCCCGACCGGGACGCCCAGTTCCGCTATATCAACGAGCAGGTGAAAGACCATCAAGCCGATGGTGACCCGGTCATCAGCGTGGACACCAAGAAACGTGAGCAGCTGGGGCGGCTGCCGATGGCCGGGCGGGAGTGGCGGCCCAAGGGTGAGCCGGTCCAGGTCGAAGACCATTCCTTCTTCTTCAACGGACCCGACGTGGCGCAGGCGATCCCGTACGGGATCTACGACATCACCCGCAACACCGGCTGGGTCAACGTCGGCGTCGATCACGACACCTCGATGTTCGCCGTGGAATCCATCCGCCGCTGGTGGACTGCCCGCGGCCGCCTGGACTACCCGGCAGCGTCGCGGTTGCTGATCACCGCGGACGCCGGCGGCTCCAACGGCTACCGCTACCGGGTATGGAAAAGCGAGCTGGCCGCCCTGGCCACCGAGACCGGCCTGGACATCACCGTCTGTCACTTCCCTCCGGGAACCTCGAAATGGAACAAGATCGAGCACCGGTTGTTCTCCCACATCACCCTCAACTGGCGTGGCCGGCCGCTGACCAGCCACGAAGTCGTCATCGAAACCATTGCCTCGACCCGCACCAGCACCGGCCTGCGCGTGGAAGCCGCCCTCGACGACAGCGACTACCCCATCGGCGTGTCGATCAGCCGGGAGCGCTTCGCCGCACTGCCGCTGCAACCTCACGCCATCCACGGAACCTGGAACTACACCCTGCACCCAGCAGCGTCACTGCGAGCAACGCGGTGGCCGAACTCGCCGGGCCACCGGCGCCCTGCGGGTCACACCACTGTTCGACGACGCGGACCGTGTCCTGCTCACCCTGGTCTATCAGCGTCAGGTGTGCTCGATGAAAGTCCTCGCCGACCTGCTCGAGGTGACCGACATGTGCATCGGTGACCTGGTGAAACAGACCCGCGAAGCACTCGAGGACCACGGCCACGACCCCGGCACCGCCCCGGTCCGGTTCAACTCCTCCCGCGACCTGCTGGCCTTCCTCGACCACGACATCGCCCCCGCCCGCACCGAGATCATCGAGAAACTATCGGCACCAGCACTGACCGGGATGAGCCACACCGAACTGGCAGAACTCACCCAGCGACTCGCCCGCCGCCAGGCAGCCCAGGCCGAACGTCTCTCCCACCACCGCCGCGGCGGGCCACGCCAGCACGGCACCCGCGGCGGGGTGTTCCCACAGAAGATCGGCAACGCCGAACGCGTCCTGCTGACCGTGCTCTACCTCCGAAAACTGTGCACCCTCGACGTTCTCGCCGACGCCCTCGGCGACGTCAGCCGCTCCCTGATCGGCGGCGTCGTCCGCGAAACACGACCACTGCTCGAAGACGATGGCTACAACCCCACACCGGCAGCAACCCGCTACCACACCGCCACCGAACTCCTCACCGCGGAAGAAATCCGCGACACACCGACAGGTTGATTCCTTACGGCTTCTGTGGAACCAGCAGCGCTGTTCCCGGGTTTGCGGGAACACATCGCGCAGCGCGCGCCAGAACCCGAGCGCGCCGTCCCCGACGGCCAGCACCGGGGCGGTCATACCGCGGCGGCGGCAATCACGCAGCAGATCGGCCCACGATTCGGTCGATTCCCGGTAGCCGTCGCTGATCGCGACCAGCTCCTTGCGGCCGTCGGCCCGAACCCCGAGCATCACCAGCAGGCACAATTTCTCCTGCTCCAGGCGCACTTTCGTATGGATGCCATCGACCCACAGATACACGTAGTCGGTGCCCGACAGGTCGCGGGAGGCGAAGGCTTTCGCCTCGTCCTGCCACGACGCGGTCAGCCGGGTGATCGACGCCGCCGACAGTCCGGCTCCGGAACCGAGGAACTGTTCCAGCGCCGCACCGAAATCGCCGGTGGACAGCCCGTGCAGATACAACAGCGGCAGCACCTCGCTCACCTGCGGTGAGCGGCAGCACCAGGCGGGCAGGATCGCTGAGGAAAACCGTTGGCGCTCACCGGTTTCCGGATCCGCACGCTTGTCGTTGACCCGCGGCGCGGCCACAGTGACCGCCCCGGCGGCGGTCATGGCCTGCCGTTCGGCATGGTAGCCGTTGCGCACCACCAGCCGCCGGCCGTTCTCGTCGACCTGGTCGGCGAACCGGTCGATATAGGCGGCGACCTCTGCCCGCAACGCCGCGGCCAGCATCTCCCCGCGCACCCTCGCGCACGATCTCGTCGATCGCAGAACCCGACACCGGACCCGCCGCGCCGTCCGGATTGGACTCGGCGCCGCCGTCGATTACCTTGAGCATGGGGATGTACCTTCCCGCCCGGCGTTGGCGCGCCGAGCAGATCGAAACCCGTTGTCTTTCAGATCATCCGGGAAGGTACTCCCTCCCGGTCATCCACAGGTTTCGATCACTGCTCCAGTACAACGCCAGTGATTGCAACCGAGCTACTCTTGGCACGACTCTGAGTAAGAAAGGGCCATTGTGTCGCCGAGCGAACAGGCACTGTTTATTGGTGTCGGGACCGACCAGTACTGTGACCCAGATCTTCTCAATCTGACCCAGTCAACCCAAGAAGTGCATCGGATCGCCGAACTGGTTGGCGATCACTACGACAAACATCTCCTGACTGATGCGTACCACGCCGAAGTTCGGAACACTCTCAGGGCATTGAAGGGGAGATTTTCCGTGGCCGGGGGTAGCGTCTTCCTGATGTGGTCTGGCCATGGTGTCCCCGCCAGCACAGGTCGTGTCCGCCTTTTGGTGGCTGATAGTGAGAATGACATCGGATCTGGATTCGATCCTGAAGAAGTCGCCTCGCAGTGTGTTGTCACAGGAGCGAACCAGATTCTCTGTATTCTTGACACCTGCCATTCGGGGGCCGCTCTGGGGGTGACCATCCAGGTAGATGACCTTTTTACCCGTACCGGTACAACGTCCGAGTCGACATGGGTCGGTGTTCTCACGTCGTGTGCGGCTGACGAGATCGTGCGGGAGCAAACACTCGGGCCCGCGCTGATCAAATTGCTGTCGAACGGTCCCGACCCGGACGGACCCCACGCTGACCTGCTTCGGAGGCGGTGGAACCCGCACAGCGAGTTCATCCGTGGTGATGACCTCTGCGAAGCAGTCCTGAAGCAATGGGATCATTCATATGGAGCTCTCCCGCATTTTGCTCAAGCAGGTAGCGCATTGCCTATGGTCAGAAACCCTCTGTGGTCACCGACCGCAGCGCCAACCCTTGTGCAAGAAATTCTCGACGGTGCACCAGCCCGCCGCTTCGTCGGCCGGAGCGGAGAAGTCGACATCGTCCAGTCGTGGGCTCTGGCGAATGAGCCGGGTATTTTCGTGATCACCGGTCGGCCCGGCAGCGGAAAGACTGCCCTACTCGCACAGGCCATGCAGCAACTGGGCCATAAACCGAACGAAGGCTCGGTTGATTCGGAATCGGCACTGTCTATCGACCTCTGCTGCATACAGGTCAGTGCTCGCGGACTTGATCAATTATCACTGGCAGCCCGGATCGAGCAGGGACTTATCGCGTCCGGCGTTCTGAATCCGTTGAGCCATGCTCGGAACGCCTTCGAATTGGTCGGCTCCTTGGAACGACTCAGCCACCCAGTTGGCGATGAGTGCCGTCTGCCCGTCATCGCAGTGGATGGGCTCAGCGAAGCTCCGGGCCATCTTGAAGGCATCATCGATCGACTGTTGGTTCCCATGAGCGAGTGTGCGGTTGTTGTCGTGACCACTCGACGCACAGAGGTCAGGGCGCCGGCTGGGTCCAGCGCCGCCGGCGTCACAGCGCGTCGCAGTCTCTCTGCGCAGACACCTGTATCGATGCTGGATGTGACCGACGTGATCACCTCGCTCGACCGCATCCTCGACCTCGATTCGGCGACTCATCGGTCATCTGGCTGGCAGTCACTGACGCAGGCTGTTGATGAGCGCCTATCTGGTGTTTATGAGTCCATGGACACCTTGGCGGTTGCCTTAGAGATACAGCGGTTGGTAGGCGATCAGGATCCGCCTCCGTTCCTCTTGATGGAGCTCATCTGTGATCGATTGGTGGATTCTCCCATCGACACTTCAAAGTCTGGATGGCAAGTCAACATGACGGACTCGATTGCAGAGTCTTTGGATCACGTCGTTCGGGAGGCTGTTTCGGTCGATGGATCTCCTCGAAACTATTCGGCCGACGACGCATATCACCTACTCGAAGCATTGCAGTGGGGACTGGGTGCGGGTTTCCCTGAAGAGCATTGGATCGCCGTCGCAAAGGCAACTTATCCGCAGCGCAACTTCACCCGCGAGGATATCGATTGGCTGTTTGGGGCGCTTGGAAAGTATGTGGTGGAGGATTCCGAGCAGGGTGTTGCGGTGTATCGCTGCGCGCATCCTCTCATTGCCCACCACTTCAGAACGAGAGCGACGATCGATCAGGTCTCCGGCGACATCGAAGTCCGCGTTGCGCAGGCCCTCCTTGACAGGGTGGACCTGTCCTCTGTGTCCGCAGATCCGGTTGACCCGCACCTGAGCAGATACTTGTGGCGATACCTCATGCGTGCTGGTGAGCGGGGGCTCGCACTACTGAGGGGCCGGGACGTGCGGGCACCGCGTCATGCGGCGGAGCTGGCGTATGCGACCCTCGGCGTCTCGATCAATGCATTCGACTCTGCTGACGTGGCACGAGCAACGGAGCTCGCAGAAGCGACCATCGCCCAGCTAAAGGACAGCGACCTGCAGCATTCTGATCCCGTGTATGCCCAGGCGCATGCACATCTTGCACTTTGCTATCAGGCAAGTGGGCAGGTCGACCAAGCAGTGCGTTCGGCGGGCGCTGCCGTCGGCATCTATGCCCAGCTCGTTCAGCATGATCCGGACCTGCTCGCCGACTACGCTGCTGTCGTCCACAACTACGGAACAATCCTCATGGACGCTGGCCGGCCACAGGCCGCGATCGACGCCACCAGCCGCGCCGCCGACCAAGAGCGCGAGTTCCTTGCACATGGCGGCAACAACCACTACCGGCTTGGTGTCACGCTGAACGTCCTCGCTCTCGCGCACAGCGCTACGCTCCACGATGCAGAGGCGGTGGTGGCCAGTCGAGACTCTGTCGGCGCACTCAGAAGAGCAGTCGAGCTACGGAACCGTGTTTGCGACCACATCGCACTCGCGGAATCACTCAGCAACCTCGGCAGTCATCTGGCTTCGATCGGTGACCTTCAGTCGGGCCTCTCGTCGGCCGAAGAGGCACGCCAAATCCTCGAGCAGGTAGCAGCCGCGGAACCAGCCCTGGAAAGCAAGCTGGCTGGGGCCAAGAACGACTTGGCCGCACGGTTGATGGAACTCGGTGAACACGAGCGTGCACTTGCTTTGATGGACGAGGTGATCGAGACACTGCAATCGATCGAGAACCCCAGTCTCAAGGAGAGTACTCAGTTCTTTGGGGCGTTGAACAACTGCTGTGCCGTCCTACTCTCGGCTGGGTCCACGATGGAGGCCGCCAGACGAGGTGACGCTGCAGTGCGGCTGGCCCGGACAATCGCTGCTGATCACCCCGCGATGAACGGAGAGCTTGCGATGGCGCTGGACAACTTCGCGAACTGCCTCACGCAGCTCAGTGAACACCGGGCGGCCATTCAGCTCACAGAGGAGGCGCTAACAATCTACCGTGATATCGCCAGCCAAAACGAGGGTGAATTGGTGCATGTCGCCCGCGTTCTGCTCAATTACGGTGATCGGCTCGCAAACGTCGGGCGCCCGGAAGACGCAGTCGTAGCGACGGAAGAAGCCCGCAGTCTCTACCACACCCTCGCGGCATCGAACGCCCGGTTCGAAGTAGAAGTCGCGCGCACCATGGCCCAACTCGCTGTCCATCAACGAGCCGCTCATGATCGGGTAGCGGCCGCGTCCACAGCAGCGCAAGCGGTACAACTGTTCGACGATCTCGCGGTCCGCAAGATCGTGGACGACCAGATTCTCGCCGAAGCCCTCGCCGACACGCTCGTTCAAGCCACCACATGCGCTCAGGATCTGAGCCTGCAACTGGAGTACGCACAACGCGCGGTATCGGCATTCGAAGCTGCAGGCGTCTTGAAGTCCCTGCGATACGCAATGGCTCTACGCAACCTCGCTGCAATTCACGGGACAAGGGGAGAGGGCGCTGCCGGACTTGAGGCCATCAAGCGAGCAGTCAAGGTCTTCTCCCAGCTCGCTGCGGCTGGTCGGACAGTCGAAGCGGAGCTCGCATCCGCGCTCGGAATTCAAGCACGGCTTGAGTTCGCCCAGTCCCATCCCGATCAGGGCATCCAGGCAGCACTCGACGCCCTCGCCCACTACGAACGCCTGCCTGAGCTAACCCCGGCCAACATCGCAACCTGTGCGGAAGCCCTCGCTGCCCTGGCTACTGATGGTGTTGCGTTCAACCCTCAGCTGCCGATTGCCGTGTATGTCGACCGTGTGCTCGGACTGCTGGAGGGTGTTCAGCGCGCTCTACTGCTCGGCGAGATCGTGTCCCGACTCCCACACTTGAGTCCATTTGTGCCGAAATGGATCGTTCGCGGTCTCGACGAGCTCGGCGATCAGAGCCCCGCCACGCTCTTCAGTCTCCGCATGCTCGCAAGGCGCAAACGAGCAGCCATTCCCGTACTCTTCGACCTCGCGTGGGCGCAAGCCACGCACGCCAGTGCGCCATCATGGCTTACTATCGATCTCCGCCGGCTGGAGTCCGCACTCGAGTGGGTGTCCTCGTCCACTCACAGAGAGGGTTATGAGTACCTGCGGGACCATCGCTACCTTGTCGATTCTTCCTTCGACTCGATCATCGAAGAGGCGTATCTGGGCATCACTCCCGAACGAGTCCGCATCCTCCGGGAAATCCGATCGATTGCCGCAGTGAGCGGCATCGCCGACGCCTATCAGAAGCCGCTGGCATCCGATACCGCCGACGCATTCGCGGCGACCGACCTCAACGGACAGCTCGAACTCCTTGCCGCGAACGGAGAAGAACTTCGGTCTGAACTGGTGAAAGAACACCTGCGTGACCGCGCTACCACTGATGATGTGCCCGGAACGATCGCGTACTACCTCATCCGGCTCTCAGAGGACGAACTGCACGTCGCCGTAGTCAGCGCCCTTTCCGACCCCGATGCAGCCCAAGAGCTGCTTGAGCGCATTGCGCGCGACAACGACCAACCGACCCTCGTGCGGGCCACTACAGTGCTGCTTAGACCGCACCCACCCCGAGCGTCGCAACCCGAATTGGCCGGAGTCGCGGCCTTCTACCTGAGCGCGATCCTGATGGAACAGGGCAAGCAGCAAGAGGCCGCGTCCATGATCGATTCTGTTCGAGAAGTCGTCCCTGGCCGGCTTGTGTCCCTGACCAGCGCCGCTGCACGACTAGGTTCCGTCAGGCCAGAGTTTCTGCAGCTCATTCCACTCCTCATTGACGTACGTCAGGATAACTAGTATGAGTCCCAAAGATCTCATCGTCGTCATCCCGGGAATCATGGGAAGCACTCTCGAAAAAGACGGGAAGCCCTTTTGGTCCAACCGTCTGGGTGCTTTGGCAGATTCTATTCTGCACCTTAATCGCAACGTCGACTATCTATGTGTTCCGGACGGGCTGGGAGACGACCATCCTGACGATGGAGTAGTCCCGACCGATCTCATGGGGAATATACATGTCGTACCAGGCCTCTGGTCCCCTGTTCAGGGATATGGGACACTTGTCAGTCGGCTGCGGCGCATAGGATTTAATGACATTCCTAATTCTTCATCCGCACCTAATCTCGTGCTCTTTCCGTACGACTGGCGGCTTTCCAATCGCTACAACGCACGCCGCCTCAAGACTGTTGTTGAGCGCGCACTCACCCGTTGGCGTGAAGCGGCACCACAGAATCAACAAGCTCAAGTGACTTTTGTCTGTCACTCGATGGGCGGCCTAGTCGCTCGCTGGTATATTGCCGTCGAGGGGGGCGCTGAAGTAACGAACAAGCTGATCACATTCGGAACACCATATCGAGGCTCTCTAAAAGCTGTACTGACACTCGCCAACGGTCCGGTACCCGCTCTCGCCAAAGTCGGAGTCAACCTCCACCCTGCGGTGCTTTCCCTGCCCTCCACGCACCAGCTTCTGCCTTCCTACGCATGTGTCGAACGTGACGGCGAACTACATCATATCGATGTGCAAGAGGTCCCCGGCGTGCCATCCAAAGCCGTCACCGACGCCATGAACTTCTACCGTTGCCTCGAAGCAGCTGAACTGCATACCGAATACAACCCTATGCGGCATGCCGTTATCGGAACTATGCAGCGGACCATTACCTCGCTCACTGTCACGAATGGCAACCTAGTCGTCAACCACACGCTCAACGGCGAGGACCACGGTGGAGACGGAACCGTACCTGCAGCTTCCATCCCAAAGGGTATTCAGCTCGACGACAACACCCTCCGTCGTGTCACGGAGAAGCACGGTAGTTTGCAGACCAACCGCGCAGCATTAGACGAGATGGAAGCCATCGTCACGGCCCGACCGATTGCCTTCAAGGCGCCGAGCGACACAGACATCGCTGTCGCTGTCCCCGAGATCGCAACCTCCGAGGAGGACATCGTTCTCGAAGTGTCTAGTGTCCGAACGCCGCAGGCCGTCGTAATAGAGATCACGAACGAGCAAAATATTACGCTGTCGAAGTTCACCCAGGTTATTCGCGAATCCGGTCAGACCGTCACTCTTCGTGCACTTCCGCCGGGTGGGCACGTAATTCGAGTCCGAGCTGCCGGAGGCCAGCAAGCTGGAGTTTCGTCACCGCTTCTCGTGTGGCCGTCCGCATAACTTGCTTTATCAGGTTCGGTGTGCCGACCTGTTGGACCCGGATCTGCCGCCCGTCCGCACTGAGGGTGTTCGCGTTGTGGGGGCTCAACGGAGCTAAGGGGACTCGAACCCCTGACCCCCACACTGCCAGAAGTGGGCAGTACTGCCGAACAGGCGATTCCCAGCCGCTGCGGTGTCGTAGCCGCAGTGCCTCCGATGCACGACTGTCGTCGTCGTTGTCGTCGGAGGAGTCATAGGCGGCATGGCGACCTGGACATACCGCAGGGATCTGGAGAAACCCGCACGCCTGCGGTTTCGTAGTGTAATGGACGCCATGATTCGAGGAACGGAGAGCCGCGTGACGGCGGAAAGCGAGAAGATCATTGAACAACATCGGGTTACCGAGGAGATGGCTGCGTCTCTGACGGAGGCGCTCGGCAATATCAATAAATTCGGTGACTTTCTGTGTGGCGAGTCTGTGCCACGACCAGGAAGTGAGTACGCGGCTGAAAGTGGATTCCTGACAGACGTTCAAACTTGGTCATCTGCTGTCGAAGCCGGCCTCTCCGCGCTTGACCACCTCTACTATTTCGCTGACACAACCGTGAAGGCTGGTCGAGTAACAGCGTTCGCGTCATTTACTGTACTCCGCTCAGCTATCGCATCTGTTGCACTTGCGGGATGGCTTGTCGAAGGGGATCAGAAGCAGCGGCTTACGCGAACTCTGGCGCTTCGCAGGTTGGAGGACAACAATCAGATTGCTGCGCTCGACGAGATCGTCGACGCTCCCCGACCGCGGCAGGGCGTAGAGTCCGACCATGTGCGTAAGCGGAGGGAACAAGCAGCTTCGCGGCGAGCGGATATGGTTGCGATTCAGGATAGTATCGATAGCGATGCAACTAAACTCAGAATCGATGTGTCAGAGGTCAAGAAGATGCCGCGAGATGGAGTCTTGCTCGCCGTCGCCGCGAAGTTGGTTAAACCAGCTACCTATTATGACTTCGGCGCCGATCGGGAGTCGCTACTCAACTGGCGCATTCTTAGCTCCTATGCGCACGGCCAGACCTGGGCGGCTAACATGTCAGCCCAGGTCACACTCGGAAATGACGGAGTCCGGAGGACGCAATGGGCACCGGACAAGCAGTTTCTGATGCAGGGATTTCAGGTTGCGTGGAATCTGATGTACGGGCCATTTGACCGCTATGTTGATCTGGCCGGGGCTCGCTGAAAACGGTTGCAGTACCGACGGATAGGTTGTCCATCCGCCCCTGCCCCTCTGGGAGACCTGCCTCCGCGGCGAGCGGCGGGGTTTCGGGGCGGTGCCCCGTGTGACGCCGTAGGCGTCAGGTAATCCCGATGAGCATACCGGTTCTGATGGTGGGTGTGTTGGGTGCTCCTCCGGTCGACCTGCCCGGAGGGCTACTGCGTGTTCAGGGTGCGGGGAAGGGATGGCGGAGCCACCGCGTAGCGGCTTGTCCCTTCTGCGTGCCCTGGTTGCGTGGTAGGTCTGTGACCAGGTCGACCGGAGGAGTTCGCGGCGCGCCCTGGTGAACGGGCCGGGTCCTCGCGCGGCCGAGGGCCGCGGACAGGTGGTCCGCTCTCATCCTATGGAGAGGCCAACACGGTGTAAGTTGCTCCAGTGGACTGGCCTTCGTTCCTCTCGTTGCTGGGTTGGCAGCTGATTGTCGTGTTCGTCCTGCTCTACTTCGGCCGGAACCTGAAGGTGTGGCTGGCCGAGCGGCCCAAGAGACTTGAGGTTGGGAGTTTCCTCAAGGTCGAGTGGAATGAGACGGTCAAGTCGGTCGTCAAGTCCATCGAGAAGGCCAATCGGGCTGAGGTTGCTGCCCTGGAGAAATCTTCAGACAGCTCTCAGGCTCCTGCCCCAGCCCTCCTCAGACCCGCTCCACTCGAACCTCTGACGTTGCGTCTGCAGGATCTAGTGAAAACATCACCAGATCAGGCGATAGACAACGCTTGGTATGAAGTTGACCGCCAGCTTGAGGTTATCGCCAAAGAGTATGGATGGAAGAACTTCGAGGGTGAGACTCCGGCGCCGTTGGAGCTGGTGACCGAGGCTGTCGCTGTTCATTACCTGCCCGAATGGTTCGGTAAGACATACGGGTCTATGCGGAAGCTGCGGAACATGGCTGTGCATGTCGGTGGCGTCACGTCGGACCAGGCGTACGAGTTCCTGGCTCTTGCTGACCTGCTTATCTCCGAACTGCGGCGATTGTTCATGTGGCATGTCGACCGAGGCTGATGAGTGACGACAGCTGCGGCTTCTCGTCAAGGCGTGGGGCTGAGGACCTATTGCCCACGCCGGTCAAGTGGCCGAAATTGGACTTGGGCCACCATTGCCCCCAGGACGGTCGCTGTGGGTCTGGCGATTGGATTCCTGCTGGCGCGCAGATCTGACTAGTACTTCGCCGGCCATCCAGGGCCGGGAGTCGGCGTCGTTGGCGACTCGCTGCCGGCGTCGTTGCCGGTGGCCCGATTCGGTTGTGGCTCAGTGCAGATCGTGAGCCCGAACCCCCGTAGCAGGCGTGGCTGACGTTGATCCGGTCGTTGTGGCCGCAGCAGTACTCGTTGCGGCCGATGGTGTGTGTTGGCCGTCGCTGAGTTTGCCGATGTTGGCGTCATCGGTGGTGCCGATGATGAGGGGATGGGAACGGCCTCGCTCGGCTGGGTGAGCGAGGC
>NZ_JBSGCB010000094.1:0-19176 GCF_053601595.1 Nocardia sp. NPDC004711 | reverse complement strand
CGACCCATCGACATCACCCCAAAGGACGGAGACCGTTCAGGCGCAACGGAAGTCGCCTGAAACAACGTCATCCACAGGATTTGACAATATCTCTCCGACCTGCTCGCTAACGTCGAAAACCTCGACATCGTGGTGGCATACGGGGCCACCTGGCGCAATACGAACCGGCGACACATCGTTCGAATCGCGTCCAAGCCCTCGGCCTGTGTCCGGGTCTTCCTGCCAGACCCCGACGACGCGGCAACGATGAGTAACCTCGCCACTCGATTCAGCACGACACCCGCCGAGGTTCAGAGCAAGGTCAAAGAAGCCATCACCGATTTCCGTTCGATGGGCACCGTCGGGGGTGCGCCCATCCAGGTGTACGTGCGCCCAGGAGACGTCATGTACAGCTGCTATCGATTCGGTACTCAGCAGGCAGTCATCGTCCTGTACTCGCACACCAAAGAACGTCAGAGCTATGTGCCAGCCTTCGTTGTGGACGGCGGCTCATTGTTCAGCTTCGTCCGCAAGGATATCGACGCCATAGCGGAAGAGAGCCGCTTGGCACCGTAGGAGGTCATTGATGGAGAAGCAGAGCACTCCCTGGACACGCCTCTACCGGCAAGACGTGGACGAGAACTTCTACCGACTTTGCCAGGCGGAAGAGGCGATCGCGTGGGACATCGAAACCACCGGTCTCGATTGGCGTACCGACCGGATCGCGACTGTCCAGGTCGCCGCTGGCTCGGCGGTGGCGTTGGTACAACTCGGAGGCAATGAGCGGCCAACGAGACTCGCCAGCTTGCTTGAGGACCAGTCGCTTCTGAAGATCTTCCATCACGCGCCGTTCGACCTCAGGTTCATGGCGTATCAGTGGCGGCTGTCACCGCGGAACGTCGCGTGTACGAAGGTGGCCTCGAAGATCCTCAGTCCTGAGTTGGATTCAAAGAGTCACAGCTTGATGCCGACGCTTGCGCGGCGACTGGGTGTACGAATCAGCAAGGAACAGCAACAATCTGATTGGCTCAGCACGGAGTTGTCCGCCGCGCAGCTCGAGTATGCAGCCGCAGACGTCAGATACCTGGTATCGCTGCTGCACAACGAGTTGGATGAAGCGACTCGACAGGGCGTTGACACATTGATTCAACAGTCCTTCGACTATCTACCATGCCGGGTCACGTTAGACATCCTGGGGATTTCGGACGTGTTCGCGTATTGACCTCAGTACTGGCGGCGTATCCCTCGGGAAGCCGGTTCAGCAGACCGATCTCCTCGGCTTTGACAGGGATGGGACGGATGCAGAACCAGTCAGCTGCGGTCTCAAGATGACGGCGACCCCAGTAGATTGCATGCTCTTCCTTGTACGGAAGTAGCTCCAATTTGCCTACATCGAGCAGATGCTGCCGCTGGGGGTCGAGCGCGAGTTCAGCGGCGTCGCATGCCGCCTGTCCCTTGGGCGTAGATGTGCCGGACCGGTACAGCGTGACCGGGCCAGCATCCCATCGCGCCAGTTCATCTCGTGCATGAACAAGGAGATTGACGCCGAGGCCAGAGTGCTTACGGGCATACACGATGTTCACGACGGCATAGGGAATTCGAACTTCCGGCACAGGCGTTGTGACCTGATGGGCGGTCACGATGCCCACCGCCGAGGAATCGGATGTATCGACTGCACACCAACCCCAGTGCCAGCTAAAGCGGTTGTCAGAGAAGCGGTGTGCGGCACGGATTTCCAGGCATTCGGCCAAATCGTAGATCATCAGACATAGTTTGCTGACGCAACCGAGTACGTGCACGGCGCCACGCCACGAAGACCACCGTGCCTTTCAGGGCCCGCGAAACTGGCACGGAGTTTCAGCGCGTGGTGCCGCGGCGTCGGTCGCTGCTCGGGTCATTGCTGCGGCCGTGCCCGGGGCGCTCGTTGAGGAAGTCGACGACGTCTCGGGTGCGGTAGCGTCGGCGCGCGCCGCGGTCCTCGTGCTCGGCGGTTTGGTCGATGAGGGCGCGGTATTGGGTGATGGTCGCGCCGGCGACGCCGACCAGGCGGGCGATCGCGCCCAATGTCCGGTATTCCTCGGGGTTCTCGGGCATCGCGAGCCGGGCGGGCCGGCCCTGCGCGTGCCAGCGCGTGAGCCAGTCGTCGAGGTGCGCCTGGTCGTATTCGCGGCTGCGTCCGCCGCTACCGGTGCCCGCGGCACGGTCTTGATGCCCCACGGGCTCAGGGAAGCCCTGGAGGTAGACCCATTGGTTGCGAACGGTGGTCAACGTCAGCCCGTGCTGTTGTGCCCATTCGGCAAGGGTCACCAACTGTGCCATGGCTTCATTGTCGGCGGCCTCTGCCCGTGCCCGCGCGCCGGCGGCCCGCGGGTGTCCGATCATGGTGGGCTCCTGGGGTTGTCGCGCCGGCGCTACAGTGGCGGTGCCTTCCTTTCGTGGGGCACCCGGGCGGCTGGTACGTCCAACCGTGGCCGCACGACCACGGGTTACCAGCCGCCCTCCCCCGCACTCAAGCAGCTCAGCGGTCGATGTCCTCACCGGTCACGGCTTCCACCAGCGCCGAAACCAGGATCTCCGCGACCGGCGGAGTGACCGCGTTACCGTACTGGCGAACCTGCTCACGCTTGGTACCCAACACGGTGTAGCCGTCGACGAACGCCATCGCCGCACCGATCTCGCCCGGCTGGAACATCCGGAACCGGACATCAGCGATATCGCAGTCGGTGAGCGCCTCGACCACCGCGGAGCGGTCCCGCGTCGACAGCGCGCCCATCGGCCGGTCAACCGGGTACGCGGCACCGGTGCCGTAGTACGGGATCATCAGTGCCTGCCACACCTGGCGCGGCACATCGGTCGGCGGGGACACCAGGCCGTGGTGGTTGCCGCTGGCGGTCACCGTCGAGAACGCATCAGTGACCGGGCGGGCGTCGCTGCTGCCGCCGCGCAGCTCGGTCACGAACGGCAAGAACGCCAGCCCGGTCTCAGCACGGGTGGTCTGCGTGCGTAGCGGAACGCTCACCGGCTGAGGCTCTTTGCCGTCACGTCCCTCCATCGGCACGACCAACGCCGGCGGCATCGTCGCCGTGTCAGCTGCTTGTAGCCGGTGGAAGAAGCGGGGCGGGATCATCAGCCCGTCGTTCTCGCGGGTCGTGCGCGCCGGAAGGGGGCTCGTGACAGGTGTTGCCTCGTCGCGCCAGGTGCCTCCGGCGGGAACCGTCATCGGCAGCTGGGCGGCGTAGCGACGCAACCCGGTCATGATCCGCGCCATCGTCTTGTCCGCCAACGGCTTCACACGATCCCCGATACGCTGCCCGGACAGATTCCAGTCGATCGCCGCGGCGGCCGGAAGGGCGGGCGGCTCTAGGACCCGGTTGCGGCAGCTCACACGCGGACACCGGTAGACGTACCGCTGGCGGTAGCGGCCCATATCGGCACCCTCGGTCTTGAACACCTGCATCGCCGACACCCACTCCCCGCAGTCGGCGCAGAACGACAACGGGCGCAGCCACTTCGACCAATCCGGGCTGCGCCCCAGCGACGCGTCCCAGTACGCCACATACAGCCGGTCGCGGCTCTGCGGCGCGACCGGGGTACGGATCGACTGGGCGTGCATCGAATTCAGCGCGATCACCCGCGTGTGATAGCCCAGGGCACGGATCTCCCCCAGCCACCGGTTCCACTGATCCCACGCCCGGACCTCAACCACGTTCTCGACCACCCCGGCGCGGACCTTGCCGCCGCGCCCGATCACCCCGCGCAGATACATCGGCACCTCCTCCATCAGAGCGCGGCTACGGTCGGCCTCCTCATCACGCGGGGTATCGAACAGGTCGCCCTGCATCGTGTGGTCATAGTCGCGGGCCTTGCCGCGCGCCGAAGACCACTGCGGGCATTCCGGGCTGGCCCAGAACAAATCCGCCGCAGGCCACTTCTCCACCGGCGCCTCACGGATATCACCCAGGTGGTGATCAGTCTCGGGGAAATTCGCCGCGTGCGTCTCGATCGCACGCGCCCAATGATTCGCCGCCCGCGAGACCCGCACCCCGGGCACCGCGTGCGCACCCTGGCTCGACCCACCCGCACCGCAAAACCAATCCATCAAATCCAACATCACTGTCTTCCTTCAACTTTCGTGGGAGAGAGGAAGTGACCGGAGTGTCCAAGCCCCGAAGCACTTCCATTTACTAATTTACTCGCTTTGGTGTATATGACTGGCGGCCAACATGATCCGTGACCCTGCTACCTCACCGGCGGCTCGCTCGTTGTTGATGCGTAGGCATCAACGGTTGATGCTCAGCCATCAATCCTCGCCGGACATGGCGGCAACGAAGGGCTCACGGCACACGCCGCACAGGATCGGCCCGGCGTCGATGGTCTTCTGCGCGGCCCGCACCCGCCGCGCCGGCATGCAGGTACAGACCAGGGCGCGCCCGTTGCGCGGGGCCTTGCCGGACTTACCACCGTCCTCACCGTCCTCTCCCCCACCCTCGGCGGGCTCGTGCTCGTCGCGGCGATAGGCGATGATGGCGGCGTCGAGTGTGCGGATCTGCCGCTGGTAGGTGTCGGCGGTGGCATCGGGCACGATCGTGACCGTCCAGCCCCGATCGCGGTCACGTTCGACCGTGAGCCCGAATTCTCGGGCGATGTCGCGGAACTTCCCGTTGTGGTAGGCACCGGCGCGGCTGGTGTCCTCGATCCCGCGGGTACGCGCCGCGCCATGCACAGCTTCGTGCAGCAGCGTTCCGAGCACATCACGCGCGCCCATCGCCAAACCCTCACCACCGACGAACAATTCAGGCATCACCTGCTGGCCGACCTTCCACCGGTCGGGGCCGAAATGCCCCAGCTTCAGCACTCCGCGCCGGCCCATCGATCCCGACGCCATCGTCACCACCACATCGGGGATATCGGGATGACGGGCACGCAGATCCACCCACACCGATTCGATCGCTACGACAAGAGGACTCGAAATGGCATTCACGCCACACCTCCGAGAATTGATTACTATGCACCAATTCTACCGAAATTGACTACCCCACATCATGTTTGACCTGCGGAAATCATGTTCCGATTGATGCGCAGGCATCACCGGATTGATCTCTATGCATCAAATATGTTGTCGCACAGCCATCAAATTCCAACGCTGGCCGAATCTCCTTGTTGTGGTCCATATTCGGCACTGACGTCCCTACCGACGTGATGTCCGTGCTCGCGCCCCTGCTTGTGGTTTCGTCACTCGACGCGCCCCGCTCCCAACGCACCGTGCCATGCCAACCCCGCCCCTTGTGGTCCTCTCTTTGTGGTCCTCCTTGTGGTCTCTCTTGCTTGTGGTCTCCCCTCCCTGGTTCCTGTCTCCTTCTGCTCTCAACTGTTTGGTGGTGGTTTGCCTCCCGCCTGATCGCCACTATCTTCAGCGAAGCGGGAGATAGTGGCGATCAGGCGGGAGGCGGACCACCACCAAACCCACAGGTCACAGCGATTTCGTATCGCACTTTCATCGCAACGCTTGTGTGCATTCGTTGTGCATCCAGTGTGCATCCGTTCCGAAACCAGTGCGCATCGAAAATCTTTGCCCGACAGGCGAACGGAGCACCTCAGGACCCTTGGATCGGCTGGCCGATGAGATGAATGTCTACCGAAGCGGCCAATGCGGAGAACCCGTATGCAATCGGCCATGCATGAAAGCCTCTGCCAGCGGCGCCGGCATCGGTCGCGCCCCTAGTCAGTGAGCCACGCTCCAACGAGCTATCCCGGCAGCCAGTAGCCAGTGAAAGCAGGAAGAACCACCCGTGATCCGCGCCGATTCCTAGCGCTCGATGCCGGCGTGAGGACTGTCGGCTCCGACTCCCATCGGACCAGGCACCACAAACGCCTGATCTGCGCCGACAGCCAAGGCCGCGAGGGTGTCGGACACGGTGTTAATCGGACCCTCCCACTGAGATGCGAACTGCGAGTTGCCAATCGGTGCGCCGTACCGAACTGCGATCCGGACAAGAAGTTTCTCGACCTCAGTGACAGGTAGGGGTTCCCCCTCGGGCAAGGCAGCCTCGAGCAAATCGAACGCCGTTCCGTTCCAGCCATAGCTCTCACGGACGCTGCGCCATCGACCGCCGTCAAAGGTTACCGGGTCGTACAAGAGCGCCTGTGGCACAGCTCTATTCACTCGTAGCAGCGTGACGATGCCTGACAGGATCACCGTAGTCGGGTCGCCACCGTACTGCCAGCTCCGCTCCTCCTTGAGGCGCGCGTCCGAGGCGGACTTCCCAACGTAGAGCACGGCCAGCTCCAGAGTCGGCGTATGCCAGACGTACAAGTTCCCGCCGGATGTGACCTCTCGCAGCTCGACACCGACCCGTCGAGCGGCCTCGACGAGAGTTGAGACTGTGAGCGTGGCGACCATGAACCCAGTATTACTTGCGCCTGCCTGGCTCCGGCTGCTCGCACACAGACATTCTGTGCCAACAATGCGTTGATTCTCTGCCAGCTTCAGTCAAGTTGCGTGTCCGCTCGGTAACGTAAGCGTGCTATCGAACGAGTAGCCGTCCAAGTCAGCGACACTTAGACGGATAGGGGGGATGCATGGCCGGTCGCTATCAACAGGTCAGTGACGAGTCCGACGGGGCTCATCGTTATCAGTGTTACGACGTCGAGGACGACGACGACCTGATAGCCGAAATCGCGCGCCTAGTACGTGACCTATACGTTGATCCCGAGCAAACCTTGGCCTCCCTAACTCAGGCAGCCAGTGACCTTGATACCGTCGTCTCGGCCGACTCACTCGACCAACTACTGGACGATATCCGTCAGGCAGTCATACCGCAGATCAACCCAGATGCCACAAAGATACATCTTGAGACACCTCGAAATGAAGTTGCAGAGATTCTAGCGTATGATGCACTCAAGACTATTCACAACGTAGTGATACCTGCTTCACGAATAAAAGAGAAAGAGGTTCCAGGACAACCGACCCGCGGCTTGGATATTTTCGGATTATGGATGCATCCAAAAATGCGTTCAGTAATTTGCGAGGTGAAGGCATCTTCAGCCCGGGAAAGTCCACCAAAGGTTGTTAGTGGCGGAGGCGACAGCATGCATGATCAGATCAAAGCAAGGGTGGGAAGTAAGAAAAAGCTCCTCGAAGAGCTAACCTGGTCTCTTAAGCATGCCGATCTTTCGATGAAGCCTCACGTAGCAAAAGCGATGATTGTTCTTACTCAGACATCATCACCCCCTCCAATCGCTGTACCAATCCTCGTTCGCGCTGCCGGCACATACGGCAAGAACGATTACGGATGCTTTAAAACTAATCCCGACGAATACAAGCCAGCGGATATTCTTTTCATTATCCTTCGACTGCCGAGCTCGATCGAAGAATTCGCAGACAAGGTTTACAAGCATGCACGGGATGTCGCATGACTGGTTGGAATGTAAAAGAACTCCTCGAGGAAACCGGAGCAGCTCAAGCTGCACAGGATTCTTGTACAGCATTTCTGCTTTCCAGGATCGGAACTTCGAACGAGCCGGCATACTATCATGGGCAATTTGAACTCGATCTTCTGGCCAATACACTTGAGAACGTTGCAGCCGACACTGGCAACGAAAGTAACATCAGCTATCTTTGGGAGCACGCATTCCTTTGCCGACGAATGCCGGGAGAACGAGGAAGTTACGAGCAACTGACTCATCTTGTTCGTTTGGCGGCGGACGGGATACTAGCGAACCGACGACCGGAAGTAATGCTCGCCCTTCGTGAACTCGAAATTCCGTATCGCGAAGCTCTAATAGATTCTGAAACTCCCCTGGACTCTGTGCTTGAGATCGACATTCTGCGCGCATTCTTGTTGCTCGCACGTCGCGACGGCTGGAAAGATTTGAACGATTCCAGGAGCGCAATTCTTCAACTGCGAGAGCACCATCAAAACCGGCAGAATGAGTATCTAGCGGGGATCGACGATAAGACGATCGCTGGCGTACGATTGATTGCTAGATTTAATCTCGCAAAAATTGTCGAGATCGCTTCGACGTACACCGTCAGCGGCCAACCTTCCGATCCGGATATTCAGATAGATAAGCACGAGCGAAACCTTCACGATCTGTTTAAGATCCGTCCAGACGAGCCGTTTAGCGGAACTTCGGAGTTGGTCGTTCGCGCCTGTCGGGCAATCGTTGCTTCAAGCATTTGGAGGAACACAACAAGCCTGGGTCAAGATTTTAGGGAATTCGTAAGCTCTCTAGCCTCGACTGACAGGCCAGATCCGACACTGGAGTTGTGGCCCAGTCAGCGAGCAGCGCTGGATCAGCACTTGCTCGATCCAGCGCGTCGTGCGATTGTCGTCGAGATGCCCACGTCGGCCGGAAAGACACTCGTTGCCGAATTTAGCATCGTGCAGGCTCACGCGCTAAATCGTAGCTCAACAGTGGTATACGTTGTTCCAACAAGGGCGCTCGTCAATCAAATAACACAGAGGCTGCGACGCGACTTCTCCCCGCTCAAGATGGTTGTAGAATCAGCGGCTCCTGTATTTGAGCTGGATCCTACCGAGGATCAGCTCCTTAAACAGAAGATTGACATCCTTGTTTGCACACCGGAGAAGCTTGACCTCCTAATAAAAGCTGACCATGCTGCGGTCAGACAGATATCTCTCGCAGTGGTTGATGAAGCTCACAATCTGAGCGAAGGCAACCGCGGTGTACGGATGGAATTGCTTCTGGGGACGATAAAGCGGGAACGCCCTGAAACGCGGTTTCTCATGCTCACCCCGTTTGTTCCAAACGCAAGCGAGCTCAGCCGATGGCTTGGCGACGGTGCCGATGCAACGATCGCGGTTAACTGGCGCCCCAGTGAGCGGGTGGTTGCAAGCACGTGGTGGAAAAAGATACGGAATGGTCCGCGCATTTTGCAACTCTACACAATGGAGAGCGCCGACAATGTCGATGTCCCAGCAGGACGCACCGTAGAGTTGCTGGAAATCGCCGCCGAAGAACCCGCACCCGGTAAGCAGCATACTAGTGCGCTTGCGGCCGTTGAGTTGTCAAAGAATGGCTCTGTTTTGGTGCTGGCCCGCGGACGCGGTACAGCCGAGCAGCGTGCAGCATCGATTGCGGCCCTCCGATCTCCACGTAAACTCTCGCGCTTTGCTACTGCTGTGGCGAACTATGCTGCGCTAGAACTGGGCTCGCAACATCCATTGGTAAAACAGTTGCACTGCGGGGTGACTTATCACCATGCAGGCCTTTCGCATGACCTTCGATATCTACTTGAGGCCCTTATAGACAAAGGCGACGTCGATATTGTGTGCGGGACGACAACTCTCGCACAGGGGTTGAACTTTCCAATCAGTTCCGTGATTCTGGAGACTACGACCAAACCACAGGGTAGAGGCCAGAGATACCAGGAGCTTAGCTATTCCGAGTTCTGGAATATCGCGGGACGTGCAGGACGGGCCCTCAAAGATACTGTAGGGCTAATAGTATTCCCAACCCTTACCAATAGCGACCGCGATGAGGTTCAAGAGTTCCTCAGAAAACAAGCGGTCGATATTTGCAGCCACCTGATGACTGCGACCGGGCAAGTCTCAAGCGTAGTCGATCGATTTGACCTCAAATTCGTGCGCGAGAATTCCGCACTGGCAGTGTTTCTTCAGTATCTCGCCCACGTGGCTCGAGTGGCGGGCGTAGAGGAGACCTCCAGGGACATTGAGGAGATATTGCGCTCGAGTCTGGTATATCACCAGACAAAGGAAACCGACCGTAGACTTGCCGACCAGCTGATCTCGATATCTCGGGGATTCATGGCGCAGATCGGTGATTACGAACCAGGCTACATCGCGCTTGCTGACAATACTGGATTCAGCATCCCCTCGGTCAATTATGCGTTCGCTGCGTCACGGGAGCATCCAGAGTTCAGGCAAGAAGGATTCTGGGATGCCGGAAATCTCTTCGGGCCAGATACAAGAGCACTCGCAAGCGTAATAGATGTAATTGCCGATATCCCAGAGCTGGATCTAGGTATACGGTCCGACGAACCACATGCACCCTTAAATTCAGAATCTGTTGCCGGAATTACTAGAGACTGGGTCAATGGAGAGAATCTAACGAAGATTGCTGAGCGCTGGTTCCTCCACGAGCCTCCACCCAAGCGGGTCAGGGCCGCCGGACATTATATTCACAGTAAGCTTGTCGGCCAGATTCCATGGGGCATGAGCGCACTCTACAAGCTGCTTACGCCTGGGCAGAGCGCCAATACTTCCACAGCATATTCAAGCGCAATGGTATTTTACGGCGTGCCGTCACCAGAGGCTGTAACTATGCGAATTGGAGGCGTTCCACGGCCGGCCGCGAATGGTCTTGGCATGCAATGGTCGAGCGAGACTGCGGAAGGAGACAGTTTTGTCGACCTCAGAAGATGGATCGCCAATCGTAGCGATGGAGAATGGGACTCTGCATTGCCAAATGGCTCTAAACTAAGTGGTCGTCAGTGTCGCATGTTGTGGCAAGAGCTGGTCGGATGGAGCGAATAGTTGGGATGCCAGTGCGAGCTCGACCTCGACGTGTAAATCGTCGGATCGCACGCCATCTTGAGAGCCCCATCCGCACTGTGGATGGGGCTCCGCCCTTCAGGGTCGATGGTCAAGGAGGGCAACCAGCTCCGAGAGAGATCCAACCCCACTAAATCACCGCCCGGCACCGTCTTTCGAAATTTCGTCCGGTTGCGGAAAGCTGACATTGGACGACCAGATCGGCAGGTGGACAAGGCCTTTCGACGTTGTTGACACCGAACGGTCCCTAGGTCGCAGGTTCGATTCCCACCGAAGGACGCTGAAGATGCGCCATGCCTCGCTGTTGCTGGCGCGGCAGCCAGACATGGCGTAAGGCCCGTCCATCGGGGTCGATGGACGGGCCTTGTCGGCGCGGGCGAGCTTACTGCTGGCGCAGTGGGTACTGGTCCCAGATCTCGCCGTCGAGGCGTCGGCCGTTCTGCTTGGGGGTGCGTCCGCCCCACTGTTTGAAGAAGAATGGGACGCTGGCGCTCACGCAGTGGTCGCGCAGTCCTCGCACCCATTGCGGGGAGACCGGGCGGGCACCTGGCCCGGATTCACCGCCGGCGATCACCCACCCGATTCCGCTGGGTACCGCGGTGAGATCCACTGGTCCCAGTAGCGGTTCGCAGGACAGAAAGCGCACTGCAGCAGGGATTTCCAGTAGGTGCTGCGCGCGGATGAGGGTGTCCTGATCTTCGACCGAGACGCCCATCCACAGGTTCGGTGGCCAGGGCAGCCGTTCGGCCAGGCGGCGGGCGCGCAGGGACCGTTTCGTCAGCACCTGGTAGGTGTGCTGCGGCGTCGAGGCAATCACCTCGAACACCTCACCGATGAACGCTTCCGGTACCCGGGCGTGGAACAGGTCCGACATGGAGTTGACGAACACCACCTTCGGGGAACGCCAACGGCGCGGGATCTGCAGTGCCGCAGGATGAATCGTCACCGCGAAGCCGGGCCCGGAGGTGCGGGGGTGGCCGTCGGTCTGATACTTCGCCGCGCCCATTGCCTTGAGTCGCTTGGCCATCGACAGCGCGAAGCAGTTGGTGCAGCCGCTGCTGACGCGGTCGCAGCCGGTGACCGGGTTCCAGGTCGTTTCGGTCCATTCGATACCGGTCATGGCGCGGTTTCCTCACCGTTCGCCGAAGCCGGAATCAGCCGCAACCCCGAGGAGGTGTCGCGGATGGTGTCGCTGCTGGTGTGGCGTGCGACAACCCGCGCGACAGTGGAGTGATGGACACCGATTTCGTCTGCGATCTCGCGTGTGGAACAACCCGCGGCATGCAGCGCCAGGATGTGCTCGTCGCGCGTAATCGGATCGTCGCTGTTGCGGGCTATCGCAGGACTGTCGCCTGGTGTCGCGCGCGTCGCGTCGGGCTGTCGCGGTGTCGCGTCCTGGTGTCGCGCAGGTGATTCCGCCCCGAGGACACCGCCGGCAACGCCCTCCGGCGTGGCGGGCTCGACCACAACCGGGGAAACAGGCACGGTATCGCTTTTGGTGGTGTGTGAGCTGGTTTCGGAGAGTAGGGCGAAGCCGCTGGCGACCATGAGCCCGTCGAGTACCAGTGGGCCAACCGCCGAGCCCAGGGCGCCGTAGTCCCAGCTTTGTAGGACGTCGTGGACGTGGCCGTAGGAGATGAGCGCCGAGCCGGCGGCGACGGTGCCGACACCGCCGTAGCGGGCCAGCGCCCACGCTAGACCGGGTCGCCAGCGGACCCGTGAGAGGGCTTCGACGGCCAGCAGCAGCGCGACTGGCCATACGGCGGAACCGATTTGCGGCCATACTCCCGGCGTCCAGCCGTGTGGTTTCGTTGCGGCGGGCAACCAGGTGTGTAGCCAGTTCATCACGATCGATAGCACCGATCCGAATATGAATCCGGCCCATGCGACGACCTTGCCGCCGCGGTCTGTCGCATCGGTGTCGCGTGTGCGACGGGTGTCGCGCGGCTGCTGCGACACGGTGTCGCGGCTGTCGCGGTCGGTGGTCATGATCGCCTCCTCACGGAAGGTCGTGAGCGCCTCGTCCGGCCTTGGGCGGGGCGCGGGTGGTGTGGTGTCGCGTCCGTGCTGGCTGGTTGCTGGTGGTGCGACAGTGTCGACTCGGGGTGTGCCGTGGGGCGTAACGGCATTGGTGCGCCCCACGATCGATCCGGCGTCGTTGCCGGTCACCTGCCACCGCCGTTGGTGACGGCGGGGGTGTATTTGGCGGTATAGAGGCGGGCCTTGTCGTTGTCGGGGTCGGGGCCGGTGTAGGTGACCGACAAGGTGGCGCCGGGATCGAAATCGGTGACGCCGGCGGCGTTCATCGCCTGCCCGATGGCCTGCTCCATGCGGCTGGTCGGATACAGGTTGCGCGGCCCGTTCGGGGTCTCGATAGTGATGAACAGCTGCATGATCGGGTTGCCGTGCTCGTCGGTGTCCACCTCGCCCGGAGCGCCGCCATACTTGAGCTTGGGCTGCTCGCCGATCGTGGTGATGCGCCCGTAGACGGTGGTGCCGAGGGTGGTGTTCTTGCCGAACGCCGAGGGGATCTTCGCGGCGGCGCGGGTGAATCGCTGTCCGAAGTTGGTGCTGGTCATGACGGTTTTCTCCTTTGTGGTGAATCTGCGATAGATGGGTCAGCGGCTGCGGGTGATGTGCCGCTGTTGTTGGGTTCGGGGTTGGCGGTAGTGGCGGTCGAGGTAGGGCACCATTTCCAGGTCGGTGAAGTGGTGGCCGGCGTCGAGGTGGTCGGACAGGTCCTTGCCCGCGGCGGCTTGGAGCACGCGGATTTCGCCGACGTGGCCGTGCAGGGTTTCGGCGACCTTGGCGGCGTGCAGGTAGCCGGGACGGTCGCGGTCGGCGACCACGATCACCCGCCCGGCGCCGTGGAGCCATCGCGCGTGCTCGGGCGTCCAGGAGCCGGTGCCCATGGCGTTGCAGGTGGCGATCTGTCCGGCCTCGATCGCCCGCGTGGCGTCCTTCTCGCCCTCGCACACGTAGATCTCGCGCCCGCTTGCGATGCCGTCGAGGACTTCGGGCAGCCGGTACGGGATGGGCGCGAATCCGGTGGGTTCCCAGTCGGTTCCGTTCCAGTGGGCTTGGGTGAACGACTTTCTGTCCCCGTACTCGTGTGGGGTGCTGCGGCGGGTGACCGCGCCTTCGACGTGCCCATCAGCGCTGCGGTAGACGTAGGTGCACACGGTCTCGGTTGGCCCGATCGTTTCTCCGAGATCGGGTTTGGACGGGGTCGGCAACCGGGCGTAGTCGATCGCCTTGTCCACCAACGACACCCGCTGCTGATGCGCCCTTTGAGCACCCGATGGTGGGCGCCGCTGCCCACGCTGCTCGCCCTGATGCGGGCCGCGTTCGGGGAGCCGGTCCCACATGTCCCGCACGCGGAGCCCGATCCGGTCGAGGACGTCTTTGTCGTCGCAGTGGGCGAAGCAGCGGACGATGGTTTTGCCCTGGGTGGGGTCGTAGCGGACGCCGAGGGAGGGGGTGTGGGGTTGTCCGTCGGCCTCGTGGACCGGGCACAGGAACACTGTCCACCGTGCCCGGTCCCGGCCCGGACCCATGGCGGCGGTCAGGGCAGCGGTGATCAGCTGCCACGAACGCCCTTGAGCCGGATCGTGATCCATGACCGATCAGCGCTCCCGCTGGGCCCGGCCGCGTGGGCGTACCCGGTGCGGCTCGGTCAACTCGCGGGCCTGGTAGAGGCTGCGCCGCTGCACCTCGTCCAGGCCGAAGTCCTCGCCTTTGGCGCGGTTGAACTCGATGTTGTCGATGAACCGGTCCATGGTGTCGGGGGCGTCGCGCCAATCGGCGTACGCATCCGACAGATACCGCCACTGATCGGCGTGCGGACCCGAGTTCCACCGGTCATCGATCTGCCGAGTCTTGGCATAGATCTCATCGATCCGGTCCTCGGTCACCCCCGACTGATAGCCGGAGTGCTGCAACGCGGTCCGTTCCCGGAAGTCGCTGCGCATGGCTTCTTCGTGCTCTCGTTCCATGGCGGTCACCGGTCCCTTCGGATCGGCAGCCGCTGCGCCGACGCGTCCGGGGCGTCGATGGCGCTGCGCTGTTCGTGGGCGATGGTGCGGGCCTGGTCGAGGCTGCGGCGCTGCACATCGGTCAGGCCGTAGTCGGCGTACACGGTCGGGTTGACGCGCAGGTCCTCGGCGAACTTGGCCATCAGCTGGGGCTGGTCGCGCCAGTCGGTGTAGGCGGCGTGCAGGAAGTCCCACTCCATAGCGTGCGGGCCCGCCTGCCAGCGCTGGTCGTATTCGCTCATGCGGCACTCGATCTCGCTGATCTGGGCGTCAGTGACTCCGGGCTGCAACGCTTTCCAGCTCAGGGCGACGCGGTCCTGGAAGTCGAAGCGCATGGCTTCTTCGTGTTCGCTGTGCATGATCACCGGCTCATCTGGGGACGGGGCTTGTCGGCTCCGTTGGAGGGCTGCGGGTCACGGGCGGCGCGTTCGCTGCGGAGCTTGGTGACGGCCTCGTCGCGTTCACCGCGGTAGCGATCCCGGTCAGCGCGGGCGGCGTCGAGATCCGACCGCAGGTCACGCATGTCCTGGCTGACGCGCAGCTGGCTGTTCTTCAACGAATCCAGCTCGGCGTGTACCGATTCCAGTTGCTTCTTGTGCTGGTCACGGTCGGTGGTGACCGCGTCCAGGCCTCGCTGGAGCATCAGCACCCGGCGCTCCAGATCCTGCGGATCGGTGCCGGTGTCGGGGTTTTCGCGGGTTCTGCCGTGGTCGGGAGGTTGAGTCTGCTCCGGATGGGTGTCGCGGTGCCAGTCGCTGACGCTGCGGCTGATGTCGGCCCGGTTGCCCTCGGCCACATAGAACGGGTGCCGGCGCCCGGTCTCACGGGCCCGCACCGCCAGGGTGGTGCCCGGTGTCCAGGAGTGGATCTGCACCGCGTCGTGGGTCCAGGCCGCGGCCTCGGTCTCGCTCGGGAAGTAGCCGCGCATCACCTGCTGAGTGCCGTTGGGGGCGTGGGAGGCGATCGTGACCCGGCAACGGGAGTTGGTTTCGGCGTTGGCGAACTCCCACCGCACCTGCTCGACGCTCAACCCCGCCGCGGCAGCCTGCTCGGCCGCGACACGGCGGCCGTAGTCGGCACGCGCTCCAGCGTGTCTGCTGGCCGGATTGGTTTGCAACCACTCCATCTGCGAATGCCGGATCGCCTGGATCGCGTTGTCACGCAACAGGTCCCGACCGATAGCGGCTTCCCGCTCCGGCCCCGACAGCGACTGCGGCCCGGTCACCGACCGCGAGGGTTCCTCGACGCTCGGGCGAGGGCTGGCCGGCTGCTCGTGCACGGTCATTCCGGCCAACCCGTGTTCGAGCTCCTGGGTACGGGCGCTGACCCACTGCTCGGATTCGACCGCGGCCGCACGGGCATCGCGCCGGTCGCGCTCGTTCATCGGCGCGAACACCGCCCCGAAGCTGGGATTCATCGTGTAGGGGTGACGGGTGGCCTTGTCCAGCGCCATCACCACCTGCCCACGCCGCTCGACACCCAACACCGAGGAGCCCAGGCTTTCCTCGATGCGCAGCCGCATCGCATCGAGGCGTTCGGTGTCAACGGCGGCGTCGCGTTCGGTGTAGAACGGGTCGGCTTCGCGCCGGTACTGGGCCACCGAGTGTTCGGAGCGGTAATCGGCGACGCGTTTGGTGTACCAGGCGGCGGTGACCCGCTCGGCCTTGACTTTGGCCATGATCTGCTCGGCCAGCTCACGGCGCTGCTTACGGGTCAACTTGCCCGTCTGGCCATCGGCGCTGCGCAGGGTGCGCAGCCACTGGCCGGCGACAGTCAACACGTCGCGGAAGGTGCGGCCGGTATCGCGGGCGATCTCATCGATTTCGGACATAAGAGTGTAAATTCCTTTCGGTAATAGAGGATTTGGTCAGCTCAGTGACCAGTCAGGGTTGTCGGCGCGGCTGAGCACCCGGTTGACCGTGTCCAAGGTGTCGTGGGCGCGGCGGGGGGTGTCGACACCCAGCGAGCGCTGGTAGACCTCGGCAGCGAAGTCGTCGGGCGTCTCATCGACCGCGCCGTCGAGGTGGTCGCGGTCATCGGTGAGCCAGCGCAAATGCTCGGGTAGCTGCTGTTCGACCTGCAGCAGTCGCCGACCCAGCTCGGCGTCAGAACCTGGCGCCCACTGCACGACGAGCACCAGTGCGACCCACAGGCCGCGCAACATGCCGTCGGTGAACTCGATGGTGGCCACCGGGTCGAGCAGACCGAGATCGAAGGCTCGCCGCTCTTTCACCGTCACCTCGGCGAACTCGGCCACGAGTGTGGTGAACTGCGTGACCAGCTGCGCGGCATGGTCGCTATCGGTTGTCATGATGTTCGGATTCCTTTCCACTTCAGAGGTTTTCGTCTATCTGGTGCGTTCGATCGGTGGACGTAGCGCGGCGAGTTGCTGTTCGCGGTGCTCGACTGCGGCGTCGGTGAGGCTGATCCGGCTCGCGGGGCCGTGCGCCCAGCCGATGCCCTTCTCGACGGTTTCCAGGTCGCGGTCCACGGCACGCAACGCGGTGTGGGTGAGCACGACCGCCTCGTGCGGATCGGTCGGTGCGCCGAGCTCATCCGCTCGCAGGGACTTCGGGGACTTCGCCAGTTGCGCGTACTGGCCGCGGATACGGATGACCTCTTCGCGCAGCGCCCGTACCCGGTCACCGAGCTGACCGATCTCGTCGTACAACTCGCTGGGGACGGGCAGGATCGGCTCGCTCCGGGTCTTGAACATCGGGTTCCTCTCTGGGATAGGGATTGCGTCAGGACTGCGCGGCGACGGTGGTGTCGCCGTCGGGGCTGGGAGTACTGGTGGTGACCTCGTCGTAGGCATGCACGGAGCTGTAGGCGGCCTGCCAGCGCATGCGGTCCAGCAGGGACATGGCCTGTCCGGGGGCGGGGTTGTCGCGGCGGTGGTCGAATTCGCTGCGCAGGGCCTGGAGATGATCGGTCCAGGTGTTCAGCACGGAGTAGTCACGTCGGCCGGTGGCGGGGTCGGCGGCCCAGGCGCGACGGACTTCGCGGCGGGCGTTGAGGATTTCGCAGATCAGCCCGGACAGCGAGAGTTCCGTCAATTCGCATCGGGTACCCGATAGCAGGTCCGCGCGGAACTTCGACCGCTTGTAGATCTCGTTTCGTTCGCGCTGTTCGCGCTGCTGCTGGGCCTGCTGGTCGATCAGGCGTTTGGTCGCAGCGAGTTCGGTGCGCTCGGCCGCGGTCATCCTCGACCGCGTGATGGCCTCCGACACCCGGGTGTCGAGATCCCAGTCGTCGATGGCGATGATCGTCGCGACGGTCGCGATCCCGGCGACAACGCCAGCGGCAACGCCGAGGCCGATCGCTTGGGAGGTGGTGGTGTGCATGGTGTTTCCCTTCCTTTAGTGGTCGTGGATCGAGGGGGTCAGTGGGTGCTGCGCTGGGCGCGGGCGGCCCGGTGTTCGGTGAACGCGGCCAGCGCCAACGTCAGGGAGGGATGGCGGGCGGCGTTCCAGGTCAGGTAGGCGATCCAACCCAGCCCGTAGACAGCGACAGGGACACCGACCTCGGCGGACTGTCCCCACGCCGCTACCGCGGCCAGACCGACCACAACGAAGGAACCGGCCGCGCTCGCACGCCAGACCTGACCCCGCGTATGGGGTTTGACCGCCGGTACCGGTGCGGGTTCGCCGGTTTCCACGAGCGCGGCCGCGCTGGCCTGCTCCGGTGTGATGAGCGGCGGGACCAGCCGCAGGATCGGTTTGGCCGGCGGGCGCTGGTCAGCGGCGCCGGCGGCATCGGACAGGAAGTGGGCGATCTCGTCGGCCAGCAGATCGGCCTGGGCGGCGATCTCGTCGCGGCCGAAGCCTTTCCGAGGCTGCTCGTCGTCGTGATCGTCGTGATCGTCGCCGTAATCGCGGAAGATGCGCATAGTGGTTGTGCTCCAATCGGATTCGCGCAGGCAGAAGGGGTTATGCGGTGGCGGGGGTCGGATCGTCGCCGGTGCGCGGGACGGGGGCGGGCGAGGTGCCGGGCAGGCGGGACTGTTCGGCTTTGTTGAGTGGCACGACACGGCCGAAGCGGGCATGGCCGCGTTTGAAGAACACGAAGTCGCCGGTGTCGAACTGTCGGACCCGGTCGGGGTCGACCAGCCACTTCTCCCCCACCGACACCTGGCCCTCGTCACCGTGGCGCTGGCCCTTGATCAGATGCCGAGACGGCAGCATGACCGGGATCGATCCGGCGTGTTTACACAGCTCACCCGCGTTCTCCAGGTAGCCGAGGATCACGCCGCCGGCGCAGGTTTTGAGCAGTCGTCCCAGCGACCAGGCGTCAGGGGCCACCGATTCCGGGGACTGACCACAGAAGACCATGGCGATCTTCTGGGAACGGCCACGCTCAGCGATGTCCTCGACCCCGATCGATCCCTTCCTCGTGGTCAACGCCGAGAGTTCGTCGATGAACAGGATCACGCTGCGCCGCAAGTCTTTCGCGGTGCGCCCGGCCCGTTCCAGCAGCAGCTGCAAGGTGGTGGCGACCTGGGCGCGGGCGGCGTCCTTGTCCAACGCGGGGACGGTCATGAACAGCACGTCGAGGTCGTTGATGTCATGGCCGCCGTCGAACACCATCCGCCCGCTGGTGTCCTTGAGGTTCTCGAACAGGTTGGT
>NZ_JBSGCB010000093.1:0-19929 GCF_053601595.1 Nocardia sp. NPDC004711 | reverse complement strand
GTCAACGCCGGCTCGCCGTAGTCGGTCAGCAGAATGTTTCCCGGCTTGATATCGCGGTGCAGAACGCCGGTGCGATGCGACGTTTCGAGCGCACCGGCGATCTTCACCCCGAGGTGCAGGACCTCCGGCAGCGGCAACGGGCCGTCGCGTTGAATGCGCGTCTGCAGCGAGCCGAACGAGTGGTACGGCATCACCAGGTAGGGGTGACCGCTGCCGGTGGTACCGACCTCCAGCATGTCGACGATGTTCGGGTGTCCGGTCAACCGCCCCATCGCTCGCTGCTCGCGCAGGAATCGCTCACGATTCTCGTCGAATTCCTCGGTCAGCACCTTCACCGCCACCGTGCGGTCCACACCGACCTGGCGACACCGGTACACCGCGCCGAACCCGCCCCGCCCGATCTCCTCCGCGTCCTCGAAACCGGCAGTTCTCAGCTCCGTGATGACATCGACGCCGACATCACGCTGGGTCTTGCAGGGATCGTTCTCGGCCATCGGTTACTCAGGATCTACCAGCGGGCACCAGCCAGAATATCCCCGTCGGCGCTCGTCCGGACCGGATGTTCGCACGCTGAACGGCACAGCGCAGTGCCGGGCGTCCCAGTTCGGCAGATCGGAACGAACCTGTGACCTGCTCTTGCGCACTGTTCCCTGCCGCTGTAATTCAAGCAGGCACGCCGATACATGTTGTGTCCTGTGCTTCACCTCGGGGCCGCAATACCGCAGTCTGACGAATTGCCGTGCAGGGATCGGGAATTCAGTGGCGGAGCGGGGGGAGCGCCGTCGGTGTTCAGTCGTCCGGCGTAGGAGAGCAGAGAGGCGGTCCATTCGTCCAGGATGCGTTCGCCGTCTCGACTGTCCGCATGCGTTGGGTCGCCGAGAACTCCGTTGGGGCTGACGGCCGCGACTCCCTGCCGTCGCAAGTAATCGATGAGTTGTCCCAGCGGTCGGATGTCGCCCGGCTCGGCGCGGTCGACGGCGACAACGTCAGGTTGTAGATACAGCATGACCGACGTTTCGGTATGCCCTGCGTGACTGTCATCGGTGGGTCCCGAAGGTGACCAGGCCAGGGCATTTCTTCCTTCGCCACGCAACGTCCGTACTGCAGCGTGCAGAGGTTCGAGGTTACCGCCGTGACCGTTGACGAATATGACGCCGGCGAAGTGATCTGCGGAGCGCACGAGTTCGACGAGCAGTAGCTCCAGGGCTTTCTGGCCGATGGACAGGGTGCCGGGAAACCCGGCGTGCTCACCACTGGATCCGTACGGAATCGCCGGGGCCACAATGATCTCAGGCCGCGCCGCGGCCAGCCGATGGCAGAGTTCGGTGGCGATGATGGTGTCGGTGCTCAGCGGCAGATGTGGCCCATGCTGTTCGGTTGCGCCCAGTGGTATCGCCAGTGCGGTGTAGTGCGCACGACCGATGAGTTCTGGCGATCGGAGGTCGTCCAGCTGTGTCACCGGGATTCCCCCGCCCTGCGGAACCGGGGCGTGAGCGGGATAAGGGTGCGATGCCGGAGGCATCCGACCCACACGCCCGATCCGTAGGCGAGATCGTCGGCGATCCGCAGCAGCCCCGAACGGCTTTCGAGGACGGATTGGGTCGCCGCAACGGCATACGCGACGGCGAGTAGTCGCCGGCCGCGCCCGCTGCACATCGCGACCGGCCACCATATGCGGCGCAGCGCGTCCGCGAGTTGCTTGATGAGCGCGAGTCGAGCGGACGCGGCTACCGTGATGGCGATGCGCAGCGGAACTTGGCGGCGATGGAGCCGCCAAGTCGTTTGTGCAGTGCTCACGATGCCCGGAAGGGCAGTTGCCACAGGGTGTTCGGCCGCAAACAGAGCAATCTGGATGCCGAAGCTGAAGGGCAGCACAGCGCCGTACATCGAACCAGGATGTCGTCGCGCGAGCGGTGCGGCCGAAGTGCCGTAGTCGAAGCGTTGACGCAGGAATCCCCTTATCGTGCCTCGGGGTTGGTGATGGACTGTGGACAGCGGTTGATAGCGGACCGAGAATCCAGCGGCCTGCAGCCGCCAGACGAGGTCGACATCTTCACCGAAGCGTAATGATTCGTCGAATCCGTTGATGGCTCGAAGCGCGCTCGTGCGGACCACAAGCGCGGCGGAGGGTACATAGCGGACACGACTGGCGGGGTGTACGAGTGCGGGTTCGGCTCCCATGTCGAGGGCCGAACGATACGCCTCGTAGTGCCCGACTGGTCCGGTGGTCAGGGCCTTCACGCGGGGGGCGACAGCCGCGACGGCCGGGTCGTTGAAGAGTGGCAGGATGCTGTCGAGCCAGTCTGTCGAGGGGAGGGTGTCGGAGTCGAGGAAGGCGACCAATGGCGTGGTGGCACAGTGCCATCCGGTGTTTCTGGCGGCGGCGGGCCCCCGGGGGTGCTCGTGCCGGAGATTCGCGTCCCGCAGCGGTGGCACCGAGCCGTCGTCGACAACGACGCGGTTCGGCATATCGCTCGTCGCGGCCAGCAGCCGGTTCAGGCCGTCGGGGTTGTCTCTTACTGGAACTACCAGTGTGGCCACGGCTTCGGCAGATGAATCGGGTTCTACCGCGGGATGGGCCATGCCGGTGTCGAGCAACCTCCGGGCCAGAGCTTGCGATGAAGGCTCGTCGCGGACCGGGGAATTGGAGAGCCAGCTGTCCAGTAGTCGCGCCCCGGTCGCACCGAGCCGTAAAAGGCGGGTCGGAGACCCGCCGAGCAGGATCCGGCCGTCGCCGAAGCGGCGCACACCCGAGTCGAGATGGATCCTCATGGCAGGAATCCCCCGTCAGCGTGGATGACACTACCTGTGACACAACCGGATTGGGCTGAGCACAGCCATGCGACGACGGCGGCGACCTCGTCCGGCTCGACGATCCGGCCGATCAACTGGTGATCGGCGAATGCGTCGACGGTGTCGAGATCGTAGAGGCGTGCGGATTCTGCCAGCAGCTCGGTTCTTGTCGAACCGGGAGAGACCGCGACGGCGGTGACTCCCGAGCCGCGCAGATCGTTGGCGAGACCTTTGACGAGCCCGACGACCGCATGTTTGGCCGCGTTGTAGCCCGCGAGCTGCCACATGCCGTGGTGCCCTGCGGCCGACGCCAGCGCGACGAATCGTCCTGTCCGGGGCTCGGATCTGCGCAGCAGTGCCGGGATGGCCGCCCGGGCCAGATTGGCGACCCCGTGTAGGCCGATGTCGAACATGGGAGCCCAGTCCGATGTGGTGGTTTCCCAGAGCGGTCGGGCGCCGCCAGTTATCACGGCCGCGGCGGCGACCGCGGCATCCAGGTGACCGAAGCGCTCCTCGGCCACCCGCACGGCATCGGCGAGAGCATTTGGTTCGCGGACGTCAGCGATTACGTCGACAACGGTTCCCTTGTGTGCCTCGGCAACCGCACGCAACTGTGCATGTGTCGCGAGCGGGTAGGGGACCGCAGGATCGTCGGTGCAGACGTCGACCGCGACGACCCGCCAGCCGGCGCTGGCGAGCCGGTACACCGTGGCAGCGCCGATCCCGCGAGCGGCGCCGGTGACGATCGCGACGGGCGCTTCAATCATCACAGGCCCCTGGTGAACCCATCGGGCATGACCACATCGTCGGGGGTCAGATCGTGGATCGAGGAATGGCCGAGGCCATAGATCGTGGCGTCGATACCTTGGCGTAGCACCTCGAGCACATTGTGCACGCCATGCTCGCCGCCGGCGGCCATACCCCACAGGTAGGGGCGTCCGATCATGACCGCTTGCGCGCCCAGCGCCACGGCCTTGACGACATCGCTGCCGCGGCGCACGCCGCCATCGAGCAGGATCTCGACCTGTCCGCCGACGGTTCTCACAATGCTCGGCAGCAGGCGTATGGCAGCGGGGGTCGAATCCAGGTTGTTGCCGCCGTGGTTGGAGACCGAGATGGCGGTCGCTCCGATGTCGACCGCCCGCTTGGCGTCATCGGGACGCGAGATGCCCTTGATGAGCAGCGGACCATCCCACTGCGACCGCAGCCACGCCAGATCTTCCCAGGTGGCGGGAGGAGTGCCCATCCATTCGCCGTAAGCGCCGAAGAACGTCGGGCCCTGCTCACCGCGCGGCACCAGATTGGGAGTGGTCAGATCCGGTAGCTTGCCGGAGCGAGCGAATCGCCACAGCCAACCAGGGCGAGTGGCGACCTGGGGTGCGAACCGCAGTGCGGTCTTGAAATCGATCCGTTCCGGAAGGGCGGGGCTGCCCCAATCGCGGGCGGTTGCGAAGATCCAGTCGAGGGTGACGATCAGGCCCTTGGCGCCGGCCGTGCGAGCGCGATCGATGCGTTGCACCATTGCGCCCTTGTCGCCCAGCCAATACACCTGGAAGAAGGTCTTGTCGTTCGCGGCGATAACCTCTTCGATCTGTTTGGAGCCGAACGAGGAGAGACCGAGGGCTGTTCCGGAGCGTGCGGCGCCACGGGCGACGCCGACCTCGCCGGCCGGGTCGACTGCCTGTACGCCGGTCGGCGAGCAGATCACTGGCATGGAGATCTGTTGCCCCAGCACAGTTGTGCTGAGGTCCCGGGTCGGGTGCAGGTCGGCGATGTGCGGCCGGAAGCCGAGTTCGGCGAATGCGGCGGTGTTGTCGTCGAGGGTGATGCCCGCTTCCGAACCCGCCAGCAGCGCCAGATAGACCGACCGGGGGACTCGCCTCTTCGCGCGTCGCTGTGCTTCGGCGACGGACTCGAACCAGTCGCGGGTGCTTGCCATATGGAATTCCTTGTCTGATAAGTGATTCAGCGAAGACCCGCCAGCGGGTTCGTGTCACAGGCGCGATCCGGTGTGGCGATTCCGGCTACCGAGGGCATGCCGAGCACAACGGGCCGTCGACCTCGGGCGGTTCGGGAGTGATCTTTGTCGGGCAGTGGTCGGACGCCGGTCATTCCGGCCAGCGCGAGTTCGGCGTTACCGCGTACGCATTCCGGATCCGGGCCATCCAGAGGGAGGCCGGTGAAGAACTTCGCTGCCATGCATCCGCCCCTGCAGGAGTCGTACGCCGAGCATTGCGTGCAAGCGCCGCCGGTCTGTGGCTCCCGCAGACGGGTGAACAATTCCGAAGTGCGCCAAACGGATTCGAAGCCGCCCGCGTCGCGGACGTTTCCTGCGAGAAATTCGTCATGGATGGCGAACGGACACGCGTAGACGTCGCCGACGGGATCGATCAGGCAGACCACCCGGCCCGCGCCACATAGATTCAATCCCGGCAAGGGCGTGGAGCCGAGCGCATTGAGGTGGAAGAAGGAGTCTCCCGTCAATACGTTCTCGCCGTTGGCAAGCAGCCAGTTGTACAGCTGCAGCTGCTGATTCGCGGTGGGGTGCAGGTCATTCCAGACAGCCGCGCCGCGCCCGGAAGGTCGCAGTCGTGTAATGCGCAGCTGTGCGCGGAATGTGTCGGCGAGGGCTTTGAACTCGTCGAGCTGGGACACATTGTGGCGGGTCATGACGACGGAGATCTTGAAGTTCTCGAACCCGGCGTCCGCGAGATTCTGCATCGCACGGTAAGCGGTGGCGAACGACCCCGGGCCGCGCACGGTGTCGTTGACGTCCGCGGTCGCTCCGTCGATGGAGATCTGTACGTCGACGTAGGTGGTGGCAGCCAGTTGCCGCGCGCGCTGCGGGGTGAGCCGGATGCCATTGGTGGAGAACTTCACTCCCACGCCATGATCGACGGAGTAGTCGAGCAGCTCCCAGAAGTCATGGCGCACAGTCGGTTCGCCGCCGCCGATGTTGATGTAGAAGACTTGCATCCGCTCGAACTCGTCGATGACGGCCTTGGCTTCAGCGGTGCTCAGCTCGCGGGGATCCCGGCGACCCGAGGATGAGAGACAATGCGTACAAGCCAAGTTGCACGCGTAGGTCAGTTCCCAGGTAAGACAGATCGGTGCATCGAGACCGTATTCGAAGTGTTCAACCAGCTTCATGGTGTTCCTGTTCGCGTTCACTCGCTGCGCGCCGCACGATGGTGCCGGATTGGTACAGACTGGCGAGGGCGGCCAGATAGCGGTCGTGCTCCGTGGTTGGGATGGCGGCCGCCGTGAGGGTGCGACGGGCGTCCGGTTGCTTGCCCAGCTCGCGCACCACGGTCACAAGGAGCGGTGTCTTCAGAAAGGAGAGCTGGCGGGTCGCGTAATCGTAGATCAACGCGCCGAATGGTTCCGGTCGTAACGACACCGACCCCGGCAGTTCGTACGGCTGGGTCGGGTCGAAGGGGTCGAGGTCAGTAGACACCGCACATGCCGTCGATCGAGACGTCCTCGACGAGGAGGTCTTCCTCGATCACGGCGTCGGTGCCGGCGGCTGCTGTCTCGAAGGTTGTGTCACTCATGGTTACTCCTGAAGGAGAGTGGATTGGGATGATCGCAAGCATAATGTCACTGAGTGGCAAATTGGAAGGGTGATGTTGGAAAGAAAATCGGCCGACGATGCTCCGCAGGTCAAACGGCCCGGGCGCCGCCGCTCGACCAATGCGGTCGAGCTGGAGAAGGCCGCCTTCGACCTATTCGAGCGCAAGGGATTCGAGTCGACCACGGTGGATGACATCGCCGCGGCGGTGGGCATCAACAGGCGAACCTTCTTCCGCTACTTCGAATCCAAGAACGATGTCGTCTGGGGAAACTTCAGCGAACAACTGCAGGTGATGCGGGACCGCTTCGCGCAATGCCCGCCGGATCAGACCGTTATGGACGCGGTTCGGACGGTCGTCGTGGACTTCAATCGCTTCGATCGCGCAGAGGTGCCCTGGCACCGCAAACGGATGGAACTCATCCTGCAAGTTCCCACGCTCCAAGCACATTCGACGCTGCGCTATCGAGAATGGCGTGCCGTGGTCGCCGAGTTCGTCGGTAGTCGGCTCGGGGTACCTTCCGCGGAGTTCCTGCCGCAATCGATCGCGTACGCCGCACTCGGCATGGCGCTTGCTTCCTACGAGCACTGGCTCGCCGCCCCCGAGGGCGATTTGCCGGAGATCCTCGACCGGGCGTTTCTCAACCTGGCAGCGGGATTCTCCTTGTGAGCCAGGACTTTTCATCAAGGTCGTCGGCGAGTCATTGTCGATCGAATTGGCAGTGGCTCGACTCCGATTGCTGTGCAAGGTGATTCGGGTGCATCTGCGGGCTCTGGCGCGCGTGCACCGCGAGTCGGGTAGTGCTGCGCGGCGTGGACGGTGCGATCACCGCCGATATCGTTGTCGCGTCTCAGCTGGTGCCGGCCGGGGACGCACGTGCGGATCGGAACTCGGTCATCTTCGTGATCTCGATGGGGCCCGACCATCCACAAGGGAGTCCGCAGGCACCTTCGCTGGTTATCTTCGTTCTTCCGTCCGAATACGATGTACTGACGAGAAACGCGTGCGCCGCGTAGCCGCATACCGGACAGGATCCGAAGTGGTTGAGGACCTCCTTTCTTTGTTGATCCACGATCGTTGATGGCTGGGGCGGGGAGCCATGTGGCTGTAATTGTCTAACCATGTTGTCCTTGCGAGTGGCGTGTGACTACTTTGCTGAAGGCCGGTACTGTGTCGTCACTGGCCACGTGTGACTGTGCAACCGGCCTATCGGCAAGGCGCAGAAGGATCGCAGCGGCTATGTACCGCATGCGTCCGGCGGTACTGCGAGGGTTGTATCCGAGTTCGCGGGTCAGTGCCTCGTGGCGAGCCTGCACGGTGGAGTGGTGCATGGCAAGCTCTGCCGCGGCCCCTCGAATGCTGTCGGCGTCGACGAGCGCCCGGAGGACTTCGGCCGATCGGGGGTCGAGCCGGGCGAGCGCGAGGACGTCGGCGTGCGGCGATTCCGGTTCGTAGGTGCGTGCAACCAGGAGCATGGCACCGAGGTCCGTCGCGTCGACGACGGGTACGGAGGGGTCGGTGAGTCGCAACGCGATGACCGCGGCATCCCACGACTCTGGAGCGTGATCGGCTCGGACCCATGTCCCGAGCCCTGCCGTGCCGACCGGGAGCTCTCGACCCGTCAGGTCCAGGGCTGCGCGCAGCATGCCGTACCGCGTCGGTACGACGGTCGACCGCCCGGGCATGGGCGTTTCGCGCGCACTGGTCGCGATGAGCCTGATCCGTGTGTTCGAATCGATCCGCAGCTTGGCCAGCGCGGCGATGCGTTCGTCGTTCGTGCGCGCGCCGTCGATGACGATGTCCAGGCCGGTGCTGGTGTTGAGCCGGGCGTCGAGCACCTCGACCGCGAGTGCGAGGCGCTCGACGATCATCTCGTCGTTGGTCCTTATCGGTCCTTCCCGCTCGAGCCACACAGACGTGCTCGAACCATCACGTTCCGGAAACCGGACGGCGTCGGTGTCATTGCCGAGGCGGCGTCCGGTGGGATCGCAACGGGTGATCCCACCGCGCCGCTGTGCTCCCGCGACGGCACCCGACAGCACCGCTGCCCCCCGCAGGAGCCCGTCGAGCCCTACCCCGCCGGCGACCAGCGCATCGAAGTAGGCGACGACCTTGAGCGTCTCGCACGCTTCCGGATCGAGGGCTGTGAGCCGTCCAACGAGTTCCTGCATGTGATCTCCCGGGGTAGGTCAGCCGGATGCTGACTGGGGTCTCGGTCCGGTTATGCGCCGAGGAGCCGCGCGACCCAGGCGTTGCGCGCCGCGGCCGCGGTTTGGGCGAGCGCGCTGTGCGGTGCCATCATGTCGAATCCGTGGAATCCGCCGGGGTACACCTGCAGCTCGGTCTGCACACCGGCATGCCACAGGGCTGTCGCGTAGGCGACGTCCTCATCGCGGAACACTTCGGCCGAGCCGCAATCGATGAATGCCGAGGGTAGCCCGGACAGATCGGTGGCGCGCGCGGGTGCGGCGTAGATCGAGACGTCGTCGGTGCCGCGACGTTCGCCGAGGAGGGCGTTCCAACCGGTGAGGTTGCTCGTGCGGTCCCAGAGCCCTCCTTCGCTGAACTGTGTGGTCGAGTAGGTCTGGTCGCGGTCGTCGAGCATCGGACAGGCCAGTACCTGGCCTTTCAAATGTGGGCCCTTACGGTCGCGGGCGAGTAATGCGGTCCCGGCGGCGAGTCCACCGCCCGCGCTGGCGCCTGTGATGATGATCTGGTCGGGGTCGATACCGAGCTCGGCGGCGTTCTCGGCCGTCCAGACGAGCCCTGCGTAGCAATCCTCGACCGGGTATGGGTCGGGGAACTCCGGGGCGAGGCGGTACTCGACAGTGACCGCGACGGCGTCGTGCGCAACGATCCAGGGCAGGATCTGGGCGACGCCGACCATGCGCTGGCCGAGAATCATGCCGCCGCCGTGGATGTGGTAGATGCCGGGGCCGACGCCCGTGTGGTCGTCTCGGGCGATCACCGAGGCGATCAGCTCGGCGCCCTCGTGCCCCTGGATCTTGACGTCGCGGCGCGAAACGCCCACTGCCGTGAGCGGATCGTCCGACACATCAACGGGCTGCGGCGCGTCCCGCATGACCGGAATCAACTCGGGTGTGATGGTCGGAATCTGGTCGCCGAGGACGGCCAGCCAAGCCGCGAGTTCTGGATCGAACGGCGGGCGGGGGAGGGTGCTGGACATGTGACTCCTTTGTCGTTTCGTAGCGGTCTGTCCTCGCGACAGCGTCACGATCGTCACCCGGCGTTGTGGTCGGTAGAACCGCCGTGCGTGGCGGATTTCGCGCGACATGTGCGCCGTTTGTGTGGTGGCGGCGGTGCAACTGCGTACGTGAGCTGTACAGCGGATGCGGTCGTGAGCACCTTGCGAGCCATTCGATAATAGGCTAAACATCTTAAGGATAACACTGCTAAACCGAGGAAGGGTGGTCCTGGATGCCCCTGCGTGAGGTCGCCATTTCCGGCGTCTATCAGACAGCTCAGGGAGACATGAGCGATCGAAGTCAGGCGGATGTGTGGTGGGAGTGCGCGCGAGGTGCGCTCGATGATGCGGGTCTCGAGGTCGGCGATATCGACGGACTGGTTGGCGAGCCGCCGAACGGTGCCGGGATTCGGGCAGGGCTTCCTGGTGCCGCTCTGGGATACGACCTCCTCGCAAAGCCGCTCAGGTTTCACGCGACGAGCACAATCGGTGCCGCCGCATCGGCCGCCGGGTTGAATCTCGCCGTGTACGCAGTGGCTTCCGGGCGCGCCGATTGCGTCGTGATCGTGAACGCGGTGGCCGGTCCAGCGGAGGGATACCTCAGCGCGAACCGGGACTCGGCGGTGGCCGCGATGGGCAAACTCAGCGGGCCCTACGAATACGTCTACGGCACGACCCGGGTCTCCGACTACGCCGTGTTCGCCATGCGCCACATGCACGAATTCGGCACCACGCCAGAGCAATTGGCGGAAGTCGCGGTAGCGCAGCGGGCGGGCGCCATACTGCATCCGTTGTCTGTCAACGGGCGGCGTGGTCCGATCACCGTCGACGACGTGCTCGGGTCACGCATGATCGCCGATCCGCTCCACCTGCTCGACTGCTGCGCCATCAACCAGGGAGGCGGAGCAATCGTCGTGACGACGGCCGAAGATGCGCGCAGCAAGGGGCGGCCCGTGGTCTCTCTCCTCGGGTACGGCGAAGGACACAGCCACATCGACCCGAATTCGCTGCCGAGCCTGGCCGAGTTCCCCTCTAGCCGGCTCGCCGCGGACCAGGCGTTCGCCGAGGCGGGCATCTCACGAGACGACGTGGACGTCACCGGCATCGGCGACCACTTCACGATCAACGTCATCCTCGGGCTGGAAGGAGCGGGATTCTGCAAGCCGGGCGAAGGAGGCTCGTTCGTGGAGAGCGGCGCGCTTCGGTTGTCCGGTTCGCTGCCGACCAACACCGCCGGCGGATTCTTGTCGTTCAGCCATGCGGGGAGATGCGGTCTGTTCACGCTGATCGAGGTCGTGGAGCAGCTGCGCGGAACGGCAGGTCTGCGGCAGGTTCAGGGCGCTCAGTACGGCTTCGTGAACGGAGTCGGTGGCGCGATGCAGAACAATTTCGCCGCGATCCTGGGAAGGAACTGACATGCAGCAGTACGCCAAGTTTCTGCCGGAGGGCGTTCCGGCATGGCACATGCCCTACTGGCAGTCACTCGCGCGCCATGACGTCCACGTTCAGGTGTGTGAGAAGTGCGGGACGTATCGCTATGTCCCCAAAGAGATCTGTCCACAGTGCCATGCCGCCGACTACTCGTGGAAACCGATCGCCGGGACGGGCGAGATCTACACGTACACCGTGGTGAGACGGGGGCCCACAAAGGCATTTCAGGAAGACGCGCCCTATGTGATCGTCCATGTCGCCCTCGACGAGGGGTTCCGCATGATCGGAACCCTACGAAACGTCGACCCTGACTCAGTCCGGATCGGTGACCGCGTCAGGGTCGATTACCTCGACGCGACTGCGGAGTGGACCCTTCTGACCTTCGTGCGGCTCTGAGAGGGCAGGAATGGAACTGGTTATCGATCAAGCGCTCGTCGAGTTCCGCGACGAGGCCCGCACCTGGCTGGCGGAAAATGTCCCGCGCGAGCCGAGGCCACATACAGCGGGCCCCGAGATTCGCGATTTCGACATTGCCTGGCAGCGCCGCATGCATGACGGCGGCTGGGCCGGCATCGACTGGCCGACCGAGTACGGCGGCCGCGGACTTTCCCTTATGCAGCAGGTCATCTGGTACGAGGAAGCTGTTCGGGCCCGCGTTCCGGACGACAGCATCTTCGGTATCGCCTTCGCACACGCGGGACCCACGCTGATGCTACGCGGCACCGACGAGCACAAGCGCTTCCATCTACCCCGGATGCTGCGTGGGGAATCGGCGTGGTGCCAGGGCTTCTCCGAGCCCGATGCCGGCTCGGACCTGGCTTCCCTCCGGTGCCGGGCGGTCGTGGACGGCGACGATTTGGTGATCTCAGGACAGAAGATCTGGACCAGCTACGGTCAGTATTGCGACTACGGCGAGCTGCTCGTGCGCACCGACCCCGATGCGCCGAAACACAAGGGCATCACCTGGGTGATCATGGATATGAGCCTGCCGGGTGTCGATATCCGTCCGATCACTTCGATTGATGGCTTCCCACACAACTGCGAAGTCTTCTACAACGAGGTACGTGTGCCGCTGGCCAACGTCGTGGGCGGACTCAACGACGGCTGGAACGTCGCGATGTCCACCCTTGCCGCTGAGCGTGGCCCCGGCTTCCTCGACCGCCGGTTGGCCCTGATCAGGACTGTGGATGACCTCATCGAGGTGGCTCGGGACAAGGGCCTGCTCGCCGACAGCGAGGTTTACCGACGCCTGGCGGAGGCTCGCGCGGTCGCCGCCGCGATCCGGACCATGGCGTACTTCCAGATGTCTTCCGCCGCCGAGGGGGCTCGGCCCGGGCCGGAGACGACAGCGATCCGCACCTTCCTGGTGGAGTCGAGGGTCGAGGTCGCGCGCCTGGCCATGGACATCCTCGGCCCCGCCGCGTTGGTGAACGGAAGGTGGAGCAGCCACTGGCTGGAGGAGTTCGCCAGTCCGATCGCTGGTGGCACGAAGGACATCCAGAAGAACATCATCGGAGAACGAGTGCTGGGACTGCCGCGATGAACCTCCTCCCTTCCGAAGATCAAATCGGCATAGCCGAGGTGGCGCACCAGTTCCTGGCCGCGGAGATCCCTCTCAGCCGGGTGCGAGAGATGCACGCCCTGCCAGGAGCCGTCGGGCATGACCTGTGGTCGAAGTGTGCTGACCTGGGATGGCTCGGCCTGGCAGTACCGGAGGAGGCCGGCGGCATCGGGCTCGGTCTGCCCGAGGAAGCGATGCTCGCCCGTGAGCTCGGACGAGCGCTCACGCCGGGCCCCTTCGTCGCTACAGCGCTGAGTGCATTCGTCGCCGCGGCCGCCGGCGATGTCGACCTCGCCGGAAACCTGATGTCAGGTGCCGTGCAAGCAGGCTTGGCCATCAGCGCCGATTGTGCGCTCGATGCCGCAACGGGTGGCCTCGTCGCCTGTATCGGCAGGGAGCGCACCGAACTGCGCCCTGTCGTCGGCATCCAGCCGCTGCAATGCCTTGATCCCGGCGTACGCGTACAGGCGGTTGATCTGGGCAATGCTGTTGTGACACTCGATGATTCATTTATTCTCGGCCGCCTTCTCGTGGCGCTGTCGGCGCAACTGCTCGGCATCATCGAGGCAGTTCGGGACATGTCCGCGAGCTATGCGAGAAGCCGTGAGCAGTTCGGGCGACCGATTGGTGTGCATCAGGCCGTCAAACATCGGTGTGCCGACATGTCGGTCGGTGCGTATGCCGTTCAGGCGCAGGTCAACGCCGCGGCAGTCATGGTGGAAGCGCGCCACCCGGATGGCCCGTTCCACGCGGCGGCAGCGCATCGGCTCGCGGTGTCACGTGCCAAGCGGGCAACAGCGGACAACATCCAGAACCTCGGGGGGATCGGCTTCACCTGGGAGCACGATGCCCACCTGTTCCTCAAGCGCGTCGAGGTGCTCGACCATGCGGCAGGGCCTCGCCAGGACACGCTCGATCTCCTGATGGCACCGCCACGATACGAGTTCCGTTGACCCCCTCACCGGTCTCACGCCGGTTTTCTCCGACCATCCTGACCTGAAAGGGATCGCCATGAGCGCCACTACCACCACGCCGGTCACGTCCCTGTTCATCGACGGCACATGGCGTGCCGCCCGAACAGGTGCGACATTCGACGTCACCGACCCCGCGACCGGGGCGGTGATCGGGGCAGCCTCCAACGGCACCAGGGCCGACGTGGCCGAGGCGGTGGCGAGTGCGGCGGTCGCGTTCGATGCCTGGGCCGGTACGACCGCGTACCAGCGGTCACGCTTCCTGTACGACGCGCACCGGATCATGCTCGAACGTGCGGAAGAACTCGCGAAACTGATGACGCTCGAACAGGGCAAGCCCTTGAAGGCTGCCCGCACCGAGGTGCAGTACGCCGCCGATTTCCTGATCTGGTTCGCGGAAGAGGCGAAGCGTCTCTACGGTCAGACCATTCCCTCCGCGCGCGCCGATCAACGCTTTCTGGTCATGCACCAACCGATCGGCGTCGTCGGTGCGGTCACCCCGTGGAACTATCCCATCTCGATGATCACGCGCAAGGTCGGGCCCGCTCTGGCGGCGGGGTGCACGATCGTACTGAAACCGGCCGCGCAGACCCCACTGTGCGCGGTGGAGACCTTCCGGGTCTTCGAAGAAGCCGGGCTCCCCGCCGGTGTCGCCAACCTTGTCACGACCCGGGACGCGGCGCAGGTCGGTGAGGAGTTCCTGACGAACCGGGCGGTGGGCAAATTGACCTTCACCGGATCGACAGAGGTCGGCAAGCGGTTGGCCCGTGGCGCCGCTGATCAGCTCAAGCGCGTATCGCTCGAGTTGGGCGGCCACGCACCGTTCATCGTGTTCGAGGACGCCGACCCTGTACACGCTGCCAAAGGTGCGGCGCTGGTGAAGGTGCTCAACACCGGCCAGGCATGCATCGTGCCGAACCGGATCTTCGTTCACCGATCCATCGCGGACGATTTCCTGGAGGCGCTCGTCGAACGGATGCAGCGAATGCGTGCCGGTGCCGGCAGCACCGAGGGCGTGAGCGTCGGCCCGCTGATCGACGGCAAAGCCCTGCAACGGATGGAGCATCAGGTGAGTGATGCGGTTGCCAAGGGCGCGACTGTCTTGACCGGCGGGGAGCGCCTGCGCGGAGCCGAGTTCGACGATGGTTTCTTCTTTGCCCCGACGGTACTGACCGACGTGACGCCCGAGATGACCATCTACCGCGAGGAGACGTTCGGTCCGATCGCCCCGGTCATCGTCTTCGACTCCGAGGAGGAGGCCGTGCGGATGGCGAACGACACCACCTATGGGTTGGCGTCCTACGTCTACACGCGCGATATCAGCCGTGCCTGGCGGGTCGCCGAACAACTTCGCTACGGGATGGTCGGCATCAACGACATCAACCCGACTTCCGCGGCCGCCCCGTTCGGCGGAGTCAAGGAGAGCGGTATCGGCAGGGAAGGGGCGCAGCAGGGCCTGCTCGAATACGTCGATACCAAGCTCGTCGGTATCAGCGTGAGCTCATGACCGGCATCGTGGGTGCCGCCGAGAAGGAGCAGACGTGGATATTCACTCGCATCGAAACCGACACAACGAAACCTGGAGGCGACGATGTCAGATCTGATCGTTGACCGGCACGGTGGCACAACCGTGATGACCATCAATCGCCCCGACAGCATGAACGCACTGGACCGCACCACCATGTCGGACCTCGAGCAGGCGGTGCGTGAGCTGAATGCGGACAGCAGCCAGACGGTCGGGATCATCACGGGGACAGGAGAAACAGCGTTCTCGGCTGGCGCGGACTTGAAGGAGATGGCCAGGAATGCGTCGGAAGGCGGCCGGCTGCCCATTTCGCGAGCGCCCGACTTTGCCGGTGTCGCGGCGAGTGAGAAGCCCATCATCGCCGCAGTCAACGGCGCAGCCATCGCGGGCGGTCTGGAACTGGCGATCAGCTGCGACATCCGCATCAGCTCCACGAAGGCGTGGTTCGGAGTGTTCGAGGTCAAACGAGGGATTTTGGCTGGAGTCGCCGTGAACGTTCTGCCGCGTCTCATGCCGATCGGTGCGGTCATGGATCTCATGTTGACCGGCGACCGACTCGGCGCGGACGACGCCTTCCGACTCGGGCTGGTGCAGGCCGTCGTCGAGCCGGAGGAGTTGATGGACCGCGCGCTACAGAAGGCGACCATGATCGCTGCCAATTCCGGGCCCGCGGTATGGGCGACCAAGGCCGTCCTGAAGTACTGGCGTGACCTCCAGTTGGCGGAGCAGCACCGCTACTACGAGGCCATCATGCATCGGGTCCTCCTCTCCGGTGAGTTTCTGGAGGGGCCACGCGCATTCGCCGAAAAGCGTGAGCCGAACTTCAGCAACGCCTGGCCCGATCCGTTCGCCGCCCGCTGAAATCCTTTGCTGCAGCAGGTGATCGGAACTTTCCTGCGAACGACCCCCGGAGGGATACATGATGTCGGACCCGCCCACCAGCGTGACGATTGTGACCGGCGCTGTCGGCACGATTGGCGCCGCAGTCGCATCGGTCATGGCCGGCCCCAGCGCAACGTTGGTTCTGGTCGATCGGGACGAAGCCGGCCTGTCGACTCTGTGCGAGACCCTTGCACCTCGGGCCCTCCGGGTCGTCCCGGTCCTCGCCGACGTGTCTTGCGAGGCTGACGTCGAGCGCTATGTCGAAATTGCGCGATCGCAGGGAACGATCATCGGCTTCTTCAACAATGCCGGGGTCGAAGGTTGGATCGGGCCGATTACCGACTACCCGGTGGACGCGCTGGACGCGGTTCTGTCCGTCAACGTGAAGGGTGTCTTTCTCGGACTCAAGCACGTGATGCGGCATATTGCGGCAGGTGGGGCAATCGTGAACACGGCGAGCGTCGGTGGTCTTCGCGGGGCTGCCAACCAGAGCGCATACGTGGCATCCAAGCACGCTGTCGTCGGCTTGACGCGGGCAGCGGCGCTCGAGATGGCGAACACGCGCGTGCGTGTGAACGCCGTCTGCCCGACCGGTGTCGAAGGCCGGATGATCGAAGCTATCCAATCGGCGTTGAACGTCGATTCGTCGACGGATTTCACCGCGCGGGTGCCGATGAGCCGGCTGGCCCGGCCGGAGGAGGTTGCGTCGACGGTGCGGTTCCTGCTCTCACCGGAGAGCAGCTTCATCACAGGCGAGACGATCCTCGTCGACGGCGGTCGATGCGCATGAACTGCGTGGGAATTCCCCGCGATTGTCCCTGACCACGGATTGAAAGTTGTTACGGGAGCGGGTATTTGGCTCTTGAAGCCATGAGGCGTCACGACCGTCCCGGGGTGACTATCGATCGAGCAGAAGAGAAAACATGACGTACAACAAGCTGGTCGGCGAGATCGACTTCGATCCGCAGTGGCTGCGGAAGAAGTATCGAGCCGAACGTGACCGCCGGATCCGACCCGAAGGAAAACGACAGTTCACCGGAGCGTCGGGAAAGTTCGCACAGTTCGCCCGCGACCCATGGACTCCATCGATCGAGCGGGCACCTCTCTCGGAACACTCCGCGGTGATCATCGCCGGCGGTGGCTTCGGCGGTCTCCTGATGGGCGCTCGGCTTCACGAGGCCGGGATCCGTGACATCCGCGTGATCGAGATCGGCGGCGACTTTGGTGGGACCTGGTACTGGAACCGCTACCCGGGCGCGATGTGCGATATCGAGGCACACACATATCTCCCGCTGCTGGAGGAGCTGGGCTGGATTCCTCGTCACCGGTACGCCCATGCCGCCGAGATGTTCGAGCTCAGCCAGAAGATTGGTTCGACGTATGGCTTGTACGACCGTGCGTGCTTCCAGACCTCTGTGACCGCCGCTCAGTGGAATGAGCAATCGAGCCGGTGGACCATCGAGACCGACCGTGGTGATCGACTCACTACCGACTACTTCGTAATCGCCTGCGGCCGACAGAGCCTTCCGCGGTTCCCAGCTCTCCCCGGCATCGACGACTACGAGGGACATATTTTCCACACGAGCCGGTGGGACTACGGCTACACGGGCGGAAGCGCCGACGGACAGCTGGCCAATCTGGCGGACAAGAGGATTGGCATCGTCGGCACCGGTGCGACCGCATTGCAGGTCGTGCCGGCTGTCGCGCCGTACGCCCAAGAGTTGCTGGTGTTCCAACGGACACCTTCCACCGTCGGATTCCGCGGCCAGCGTGAAACAGGGCCTGATTGGGTCGACCGTTCGCGCCCGGGCTGGCAGCGCAAGCGTCGCGACAACTTTCAGGCACATGTCCAATACGGCACCACCTCTGGACATATCGCTCCGAGCGTCGACCTGATAGCGGACGGGTGGACCTCCTCTTTTGCCCTTCTGGCAGAGCCTGAGGAGACGACGGTCGCTCGGCTCGGGCGAAAGCCCACACCGGAGGAACTCGAGCTGATCTCGGAGATCAACGACTTCCGCCTGATGAATCAGGTTCGTGAGCGCGTACGCACAACGGTGAAGGATCCGGTCACCGCTGCTGCGCTCGAGCCGTGGTACCGCTGGTGGTGCAAGCGGCCCGGCTGGCACGACGACTATCTCGAGGCATTCAATCGCGAAAATGTCACGCTGGTCGACACCAACGGGCATGGGATCGAGAGGTTTACACGGACAGGCGTTGTCACAGACGGGAAGAAGTACGGGGTCGACTGCCTCGTCATGGCCACGGGATTCGAGTCGAGCGTCGCCTACACGCATTTGACCGGATTCGAACTGCAAGGGCGGGACGGGATCTCGCTGACCCAGCACTGGGCCGCTGGCGTGCGCACCTTGCACGGCATAACGACGGACAACTTTCCTAGCCTGTTCTTCATGGGTGGCAACCCCCAGACGGCCGCCGCCATCAACGCCGTGCACATGCTGGACGAGCAGGCACAGTACATTGCTCGCGCCATTGCATGTGCGATACGCGAGGGGGACGCCGTACTGGAAGCGCAGCCCGACGCCGTCGACCTATGGGTCAAGGAGATAGTCGAGTCTCCCCGGCTGCAGACTCAGCTGGAGTTCTATCTCGAGTGCACGCCCGGCTACTTCAACGCCGAAGGCGCCGCCAGAAGTAGCGCTGACCTGTTCACTGGAATGCGCTATCCCGCAGGCGCTCTCGCCTACTTCAAACTCCTTCGCAACTGGACCTTCGGGGATCCGCAGTCGGGATATCGCTTCATACCACAAACGTAGGGGGCGGCCGGTCTCACAGATAGTGACCTGCGTCAGGGCCTAGATAGTCGAGGCCCTTGGGCACCCGATTCGAACCGCACGGTAATCGGCCAACTGGTGTGTCGCGCCTGAAATCCGTTGAAGACATTTAGCGAGTGATTCGAGGATCTCCTCCGCGGTCTTTCGCCAGACGAATGGTTTCGGGTCGGAGTTCCAATGCTCGATCCAGGTCGTGATGTCTTTGTCCAGTGCCGCAACGCTTTTGTGGACTCCGCGGCGCAGGAGTTGGTCGGTGAGGAAGGCGAACCAGCGTTCGGCGGGTAGCGAGGGCGTGTTGCCACGCCCTCGCCCCCTAAGAACCGGCCGTGCCCGCTTTCCAGGCAACCGGACACCGAGATGCAGGTTATTGCGGGTCCTGGGCGCACCAGGTCCTGAGAGATTTCGGGGGAGTGGCTGGACCGCGCTTGCATTAGAAGCTCGCCGTAACCAAGCGCGGTCCGGTGCTCGACGTGCCAGATTGGATTTGGGCATGCTCTTGCTTCGGCAAGCACTGCTCAGTGTGTTCGTTGGTGAGAGTGGCTACGTTCCTTTTGGCTGGGTCTGTCAATTCATCCAGGAAGGACAGCGGCGTCGCTGCCAACGTGTGCGACCTCGCATACGCCGTCGATCCTAAGGTCCGCGATGAACGTCCGCTGGGGTGTCGCACGAGTTAAGGAACGAATTAGTGAAGATAGATGACAGGCTGGGCACAAAGATTCGCGTCGGAGTTGTTCGGGAGGCAGACCCGGACGAACGACGCGTGGCGCTGGTGCCGAAGATCATTCCGTCTCTGACCGTGCAAGGTGTCGAGGTAGTCGTGGAGTCCGGTGCTGGTTTGCGTGCGCTCATCCCAGACCAACTCTATGTGGACGCCGGCGCTGTCATCGGTAATCCGTGGACAGCGGACGTGATTGTCAAGGTGGCTCCGCCCAACGATGCGGAGATCGAGAAGATGTATGCGGGGCAAACCCTGATCGGCTTCTTGGCGCCGCGCGCCGCCGACAACAAGATCGGCACTCTGCGCTCTGCGCTCGTGCAGGCCTTTGCGGTGGAAGCCATTCCGCGTATCTCCCGCGCCCAGGTGATGGACGCACTGTCGTCGCAGGCGAATGTCGCCGGCTACAAGGCCGTGCTGCTGGCCGCGTCGGAGTCCACCCGCTTCTTTCCCATGCTGACCACCGCCGCGGGCACCGT
>NZ_JBSGCB010000092.1:0-21197 GCF_053601595.1 Nocardia sp. NPDC004711 | reverse complement strand
GCCCGCAGGATTGCCGCTGGTGCACCAGTACACCTGGTTTCGGTCGCCGACCTCGAGCAGACCGCCGGCGTACGGATCGATCGGAGGAAAAGACGCCGGCACGTTTGCCAAGGTTAGCGGAGGCACGCAGCATCGACGGCGGCGCGGGCGTTGACCTGGCCGTGGCACCAACGTACGGAACGTATTAGGGGGGAATGGACCTGGTCCAGCGGTATCCGCACATCAGCTGTTGCGGATGTCCTGCACCGCACCAGGTTCCGGCCGCCGGCGGCGTCCGCGCTGGCCGATTCGGTCAGCACGCCATGCGGCATGACAATGCTCGGCGTGCGGTGCCGCGCCGGCGGTGCTGCATCTGTCACTGGAGTTCGATGAATGTGTACTCTCCTGGGCGCCACACGTCCCAACTGTTGTCGTTGAACCCGCGAAGCATCGCGATCTCGGGACCTTCGAGTTCCTCAGCCGTCGGGTCGACGGAGAGCGTGCCCGTCTCGAACCGCAGTACAAGACCGACCCCGACCGCGTCCTCGGTGGACACCACGGTCTCATTGATCGCAGGCAGCAGCCATGGCCGGTTCGAACCCGCCCGGGTCGCGGCACGACAGGACACTGCCTGTACGAGCTGCTGAGCGGAGGAAGGAGCGGAAGCCGCAAAAGGTCCTCGCCGGTATCCTGGCCGGAATGGTCGGCTTCGATCTTCGCCGTCGACGTGACCGTGCCGAGCGGAGCCGTCTCGACCGCTTCGACACCGCTGCCACTCAACCGGTGGGTTCGAAATCCCGTCTTGTGCACGGCCTGCCGCCGGTTGACCCAACTGGGCTGTGGCTCAGGCTGGTTCAGCGCCGCCACCACCATGTTGGTCGGCACCGGCACCCTCTCCGGCGCCAGTGTGAGCCATGGCGGAACCCGGTTCCCGCCGGGCGTGGCCGGTTCGATTCGGGTACCTGGCCGCCTCGAATCTCGCCCGTCGTCCGGGGTTGGTCGATGTCGACTGACTTCGTCACCGCGCTCCAGCCCGCGCAGGACTGCATGGCTGCGGTGTCCAACCAGGTAAAGGCCGGCGGCTACGACGGCCGAGTCAAGGACTCGGTGACAGTGATGGCACCCGTCATGTCGCCGGGCGACATGGACATGATCAGAGCCTCCGCGGCGTAGACGTCGCCGTTCTCGAGAAGCAGGGCAGCCTCGTCGAGCTGGCGTGCGGTGCGAACGGCGGTGTCGTCGCCGGATTCGGCGGTCTTGATAGTCATTGCGTCGTCCTCCCTCTCCAGCCATCGGGTTTGCCCCGAGTGCGGCCGGTCGGGAAAGGTTAAGTGCGCCAACAGATTCGTGGCTACCGGATCTGCGACGACAACTTCCCGATCTGCGACAGGCAAGCACGAGCCTCGTCGGAATCGCTAGGTCGGCCAGGCGCAGAGTGTCAGTGGAGGCTCGTAGTCTTTGCGGCACATGACAACTCGCGATGTAACGGAGATTCGATGCCGGCGCTGGACGTCAAGCCAACACGCTGTTTGTCATCGGGGACGAGACGGCCGGAATGGCTGGACAAGGGGCTCCTGTGACCAGCTGGGACGAATTCGCGCGTGGACTCGCTTACCAGTTCGCCATCCTCCCCGGCGGGGCGATCCTTCTGATCGATACCGACGAACCCGACACTCAGCCCGGCTTTCGCCCAATTCGCTCAGTTCGAAGACATGCTGCACGCCGAACTCGGCGCATACGCCGACCTGGACCGTAACGCCGGGCTGCACAATCTCGGGCACCAGCTCGCACTGCGCGCGGGCTGGCATCCTCCTGACATCGACTGGGATAACTGGTGGTTCCAGGTGCCTCGGGCGGTGCAGCCGGTGGCCGGTCGAGAGTTGGCCGCCATGGTGATAGTTGGCCTGCGAGACGCGTTCCACGTTCCCAGCCCCGATCGGTTGGTGTACACAGCGTGGAATGCCCGCGCCGGCAACCGGCCGCTGGATCTTCCTTTGCTGGGGATCGCCAAGCAGTAAGCACCCGACCCTCACCGCCGCGTGCCAGTCGGCACTCGAACTCCGCGATTGGATGGGATTCGCTGCGCGGCATGGTGGTTCGGCAGTTGCCCCGATTCGGCATCGCGTACGGGCGTGGACGCTCATACTTCTGGGGATTGCGTCTAGAACACCGTGGCAGGCGGGCCGGCCACGGCCCGACGGGGTTGGTTATCCGACGGTCGATCGAGCTCGTTACGTGATTGCGGGCCCCCAGAATTCGCGGCAGTCCTGTGAGACGGACTCCACCTAGAGTTCTACGCAGCGCAATCCGAAGGAGACGGCGATGAAATCGGTTCTGCGAAGTCAACTCCCACAAGTACTGGTCAGCTGTCTTATTGCTGGCGTGCTCGCCGTCGGCACCGCGCAGGCCGCACCTGTCGTTCTCGACCCTGAGCAGTCCAGCGCGGCCGCCATCGCCACCGGCGACGATTCCGGTTCAGCGGCAACTGGGTCGGTCAGTTCATCGGAACTCGCGATACTGCGAGTGCTTCTGCTGTGCCCCCTGGGCCTCATGTCGGGTCAATCTTGCAATCTGATGCCGTGACTCTGCCGAACGACGAACCGATCTTCCCAGCGCAACAACACATTTGGTGAGAACATCCAGAACAAGGAGTGCGATTTGAAGTATCAAAGCCTGACGCGTCTGGGCTCATGCGCCGCCGGCATAGCGGTCTTGGCCGCGACCACGGTGTCGATGGCCTCGACGGCCGCCGCCGACGACTGGATCCAGGTTTCGGGTACGGTCCAGTGCGTCAACCAGACGTACACACTCACCGTGCCGGCATCGAAGATTCAGACCGGTATCTCGTCCTATTACTTCCTTGACGGCAAGAACTTGAACACCGCAACCATGATCGGCACCGAGCAGCCCATCCAGCACGGCCAGAACGCCACGGCTTCCTGGACCCCCACCACCAGCGGCACCCACACCGTGTGGTGGCGAGGCATTCAGGCCGGCGGCGGGGGCATCATCGGTCCTCAGGAAATCACTGTGGTCGACCAGGCGCCCGCTGGACAGAACTGCAATTCGACCACCGGCGGCGGCACGGGCAGCGCCGATTCCCTGCCGATCATCGGTCCGCTGCTGAGCCAGCTGGGTCTCTGAACCGAACGGGCACAGTCGAGCGGCGTCGGTTCAGATCAGTCCACGACCAGGCCTGTCACCGAGGGAGCACCGAACGCATTTCGATGATGTCATCGTCGATGAGCGCGGTTTCGAAACCTTGCCCGCGCCTCCGATGAAAAGGTCAAGGCAGCCCGCCTCGGTGCCGAAATCCTCGGCGCAACAACCCCTGCCGGTCGCCGCCTGACCGAGATCGGCCGATACCTCGACTACCTCGGCCGCGAGATGGTCCAGGCCGTTGAACGCTGACACACATCACCGCTGGTGGGGCGTCAGCGCACGACCGAGTAACGCACGCAGGCGAATTCGCCGTTATGGGCGACTTCCGTGGTCTTCAGTTCGAGGCGGCGGGGGAGCAGGGGTGCGCCCGCGCCCAGCGTGACGGGGGCGATGGAGACGATGATTTCGTCCAGCAGGCCCTGATCGGCGAATTGGCCGACCAGCTCGCCGCCGCCCATCAGCCAGAGGTCTTTGCCGTCGGCGGCCGCGGCCATCTCCTCGTGTACGACCTCCACCGGCTTCGAGGTCGATCGGACGTCGCGGCCGTCGTCGAAGGCCGGGAACTCGCGATGGGTGAACACCCAGGTCGGCATGTTGTAAGGCCAGGGCTCGGTGGAATTCTCATTGATCCATTGATAGGTGCTCGAGCCCATGGCGATCGCGCCCGCACCAGCCGCGAACCGGTTCAGTCCCAGCGGGCCGTCCCAGTCGACCTGCCGAGACAGCAGCCAATCCAGGTTGTGGTCGGGGGTCGCCAGGAATCCGTCCAGGCTGGTAGCGGTGTGGTAGACGGTCTTGAAGGTCACGTCATCCTCTCTGGTGTAGCCATTCGATGGGATCGCCGTCTCCGATTTCGGTTCCGGCGATGGATAACTCGGTTCGCAGCCAATGCCGTACGAGATACCTGCGGTGGGTGGAGTAGCTGAGGATGTGGGCGATCACGCTGCCGATGACGAAGCTCTGCGGCGGCTCGCACAGCGCATCGATCAGGGTGTCGTCCCACCCGCCACGCCGGGTGAGATCGCGGATGGTATCCAGCCACCGAACCGCTACGCGCTCATGGCGTTTCACCAATTCCGGGAGGGCGTCGTCGGCGGTCGTCGGGATGTCCTCGCCGTCGATCGCGGCCAGCCACACCTCCTTCGACTCGATGAGATGGGCGAGCACGGTGGCAATGGATTCCTCGGGCCCCCGGAACGACTCCACCAGCAGGCCCGGAAATCGCACCCGCCGGTACTGCGATTCGTCGAGTTGCGCTGCCATACTGAGGAGTTCGCGAGTGTCGTCGATATCGTGATGAATCAGCAGGGTCGTGGGATCCAGCACGGCCTGTTCTTTCGGCGCACTCGTCACCCACAGCGACATGGGCGGGTGAAAGTGGATGCCATTGCTCGTGGGCAACCACCGTCGGCGCTCGTCCGCGGGAGTCAGGCTCGGCGGATGCCCGAACGCGGCGCTGAACGCGCGGCTGAAACCCTCCACCGAGTCGTACCCGGCCGCGAACGCGACGTCGGTCACCGACTTACCCGTCGACAGCTCCCACGCCGCCCGCTCCAGCAGCACCCGCCGCTTCAGCGCCACCGGCGGCTCGCCGATACCGCGCGAGAACTGCCGGGTGAAATGGAACGGCGAAACGAAGGCATCAGCCGCCATCGCACCGAGCGTGGTGTTGTTCTCGTCCAGCACCGCGTCGAGCAGTTCGCGTAGTCGATCTCGTCCGGTCTTGGCCACACGACGAGTCTGCCAACGCGGCCCCGAAACCCGCTTGACCGATCTTGCTCAGCCTCCGACTCCACCTCGGCATACGGGTTCAGGCCGTACTCACACTGCAAAATGATGCGTTCCGCCAGCGCCGGATCAGCAGGGCCAGTTGACCTTCGCCTGCCTCTCACTGGCCGGTTCGGTCAGCGCGCTATGCGGCATCGAAAGACGTTCTGTGCGTCGGTGTCTGGACGTGGGGAACGTCCTCCTGATGCGCTTGTAGGGCTTGGTGTCCCGTCCCAACAGGGAGGACGTTCCATGAACAACGGTAATGGCTTGTCCCGGGGTGATCGCAACCGTAACGCGCGCCTGAACCGGCTGCGCGCCTTGGTCCCGACCGGCAATGCGATCGTCGGGATCGACTTGGCCGACCGCAAACAGATGGTCGTGATCACCGATCATGATTCGAAAGTGCTGGCCCGCAGAACATCCTGTCCCTACGGACTTCACGGAGGCCACCTTCTCCGGCACCACGTACTTCACGGAGGAGCCGCATGCCGCTCTGACCGCACCGGCCAGAACGCCGGGTCGGTGTGGCCTTCGAATTCGGTAGCGGCCCAGCGGGTTCGGTGTGGATGGAGATCAGGGTCCCCGAGGCGCGCACCGAAGTGCTCGATAGGTTGGCGGCGCGAGCCGGGGCGAGGCCCGCTCGCCGAGTCGACCGCGGTGCGTGACACGCCGCGCTGGCAGCCGGGTGCGACGATCCGGCGGTGTGCAGCGAGAACCCGGACCGGACCGGTACCTACGCCGATCAGCGAGCGGATTCGGAGCTGAAGGTCACCGCGTTGCCGAGGTCCATGCGCAGGAATTCGGTGATGCGGAACAGCTTCGGCGGGCGTGCGGCATCCGCGGGCAGCGCCTGGAATGCCTCGGTCTCCCCGACGATACGCGGGGCGGCGAGTTCCACGTCGCGGCCGCCGATCCGCAGGGATGCGCCACCGGCCGCCAGGACATTGCGCACCCAGTCCGCGCGCGAGCCGTAGACCAGCACGAACAGATACCCGCCCGGGACGGGATAGGCGTCGAGCGGGGTGCGGTAGGTCGTGCCCGAGGTGCGGCCGATGTGCGTCAGCACCGGCCACTTCCCGTTCGCGATCGCGCGCGGATTGAACAGCCGCTTGTTCACGTGCCCCCACCATCTCGGCATCGGCATCGGCATCTCCTTCTCTTACGGGCGTAAGGTTGACTTACAGCCGTAAGGTAGGCTTACGGGCGTAAGCCTGTCAATACCCTTCGAACCGGGAGCCGCAGTGCCACGAGGATCGCAACCGCTCAGCCGGGAACGGGTGCTGGATGCCGCCATCCGGGTCGCGGATCGCGGTGGCGCGGAATCGATCTCGATGCGACGGGTGGCCCAGGAACTCGGGGTGGAGGCGATGTCGCTGTATCACCACGTCCCGAACAAGGAGGCCATCCTCGACGGTGTGGTGGATGCGGTGTTCGCAGCGATCGACCTACCCGATACCGGCCGCGCGGACTGGCGGGACGCAATTCGGGTACGCGCCCATTCCGCCCGGCAGGTGTTGTCGCAGCACCGCTGGGCGCTGGGGCTGATGGACTCCCGCCGCAATCCCGGCCCCGCCACGCTCCATCACCACGATGCGGTGCTCGGAGTCCTGAAAGCGGCCGGGTTCACTCTCGCCGACGCCTCGCATGCCGTCTCCCTCATCGACAGCTACATCGGCGGTTATGTTCTGCAGGAAGCGAATCTGCCCGCCGCGACCCCTGCCGATGTCGAGGACGTGGCGAGCGACATCCTCGAGCGCCTGCCCGCGGATCGGTACCCGCACCTGCGCGAGCTGATCACCGATCACGCCCTGCGACCGGGCTACGACCATACGGGCGAGTTCACCTACGGCCTGGATCTGATCCTGGATGCGCTCGAAGCTCGCCGCAGCCCCGGGCAGGGTCCCCGCTGACCTGACGGCGTGGGCTGGCACCACACCCAACCATTCATGTCAGGATTTCCTGACAGGATTCGGTCACGTAGGCGAGGCAGAAGTTCCGGTAGTCATCGGCACTGTGCTCTGGGGCTCTGCGAGCCGGTGCCGGCCACCGGCCGAGGGTGCCACCGCGTCAGGGTGCACGGCTGTGGGTATGTCCAGCAGAGCGTGCAGACGGGCGAGGAAGGCGTCGATGCTGCCGTAGCGCGCGAGGATCTGCGCGAGCAACTCGTGTGCAGTCGATCCCATCAGATCGGTCATTTCACCCCATGAAGGTTCACCGACCGGTCGGGCCGGTTCCCTCCGGCATTCTGCACCACGATCGCGACCGTGTAGCTAATTCGGAGATATCTGCGCCCTGATCCGCGCCGAGCACGACGCCATCGAGGCGCGGATGTCCGGAGGTGGCACATCCCACGCTGACCACGTCGGAAGGACGAGGGTCTCGCCCCAGCGTCGCGGTAGCGCACGTTAGGCGAGACCCTCGTATCGGCTCAGCGGGGTCAGGGGGTTGTGTGCTGCGCCGACACCTCAGCGCATACCAACAGGTCGGCCTTCTCAACCGGTCGGTGCCCGATCGTGGCCGAGGGATGATGAGGTCGTTACCCGCCCCATCCCGTCCACCCATGTCGCTGAGTGCTCGAAAACGATCGATGCGAACAATCCGCTGGCACAACGGCGTCGGACCATCGAGCGGTCTGGTAGCCGGTTGCGCCCGCGGTGAGGAGGTCTGCCACGTCGAGATACGCCACCCTCGGTCCGTTCGCGCCCTCTTCGATCCACTCGGGGTGAGCAGCATCGGACCGTGAAGCGCTGCGGTCGGTGCTGTTGCTGGGGATAGCCCGGGATCAGCTGATCGTGTCGATGAGCCAATTGCCCAGACTTTGTGTCATCACCTCGTCGCTGTCGTCGATGCGTTCACGATCGAACTCACCGTTGCCGAACCAATCGACCTCGGCCTGGGAGCGCACTTTGATTTTCACCGGAATCCGGGGCCACCAGCCCACGCGTTCCATCAACGCGCCTTCCTCGCTCCGGTGCGGTGTCCCGTTCCAGGACACGTAGAACCCGGTCCGGGTATCGACGCGTTCGGTTTCCGACTTCGCGAGCGCGTAGCGGGCAAGCAGCGCGCCGCGCCCGAGACCACCGACGGTGAGCGAGTATTCGGAACTGCGTACATCGTTGGCAAGGGTGATCGTTTCGGTGATCACCGAGGAGTTGGTCTCGAGATCGGCCGCACCGTTGTTGTATCCGACCAGGATGACGTCGTAGCCGGCGGCGTGGAGGCCCGCAAGCAGCGAGTACTCCTCGCTGGCGACATCCTCGAGGAGAACGTCGAGGTCGGTTGGCCGGTTATGGATGGAACCGGCGGCGATGATGAACGGATCGACGAGATTGGCGCCGTCGGCCGGATACAACCGCGCCTCACCGGCATCGAACTTCCAGGTCTCGGCCGGCTCGGGGATAGCGGGCATCATGTCCTACCTCTCCTTCGTGCGAGCATTGCCTGTTCAGCGAGACACATTGTGGTGCAAAGGATTTCAACTCGACCGTGCCACCGTTTCAGAAGGTGAACTGGTCGCCGTAGGCGGTGGTCTGCACCAGCCGCTCAGCGGTGCTCACCGTGGTGGTGATGAAAGGGACGGCCGATACCGGCGAGGCGCATTGGGCGATATTGAGCGCGGCATTGTTGAACGCGATGCGATGCGGGAAGGTCGTGGTGGCATCCAGGCGGGCCGTCTCGGTTCTGGCGATAGTGACCTGGCCGGGTCCCAAGTTCGCGAACACGCCTTCGCCCACGCCCAGATTCCCGATGACACCGGGCCTGATCACCCGACCGGGAATTCTCGCGCCCAGCCGTTGATCGGTGCCGATCTCGACACCGAAGCCGCCGTCCACACTGATCCCGCAGCCGAGGATGAATCCCGCGACCGCCTCACCGGAGGTGATCTGGCCACCGTCGACGGTGACCGAGTAATCGCCGGACATCTGCGCGGCATGCGAGAACGTCATCAGGAAGTTCGGTGTCCGGTCACCGGGCGGGTTCGCCTCGATGCTGCCGACCGACGCCGTCAGATGAACTCCGCCACCGGAGACATCCGCGCTGGGCGGCTGGGCGCGGCCGACTCCAGCGCCACCGATACACAGGCCTGCCACGGCCAGATTTGCCGCGACCGCAGCGGCCACAGCGCCGGTGAACGAACCTCGCATGCCTGAGCCTTCCGGTTCGCGACGATAGGCAACTCGACAGCACACGAACAAATCCACATGGGAGGGATACCGTTCGGCAAGCCTAAACGGCGCCACCGGCCAGGCGATGTCACGGCCAGGCGTGTCGACCAGGGCACCCGGCGTCGACCCGCGTCGATCCCGACGGACATCGACGCCGAAGCCGCCTCCCTCCCGCCCGAGTACGCGGCGACCAGGACACAAACATCGATCGGTGAAGGGTCAGGGCCAGCGAATCCGAGCGTCAGGGCCAGTGGATCCCAGCCGCGCCGGCACGTCCTCGATCCGGACCGGTGACCGGCACGTCGGCGCATGGCCGACGCGCGACGGACGGGCCATCGCACCCTCACCCGAGCCACGGCGGTTCGTACGACTCGGTCGCGCCCGACCAGGCCAACGAGGGACACCTCGCCCCCGAGGGGTAGTCAGTCGAGCACTGGCGCGCCATTCAGTTCGGAAAGGCCTCCAGCCCTGCCAGTGACGCCTTTTCTGCTCTCTACGGAGGAGCCGAATTGCCCTGTTTCCGGGGCATCGTGCCGGGAGACAATCAACAGGTCGATACCGCGCGAGATGCGTCGGTTCACGCATCAGGAGCTGCTCATGATTGCGCCGGTCATACCCCACCGGCAACGGTCGACAGCACCAGAGCGCTCGGCCACCAGAGCGCTCGGCCACTGCCTGTGCTGGGCGAGTCCCGAAATCGCCGCAGAGAACACAATGACGACATCTCGCGACCGTGACTCCTGGTCACAGGACCCCGCACACCAGCATGAGCTGATACATCGGCACGAGCTGACTGCCTGCCACGTCACCCGGACGGCTGGACATTACAAACACGGTGGCGGTCACTGCAGCCGGTCAGTGCATCCGCCGAAGATTCTCCGGACTACCACCGTCATGCTCGGATCCCTTGCTGCCGCGACAGTGATCGCGTTCGGTGCGTCGGCGAATACGCCGACCGTCGAACTCCCACAAGTACCCAGCAGTTTCTCTGGCGAACTGCGCGGGGACAACCTTGGCACCTGCGCGGATATCAGCCCGGACTCCCCGGGTCGTGCTGGCATCCTGGTCCGCTCTTTCGACGGTCCGGAGGCGACGCATACGCCGCCTCCGACAACCACCACAACACCGCCGCTGCATCCCCCACCGCCGGTGAATCCCCCACCGCCGGTGCTTCCCCCACCGATACTCTAGGTCTGAGCATCGATACCGCTCGCAGGGTATGAGGCGCAATCAGATTCGGCCGCCGCGGACCAACCGCGTCAGCGCCTCGAACCCAAGACAGTTGCGCCAGCCTACCGGCCTGTCGTGCTGGGAGAACTGGATGCCCCAAGCCCGCCACGCCCTGTATGCCGACGGGGAAACCCTTCATATCTCCACCCGGCCCGGATCGGTCCGAAACACCCGAGACATCACCCGATTCGTCGCACTGGAAGGTCGGGTCTATTCCCTGGCCGCCCGCAGCCGTGCTCGACTAAGGCGATGTGCCTGAGGACTTCCCGCTGCGAGACATGCTGATCTCACAAGGCAAACTGGCCGGTTATGACGGCGGCTCCGCGATCGCCGGACCCGATGGCGCCTGGCTGGTCGAGCCGGTGATCGGTGCGGAACGCCTCGTGATCGCCGATATCGATCCCGCCCGGGTAGCCCAGGAACGACAGAACTTCGATCCTGCCGGGCACTACTCTCGCCCCGATGTCTTCTCGGTCACTGTAGACCGCCGCCGTCGCTCCCCTGCAACCTTTCTCGACGACTAGCTACTGCCACCACTGCGGCGCAATTCGTGCAAGGGAGTCGACACGTCGCGGCCGGTGCTGAGTCGCGGCCGGTCGATCGGAATTTCGGCCAGTGGTGTGGTCTCCCGCATCGAAGCCAACGACCTCTTGGCCAATTCCTGATAAACCTTGACGCCGTTTGCCTTCCACCGCAACGTCTGCTCATCCAACGGCCGGGTCTCGGTGACCGGATTACCCACCGCGAGATGCTCTGCGGGGATCGTCGTGTCCGCCCGAACCATGCTCCCGGCGCCCACGAGCGCGCGTGCCCCCACCCGTGCGCCATCCATCACGACTGCGTTCATGCCGACCATCGCCCCCGACTCGATCACGCAACCGTGCAGTACCGCACCGTGCCCGATGTGAGATTCAGCTTCCAGCAACAACTCTCGCCCCGGAAACGAATGCAGCACACAGCCATCCTGAACATTGGATCCCGCACCGATGACGATCGGGCCGAAGTCGCCTCGGACGCTGGCCACCGGGCCGATGTAGCAGCCACTTTCGACCACGACGTCTCCGATCAGCACTGCCGACGGGTGCACGAACGCGTCGGCGGCTACAACCGGTATAACTCCGTCAATCTCATAGCTGGGCATACCCACTCCTGTTCCCCCGGGCGGCCCCGGTCCCTTTTCGGAGCCTCTCACAACATCTCAGGGCGTCAGAATTCGGCATTGAAGCAGGGCTTGAGCCTGTAATCGGCATACCGTGCACTGTCGGCGGTCGGGCAGCCGTCCGAGATGCCCTCGGCCCATTGATCTTCCGAGGTACCGCGCTGGCCGGTTCGGTCAGCGCGGTATGCGGCAATTGAGTATGTTCGCTGCATCGGCCGCGGCCTCTCCTAGCGGGGCTGTGTCGGAATCCGGTTGCCGATCCCGCAGCGCACCGACACACTGCTCACGTGAATGACGAGACCTCGGTGAACGACTGATCGTCGCTGAGAAGGTGGTTCAGGCTCTCCGCGCCATCAGGACCGAAATGGACTGCAGTATCCACGAGGCCATCGATGAGTTCGGGCTGCGTTATAACCGTCTGCGCCCGGAACGACCGGACGATTTCACACTGCCGCACGGCGAGTACGGTCGCAACGTCTACATCTGAGTGCCACGACTGCTGCGCCGACACCGCATGTCTCCCGCGCCTCGCGCTGGCGGATTCGGTCAGGGCGATAGGCATTACGGTGCGTTCGGGAAGGAGCTGATTTGAGACATCCGATGGCATTGTTCGACCTGGATGACACGCTCGTGGATCAGACCGGAGCATTCGGCCTGTGGGTATTCGAGTTCGCCGAAGAGCATCGGCTGCCAGACGGTGCGGTGGGCTGGCTGCAAGCCGCTCCGAAGATGTGGCCGGGGCCGAAGGAGCGAATGTTCAATGAGATCAGAGCACATTTCAGGCTGGCCGAACCAGTTGAGCTGCTGTGGCAGCGGTACCGGCACAGAATGCCCGAACTCGTGCGACCGCGGCCGGGAGTGCTGGAGGGCCTCGCGCTGCTGCGCGGCGGTGGATGGATCGTCGGCATCGTCTCCAACGGTGCACTGGACAATCAGCTCGGCAAGCTCGAACGCACCGGGCTCGCTGAACACGTTGACGGCTACTGCATTTCAGGTGAGGTCGGCTTACGCAAGCCGGATGTCCGCATCTTCGAGCTCGCCGCTCGCCAGATCGGTGCCGATGCTGTCGAGCAGGGATGGATGATCGGCGATGACCCCGAACTCGACGTCGCCGGTGGACACCGCGCAGGAATGCGGACCTGCTGGATAAGCCACGGACGCACGTGGAATGCAGATCTGCCTGTCCCGACCCGTCAGGCACACGACACCAGAGCGGCGATCGACGCGCTGTTATCCCCCGACGCGTCACCGCGATAGCGGGATTCTCTTCAGTACCGATCAGTCACGTCGGCTGCCCACCGGCCCTGCGGTTCGACACGCGCCATTCGGCAGTTGCGGACGTTCCGCCGGCCTCGGATCGGCACGGCCAGTTGATCTTCCGACACACGCGCTGGCCGGTTCGGTCAGCGCGGTATGCGGCATGAGCGGATACCACGAGTGGATTCGCCGAAGGCGGTCGGCTACCCGGCCTCGTCCCATTCGTCGCCGATGCATCCCTCGTCGTAAGCCCACCACCCGTCTCGTTCGCCTTGGCGGAGCAGACGTTTCACGGCGGACAGATCGGCATGCGTGGGAATACTGAGGGCGACCATCCCGTATTGCTGAAGGCCCTCGTAGTTGGCTCCCAGTGACGCAAAGGTATCGATCACTTGCTGCAGGTCGCCTGCCAATGGTCCTGAGCGGTAAGGGATTACGCGGATCGTGCAACTGCCCGACCACGACACGTGCTCCGTCATCCGCAGCAGGCCCGCGCTGTCGGCAGCGACCCGAATGATGTCACCGATGGCCAGCCCGCGGACGAACCAGGGGGTGTTGGCGAGTTCGACGAGTCCCGGCTCGGTCGAAGGGAGTGCCCACATGGATTCGGTACCTACGGGCGGCCAACCGTCCTCATCCACCTCGAGGTCGAAATGAACGCGAACATGGCTCGCCCTTTCCTCATGCGATTCGGTCTGCCGGTCGATCATCACCACAGAATGCACCATGCCCGGATGTTCGGCCGGACGTAGCGCCGGCTTTCATTCCACAGCGAACACGTCCTCACCGGGACGCCATACGCCCCAGCTCCAGTCGGGGAAGCCTGAAATCATCGCGATTTCGGGGCCAGTCAGTTCCTCGAGTGCCGGATGGATGGAGACCGCACCTATACCGAACCGCACGACAAGTCCGAGGCCAACAGCTTCCTTGGTCGATACGACGGTCTGGCTGATGAAGGCGCACAACGTATCCCGATATCCGGCATCTCCCAGCGACCGAGTAATGCCGTCGGCGTGAACGGTCGGCCACACATAGCAGGTCAAGCGTGGGCCGTCGAAGTCGAACTGCAGGTAATCCCTGACGAACACCACCGAGGCAAGTTCGAGACCGACCAGGCGAGCGAGCAGCGAATCTCCGAGGGGGTCCATTGGCCTTCCTGGCGGGTGAACTCAGTGGGTTGAGCGGGTTGAACGAACGAACAATAGCCACACCTGGCCGTACCGCTCGTACTGACTGCTACCTCACAACGGTCTGCGTGGTGCACACCGATCGGCAGTTGCATGTGATCGGTCGGCCTCGGATCGGTATGGCCACTTGATCTTCCGGTGCGCCGCGCTGGCCGGGTTGGTCAGCGCGGTCAGCGGCAGAATAGTGCGTTCGGAGCGATCTACCAGAAGGTCAGGCACCTTCCGGATTTCGCCCGCAATAGATTTACCAGCGTTGATTGGCTTGACCGTTGCACGGGTACGTGACGACCGGTGCCGGATCAGGGTTCGCCCCCTGGATATCGAGGCAGAAGTCATTCAGATAGCTACGGATTTCCGCGCCATTCCTGTACCAGGCTTGATTGAGCTGACCGTTACACGGGTACGTGACCACCGATGCCGGATCAGGGTTCGCCCCCTGAATATCAAGACAGAAACCATTCATTCCACTACGGATCTGCTGGCCGTCCCAATACCAGGCTTGATTGGACTGACCGTTACACGGGTACGAGACGACCGGCGCCGGATCAGGGTTCGCCCCCTGAATATCAAGACAGAAACCATTCATTCCACTACGGATCTGCAGGCTGTCAGCTGACGCCGTAGACGCTACAGTCAATGCGGCAATAGCCGTCAGCAATAGAATGACAGATCTACGAATGCCTTTGAGCACGTTCTTTTCCCCCTCCAGTTGCAGCCCCGCTGGCGGCAACTCCGGATGGAGGCTAGCACAGCCACCCGGCGCCGTCTCGGCAGTTTCTCCGAGGCTGAGAATTGACGAAAGGCTCTGCTGCGATACACCTTCCACCCTTCGGGTCCAGCGTCAGTGGGCCGTGGCCCTGCGTCATGGCTTCTCCGTGCGATTGATCGGTGATGACGGGTACGACATGGAGATGGGAGTGGCGGATTACCAGTTCGCGAATGCTGTCGGCCTCCGGGTCGGGCGGAGTTGGTTGATCATCTACGGACCGCTCCTCACCGCAGGCAACTGGTCTTTCCCGATGGAAGGCCCGAACCCCGGAAGACGCGGTCGCGCGGGCGCAGTGGGTTCGGCAGGCGCGCCCGAGCCTCATCGACACTGAACACCGGAGTGCGCGACCGACATTCACCGAACGCCACCTTCGTGACACCGAGGCCCGATCATCCTGCCTCGCAGCCACAGCGTCACCTGTACCGACTTCGGATGGCGCACAAGCGATCTGCGGCACGCCTCTGCTTTGCGGTGTCTCGAACGGGTTGCCCTCAGCCGGGCGGCAGTGTCGGTGACCTGTTCGGCCGGCCATGCCTAGCCATAGCGAAGTGCCAGGTTTGTCCTCGTGAATTGGGTGGTCCGGGCTGAGCAGGTCGATAGACGAGTGCGTTCGACCGGCAATCGTTTTCGAACGGTTGCCGCGTCCAACTATTGTCGAGCATCGTGCGAACCGTCGATAAGCAAACCCCAAGATTTCGTTAACGCCGTCCTCGCAGAGTGGTCTTGTCAAACAACGAAGGGAGAACACAGTGAAGGCACTCGCGAGCACAGCCGTCATCGGCGGAGTCATTGCGGCGGCGGTCATCGGATTGGCCGGGTCGGCGGCGGCGACGGCGACGCCGGTAGTGAACACCTGGTGTCCACACAGCGAGTTGATGCATCCGACGTGGGATGTGAACACCGGGGAACCTGTCATCTGCGTCAACACCGGGATCAGCGGGTACATGTGGGTTCCTGACGCCACCCGCTGATCCCCGGCCACTGCCGCGGATTCACGTGGCGCCCCTTCGGATCCATGCCGGTGAGCGAATCTGGCTGTGCCCCAATCACCGAAGCGTCCAGCCGACGCAATCCGCAGCAGAGGCCGACACCCGAAAAGCATATCCGCTGCCAGATCCATCGAGTGGCAGACCGGTAGCTGGGCTGATTTCCGGGCGGCAAGCCGCTCGGTCATCGGCAGTAGCGGACGTTCTGCACCGCACCAGGTTCCGGCCGCGGCGCCCCGCGTTGGCCGGTTCCGTCAGCGCGCCATTCGGCATTCCAAGACGTTCGCCCGCGGGTCGGCTACGTCAGATGATCTCTGGGCGTTGGTCTTCCAACGTAATTGTGCTGGCCGGTTCGGTCAGCGCGGTCAGCGCAGCCGTAGGCAATGGCGGATGTCTTGTACAGCAATGATTCCCGCACGCTGTGGCTAGTTGGATCTCTCGCCGGCGTAAGCGGGGAACCGTTCCCGTATCGCGGCGTCGAACGCGACGACGCTGGGAATATCCGCATCTGAGGATGTCACCGACGAAATGGAATTGCACTGGCTCACGCCGAAGGTCGTCTTCGACCTGGCGGCGACGGGTTATGCGGTCCATCTAGACCTCTATAGTCCGGATTATTGGCGCTTCGTCGACGAAGTCAAACAACTCGAAGCCGAGGCGTACGAGGAATATGACGAAGACGACGAGGATCAGGACGAAGACTGACCGCCCCACGGGTCCCGGTGAACCGCGCGGGTTTGGCAGAAACGAATGCCACTGAGCCGCAGCAGCTCTCGCCGCTGGCCGCCCGGTCAGCGCGGTATGCGGCATGAGCGGATGATTGGCGCGCTGGTCGCTCGGTGCCGATGATTCGCGAGCAACCCCGAACTGTCGCCTGCCAGCTTGAAGGGACCACCACGTTGCCAGTCGTGGGACCACCGACAGCGGGTGGTCCACTGAGCGAACATGTTCCAGATCCGTTGTGCGGACCGATCATGGCGAGAGCGGCCGGACGTTCCATAGGTAGCGGAGTTCAGGGTGTTCGCGGGAGCGTGGATGCGGTTCCGGCTGCACCGATGAGTTTCGGGTGGATCCGTAGTCGATACGGCTGGATACACCGACAGCGGTGGGCCTGTGCGGGGAGCGTTCCGGTGCGGGAGGAAACACATGGAGGCAATGATGAGTGTCGACGACCTCGGGCAGGAGTGCACGATCCTGACGGGTGAGCAGGAGCCGCCGGTGAGCGGTGCCAGGGTGTTGGTGGCGGGGGCGAGCATCGCCGGGCCCGCGCTGGCCCACTGGTTGCGCCGACGGGGAGCCGAGGTGACCGTAGTCGAGCGAGCGCCCGAACTGCGTCCAGGCGGGCAAGCGGTGGACGCGCGCGGAGTAGCCAAGGAGGTCATCCACCGGATGGGTCTGGACGCGGCGGTACGCGCGGCCCGCACCGAGACCGCCGGCGCGTACACGATGGACGCGGACGGGAACGTGCTGGAGACCTTCCACGCGGACGACGACGGTGGCGACGGGTTCATCGCGGAGATCGAGATCCTGCGCGGGGATCTGTCCCGGGTGCTCTACGACGACACCCGCGCCGGTGTCGAGTACCTCTTCGGCGACCGGATCGCCGAACTCACCCAGGACGCGGATGGGGTCGACGTGAGTTTCGCAAGCGGCGACCGGCGCCGCTTCGATCTGGTGGTCGGGGCGGACGGGCTGCACTCAGCGCTGCGCGCGATGGTCTTCGGGCCGCACGAGCGGTTCCTCCGCCACCTCGGGCACGTGCTGGCCTTCTACAGTGTGCCCAACGAGTTCGGGCTGGATCGCTGGCTGCTCGAGTACCAGGAGCCCGGGCGCTCGGCCCTACTGCGCCCCATTCAGGACGCTACGCGGGCGATGGCCATGTTCTACTTCGCCGCGGCCGACTTCGACGTCGACTACCGTGACGTCGAGGCCCAGAAGCGCCTGCTGCGTGAGCAGATGGCGGGCCTGGGCTGGTTGACCCCGGACATCCTGGCGCATCTGGACGACACCCCGGACTTCTACCTCGACCAGGTCGCCCAGGTGGTGATGGACCGCTGGTCGATCGGACGGGTGGGGCTGCTCGGGGACGCGGCGTTCAGCTCATCGCCGATGTCCGGGCAGGGCACCGGGTTGGCTCTGGTCGGCGCCTACCTGCTGGCCGGTGAATTGGCCGCCGCCGGATGGGATCCCGCGGCCGGATTCGCCCGCTACGAGGCGCGGATGCGGTCGTTCGTCGAGGCCAACCAGGAGATCGGCCGGTTGAATGCCCGCAGCCGCGACGTCCCCGGGCCGGACGCCGAGCCGGGTCCCGATTTCGCCGGCGAATGGTTCACCGAACTGCTCGAGCGCGCCATCAACGGCGTTGAGTTGCCCGACTACTCCGGGGTGCCCGACACCGGGGCCCCATCCGGACCGGCGATCATCTCCTCGGCCAGGCCGTAGCGGTCATACAACGCGTCGAGCGGGGACGACGCTTCGGTAGGCACCGCCCGGGCCGGTTCAGCTCATGCCGCTGGTCACGCATTCGGGAACGCGGCCTCCACCAGCCGAACGTGCGATAACTTGTTCCACTTCTGCACTGCGTCCGGTGGTCCCAGGACTGGCAACGTAGTGGTCCTACAACGGTGGCAAACGACAGAACCGGGTGCGGTAGGCCGTCAATGCTGCTTTGGGCTGGGGAAGGCGCAGGCCGGAGTACCGCCAGGTAGACGATGCCGGTTCTTGGCGATGAGACGGTACACCATAGCGGCGAGCCAGCTGACCGGCGGAATCAGCATGATCGTGCCTACTGCTCGCCACGGCTGTGCGGCACGTCGCAAGAGCAGCGCGCCAGCGCGCGCTCCTGATGCTCGGCCTCCCTCACCGTCGATCCACTGAACAGCGCTTTCGACCTGTTGTTCTGTCAGTCCTAGGGCGGGCAGGTCGAGTCGTTGCCACGGAACGAACTCGACGTCCGGTCGTATTCGATTCCGGATGCGATCGACACTGGCAGTGCAGAACGCACAGTCGCCATCGAAGACCACTAGGGGCCGTGCTGCGGTCTGCGTGGTGAATATTGAGTCCGTCATGGGTCTCCCTCCCCCGGGACCTCACTGCCGATCCTAGATTTCCAGTGGCACACAGGGAATCCCGCGAACCGCCGCCGAGAGCGACATCACTCCAGACTCGCTCGCCGGCAGTTGCGGACGCTCGGCCGACGTCAGATGGGCACGGCCGGTTGATCTTCCGCCGCCCCGCGCTGGCCGGTTCGGTCAGCGCGGTATGCGGCAGAATAATGCGTTCGCCTGGACCTCGGATGCGTTCCTTGGGCGAACGCGGCAGCGGCTGGGTATCGTCAGAGGTCGTAAGCGGAGATCGCACTTGATTACTGGTGTGTATCAACGGTTTTGAAAGTTGCGCGGATGGTCGGCGCAGCGATCGATGGGGGTCGACTTGTCGAGACTGCGGTTATGGCTGTGCTGATCCGAGCTGCCGACACCGGCGACGTCGATTCCGTGGCAGGCGTGCTGGCGACGGCATTCGACGACGACCCCTATGTCGGGTGGCTACTTCCGGACTCCGAGTCGCGGGTGGCGCGCGCCACGAAGATGTTCGCCGCGCTGGCCCGGCACCACCTGCTGCACGGTCATGTCGATGTCGCCGTGGACGCCGCCGGCACCGTGCAGGGTGCGACCCTGTGGGCGCCACCCGATCGTTGGCGGCACACCATTCGCGCTCAAATGGGCATGTTGCCCAGCCTGTTACAGGCGTTCGGTCCGAGTATCCCGCGGCTGGGACTGGCCGATCACCAGAAACAGCGCGTACACCCGAGCGAGCCGCACTGGTACCTACAGGCGATCGGAACATCTCCGGGTACGCGTGGAATGGGTTATGGCCGTGAGCTACTGCAGTCCCGACTCGGCCCCTGCGACCACGAAAGCGCTTCCGCCTACCTGGAAACCAGCAATCCAGGAAATCTCGCCTACTACAAGCGCTTCGGATTCACGGTTCGCGATCAGACGACGATGCACTTCGGCGGCCCACGAGTGTGGTCGATGTGGCGGCCACCGCAGCAGAACGCTCACTGAGCCGCAAGAAGGCACGCTCATCGGCAGTAGCGGACATTCTGCGCCGCACCAGGTTCCGACTGCCGGCGCGCTGCGCTGGCCGGTTCGGTCAGTGCGGTATGCGGCAGTAGCGGACGTTTCCAGGAACCGATCTATGGGAGGTCCTCGGCGGTCCCATCGATCGCAGGCCCACACCCTGCCGGCAGGTGTGAGGCGATCAACGCAACCGCTTCTGCGGCAGTCTCACCGACAAGGGCGAGGACGATGCTGGCGCGGTAGGTCAGCGCCAGCTTGTCGTGGTGCTTAGAGAAGTGCCAGAACCTCCCGGACTTGCTGGTCACGGTACTGTAGGCGATCAGGAGGGGATCGATGACAGGTACGGATACTCCGCGGGGCCGCAGCCGCGCGGTTCGTCTGGGCCGGGTCGCGGTTGCGGTGGTGGCGCTGGTGGGGCTCCCGCTGTTCGGAATTCATCGATTTCACCAGTGGCAGGACCGTCCGGTCGAGTCGGTGCGGATCGCCGATGAGGTGACTGTCGCCGGGTTCGAGCGGGTCGCGGTCTTCAGTTGGTCGCCGGGCGACGATCTGCCCGAGGGTTTGGCGTATTTCGCTGGGCCGCAACCATATCCGGATCCGGTAGCCGCGGTGGCGGTGCCGTCGATTCCTCTGCGGCCCGTCGATCGAGCCCAGGCGACGGCAGACGGAGAGATCTGGATCGCGAGCGGGTCGCGCCCAGATCGCTGCAGCGCTTCAGTGCATTTCAACCCCGACCTGACGAAATACACCCTGGACTACCCCGCAGTGAAGGCGAAACTGGCCGCTGCCCGCAGCGCTGGGAAGCTCCTCGTCCTGGTACACGTCACGGGTTGCGGAGTATGACCGTCGAACAGAAGCAGGTCGACTACAGGCGTGGCCGGGCCAACACCTTCGCGGTCAGTTCGGTTGTGGTCGGCCTGCTGGTGACGCTCGTCACCGCCGTCGTATCCCTGACTGTGATGACGAGCTACTCGGACTTCATCTACGGCGGTGGCGACTGGCATCGGTTCACCAGGGGTGCGTCGGAATCTATACCGGCACAGGCGTGCCTGTGGATGTCCTGGTTCGTCGCGGGCCTGACCTGCATGTACCTCGGCAGGCGCGCTGTCGTGCGCGGTCGGAATATCGTGTGGGCATTCGTGATCGCCCTGATCGTGTACGAGATCGGATTGGATGTGGCCATCGAGATCGCAACACGCGGAGTGGATTCGGCCTACCGGTCGTAAGCGTCCCTGCAGTCTTGGTGCTATGGGTCCCCGCCCAGAGCGGGATTCCAAATGAATCTTTGGCGATGTGCGGCAGGATCCATGGGTGTGGTTTCGGCAGTTGGTGATTGGTTTCGGGTGTTGACAGTGTACGTTCCACAGATCGCGATCTAAGTACTCCACTCGCACACCGGCATCCCGATCCGGGGAGTCCTGCGCCGGGCTCTTTCTGCCCTGCGAGGCCG
>NZ_JBSGCB010000091.1:0-21382 GCF_053601595.1 Nocardia sp. NPDC004711 | reverse complement strand
GGCCTCGCTCACCCAGCCGAGCGAGGCCGTTCCCATCCCCTCATCATCGGCACCACCGATGACGCCAACATCGGCAAACTCAGCGACGGCCAACACGAGGGGAGCTTGAAAGAAAGTCGAAACAATGATGAGGAAAACTCTGCTCTGCGCGGCCCTGTCGACGGTGGCGTTGTTGCCGGCCGGCGTGGCGACAGCCGACCCCACTCCCGCCGCCGGGAACGGGGTGGTGAACTACACTGCCGCCAGGACACCGACCTCGACGATCATCACGACCGACGCTGGTTCGCTGGTGAACGACGATGGTGTGTTCAAGATCGAGGCGGCGGACGGGACGGTGGTCGCGGGCACGCAGTTGTCGTTCCGGGTCGACGATTTCGTGTTCCCGATTGCGGCCGACATTCATGACCGCACCGCGGTCCTGACCCCGCAGTTCGACCTGGCACACGCGATGTATCAGCCGGTGGCACTGCCCTACGAGGACACCGCACCGTGGAAGACACCCTATGACCGCGAGCAGGCGGCATGGAACCGTCTGACCTCAACCGTCAGCGCAGGCGCCACGATCGGGACCCTGGTGGGAGGCCTCGCCGGCGGCGCGGTCGGCTGCGTGCTGGGCGGAATCGCCGGCGCGACCGTGGCCGCGGCCACGATCGTGGGCATGTTCGGTCCGTTCATTCCCGGTGCCGCGGTGGGATGCCTGGGCGGCATCGTCGCCGTCGGAGCCCTGGGCACGCTGGCCGGGCAGCTGCTGGTGACCGCGCCGGTCGCGATCGTGGCCGCCGTGCAGTACTTCACCACCATCAACCAGCCCTTCACACCGGCCAAATAGGCGACACAATCCCAGGAAACCTCGCGGTCGGACTGATGATCGCGCCCGGCCTGTACTCCGAATCCGGCGAGACTCACATTCCGTGTCGGACCCGTGCGTCGCCGTGGACACCCTGCCTGGTCAACGGTGCAGGTCACAGCTAAGCCGTGAGACACGGCACCGACATCGAGACGCCCTTCCGGCGGGGCAGTTGCTGCCTGTCACCCAAGCCCCGGTACATCGCCGTGCCGGAGAAACGGTCTCGCCCGGCCCTGACCTCAGCCGGGCGAGACCACCTCCAACCTCTGCGCCGCCCCGCCGACACCCGTGGGTGAGGATCGGAACGTGGATTCTTTGAGTCAGAACTGCGCGTTATCGCTGCACCGAAGGAACTGGCTGGCAACCTTCGGATCCGACCCGGACCACTTGGTCGCGTCAGCCGCGACGGACACATCGGGAGAGATTCGAGCTGTGAACGCCGCTACTTCACCGGAGGCCCTTGCGCCGAGTTCCTGGTGATGGGGTTCGCAGCCGCCGCCTACTCGGGCCCACTGCTGACTATCACAGCTGCAGGAGACCACTGCCGTAGCCTGATTTCCTTTGGGCGCTGCCACCGGGCACTGCTCGACCCGCTCCCCGACGTGATGGTCGCCGTCCCCGGCATGGCCGGGCCGCAACTGGTGCCCGGGTCCGCAAGCTGCTCCCAGGACCCTCCTTCTTCCCGAACTCGAAGGCATGCGTCATCGCGCGGTTCAACACCCGCTACTACGACGCTGTCGCCGACCGCACGAACACCACCACGATCGGCAATGACGAGCCGATCGCTGTTAGCAGCGCCGTGTTCAGGTTCGAGGACCACCCGGTCCACCTGCGGCCCCCGCTATCGCCGAGTGCACAGCTCACACCCGGTGGAGTTCGCAGGGTCTAGAACTCCTTGCCCGATGGCCGTCGCCTGAACGATCGGTGAACGTAAGCCAACGCTCGTAGACGGGGGAACACTGTTGTGTAACTTTACCTTCAACAGGGAACGGAAATCCGCGCCTGCGAACCCGTGACCACCTTCCGCCTAGATCCTTTTCAGCCCGACCAGAGGAGACTGTATGCCCGAAAAACATGTGATGACATGGGAGGAATACGTCCGCAATGGCGTGGCGCCACGCGAGGTGATCGATCACTTCCTGACCGGTCCGGGGTGGGCGGCATTCGACCCCGAGCTTGGCTACGTGTCTCAGAACTCGCTGGTGCCGTGGGGGATCGACGACAGCCGGACAATCGAGACCTTCGGCCCGACCGGTGCGCGGTCGGCGTTCCTGTACGCGGACCGGGCGCCGCGGATCAACACCTACGGCGACAGCTTCACCGAGGGCAACCAGGTCAGCGACGGCGAGACCTGGCAGGAGTACCTGGCCGGGCATCTGGGCGAGCCGATCGGCAACTATGGCGTCGGCGGGTACGGCGTCTACCAGGCGTACCGGCGGATGCTCCGGGAGGAGAGCGCCGAGCACGGTGCGGAGTATGTGATCCTCTATGTCTGGGGTGACGACCCGGTCCGCAGCCTGATGCGAGCCCGCTGGTTGCAGCGCTACCCATGGTTCGCCGACCTGTCGCAGCGCAACCTCCAGTTCCACGGAAACCCGTGGGCGAACATCGAGTTGGACCTGTCCACCGGACGGTTCACCGAGCACGAGAGCTTGCTGACCACGCCGGAGTCGGTGTACTCGCTCTGTGACCCGGACTGGCTGTGGGAGCACCTGGGTGACGACCTTGCGGTGCAGTTGTACGCCTATGGCGCCGGCCTGACCACCGAGCTCGACCGTGAGAAAGCCGCTGCACTGGCCGGCTTCCTCGGCTTCGACCTCGACGGCGCGGCAGACCCGCGGGAACAAGCCAACCAGCTGCTACATGTGTACGCCCAACGGGCGACCAACCACATCCTCGACCTGGCCCGCGCCTATACCGTTGCCAACGGCAAGAAACTGCTTGTCGCGCTCAACTTCACTGCCCGCATCGGTGCTCCGATCAGAACCGCGCCGACGACGCCGATCGAGGTCAGCAGCGAGGGTGAGCGCACCGACCAGCTCATCGTGGACCACCTGGAAAGTACAGGCTTCAACTACTTCGACATGAACGAGGTGCACCGGCTGGAGTACGAGCGGATGGCGCCGATGGGCCTGTCCTACACCGACTACCTCGACCTGTACCGGGTCCGCGGCGGGCACTACAGCCCTCGCGGCAACCACCTGTTCGCGTACGCGATCAAGGACTCGTTGATCACGCTGCTGGACCCCAAGCCGCTGCCATACCGCGAGACCAACACCGACGCGCCGATCGACTTCGAGGGCTACCTGCCCCGCTTCCACTGAGACCGCAGCGCGCGGTCAGGATTTGTCGACGATCTGGACGATCTGCCAGGCCTATTCCACGGTGGCACAACGGTTTCGGGTGGCGAGGTAGTCGGTTCGTTCTTCGACTACCTGACCTACCCGCGGATCGTCGGGATGGCCAAGGAGATCATCGGCGGACCGACTCGCCTGCAACAGTCCGACGCACATCCGTCGACCGTCGACGGACACCAGAATTCAGCAGCGATACAACTTCCACCGGTGTTCCCGCGGCCGGGCCGGAACGATCGCGAACGGCCCGTGTCACCGTGATTTTGTCAAGGCCCTCACCGACCTGGGACCAGACCATCGCGGCACCTCGGTGACCCCGGGCACCCACAAGATCCCGGGCGAGGTGGATAAACAGGCGATCATCGACGCCGCGATGGCGGACCCGTCGCTGATCAACCACGTGCAGGCGCCAGCCGGATCGACATTGCTGTTCTTCGAGTCCCTGGTGCACTCACCCGGCATCATCCGGTCCGACCGCGACCGGATGTTACTGGTCGGCGGATACGCACCCCACATGTTCGCGGCCTGTGCGGGCTACGAGCCGGCGGCCGAACTGATACGGCGGCTGCCAGCGGAGTACCAGCAGTTCTTCACCGGGCCGGTACAGCTACAGCTGGCCCGACATCAAGGCCCACTCACTGGCTGATCATCCGCCAGCCCACTGAGCAGGTATGAAAGGAAGTCGAACAAGGATGCGGAAAACTCTGATCTGCGCGGCCCAGCAAACCGCCGACGCCATGAAGGAACCGGTTGATACGTACGTCTATCGCGTCGTCGACGGAACCGAGCTGGCAGCAGACGTGTATCTCCCCGACGACCGACGCACGGTGAAGCCCGTGGTCTTGTGGCTGCATGGTGGCGCCCTCATCAGGGGCTCACGCAAGGGCATCCGCGTACCGCAGATGCAGAGCTACCTGAGAAACTACGTTGTCGTCAGCATCGACTACCGCCTGGCTCCGGAGACCAAGCTGCCCGAGACATGGACCGACATCGAGGCGGCGTACGCCTGGATACGACAGTCCGGCCCTGACCTGTGGAACATCGATCCGAATCGGGTTGTGATCGTCGGGGCTTTACCTGGTGGGTACCTCAGCCTCCTCGCAGGGTGTCGCCTGACGCCCCGGCCGACCGCCATCATCTCCTGGTGCGGCTATGGCGACATCACGGCACCGTGGTATTCACAACCGTCGCCGTTCTACCTCACGAGGCCTCCGGTGAGTCGCGAGGAAGCCCTCGACGTGGTCAGTGAGTCGCCCATCGCGTTCGACGACGGCACCACCGACCGTAAACGGTTCTATCTCTATTGCCGGCAGAAAGGGCAGTGGCCACTCGAAGTAGTCGGCGCCGACCCCGCGACCCAGGAAGAACGGCTTGTCCCGTGGTGCCCCGCACTCAACGTCGACGATCGGTACCCGCCGACCCTGCTCATCCATGGCGACGACGACACCGACGTGCCGCACGAGCAGTCGCGGCAGATGTCGGATTCCCTCGCACGGTCCGGGATCCCGCACGAACTTCTCATCGTACCCGGGGCCCCGCACGGCTTCGACCGTAGTCACGACTCCCCCCCCAGACGAAGACCGCGCTCAAGTCGGCAGGCCGGTTCGTCCAACGCTGGGCGGCGGCACGAAGAACGCCCTCGACCGCACCATCGTCAGGGCTCTTCCATCCGCCCGGCGTTCCAACTCGATCATTGTGGTGCACAACGAGGTGAGGGCTGCCGAGCAAGTCTCGGCACAGGCCTCGTGAATGCCCTGGTCAGAGGGTCCGGGAGGGCTTGGGTTACCACAATCGAGGATCTTCGGCCGGTGTTGTGCGTGGACGGGCGAGAGGACCCGGTCGTGGCGGTGTGGTGCGGCGGCGGACGGGCTTGACCAGCGTGAGTTCGGACGGTGAAAAGGCGAGTGTGTCGCGGGATCGGGCGGGTGTCACCCTCAGACAGTCCGGTTCGGCAGGGTCGGCGAGTGCAATCAGTTTGCCGGATCGCCCCTCGGCCATGCCTACCGCAGCTGCGGTGAACCACACGGTCGGTCGGCGGCCTTGCGCCAGCTCGGTCGCGAGTTGTTCGATGTCGTTGTCGGACAACGAGTGCGAGGAGCTTGGACGAGACGGCATGGTGTACTCCGGGGCGGGGAAGGAGGTCGGGGACACCGCAGAGCATGCCCGACGCCGCCGACACCGCGCCCAGTGGTGTCGTGCCGATCCGTTCAACCACAGGGGGATGGTCCGTAGGGTCCGGGTAGGGAGGAATCCGGCGTCGCGATCGGAATACGCTGCAGGGCAGCAGGATCAGTCGCTGACTCACCTGTCCGGGCGTCCACGCCCGGGCGTAGTTGAGGCTCCAGCGGGTTTGTATCACGTAAGTCTATGTTGGACAAAGGATTATGGCGCATCCGCCCGATTGTCGCCCGGTCTGGTCGCCCCGGGAGTCCTGTCCGGGTGAAATAGATTCTGCTACCGGCCAGTGCGTGGTGCAATGCCATTGTCGGGACTATCCCGCGGTAGGCGACAGGAGATCGGCGATGCGCGATTCGAGTGGTCGTGCGCCGCGCCGCGCTCGATCGGCTGGTCCAGCTCGACGCGGTCGGGGCGCTGGGTACCGATCAGGCTCGGTTGACCGGGCAGACGCTCGGGGTCAGTGAGCGCACGGTGTGGCGGTGGGTGGCCACGCGCCGCGCCGATGTCACGGGGGAGCGGGAGCGGTTCCGCATCGACGACCGGTTGCGGATCAGGCTGGCCTATTGACGTGGTAATGCCGCCGCCTTGCATCGTGAGCTGGTGGAAGCCGAAGCCCGTGGTGGTGCCTCGGTTCCGACGCTGTGCACGGTCCAGCGGGCGATCGCCCGGGATCTCACCCCGGGAGACCGCGCCAGACTCGCCCAGGGGGAGCGCGAACGCCGCCACTACGAGCCCCGAGCCGGGAAGCGATCCTGGCCGCGCTTCGTGCGTCGATCCTGCGCAGCGCACCGTACGGGCTCGCCGGCGGATTGCCGGTGCTGGTGCGCATCGACCGCGGCAAAGACTTCCCGTCCCGCACGGTGAGCGAGGCGCTGGGCGCCGTCGCATCCCGGACGGCCCCTCTGCCGCCCTACGGCTCCTACCTCAAGGGCACCATCGAGACGATCAACTGGGGATCCGCGAATTGGTTCGCGATCTGTTGGTGGTCGAACTTGTACCGCGAGTGGAGTTCTGGGCCGATGACGTGATGATCCGCAGCGAGACGTTCGCACATTTCTCGGCAACCGGCAGGCACTCCAGCGGGCGCGGCACGAACTCGCGATCGAGGACCGTGCACGCGAATCCGATCGCGGCGAATCCACGGAAGCAGTGCGCGAGCTGCACGACGGCGGGCCGGTCGGCGGGCATCGCCTCGAGCCGGTCGACGGTGTCGGCGAGCATCGTGACCAGCGCGCCGGCGTCGGGCCGATATCCGGGCGGTTCGTGTTCTGCGACGTCGAATCCACTGAGCACATCGGTGAGCCTAGGGCGTCTTCACGGGGACGCCGATGCGCGACACCGGTCCTAATCGGACCGGTTTGGATCGGTGATCAGCACGGCGTTGCCCCGAGCGTCCTCGAGGATCTCGAGCACGCGCAGCAGCCCGGAATTGGCCTCCTCGAACAGGCGGCGAACTTCCTTGGGAGCCGGTAACTCCGGCCGGAGATCGGGCATACCGTCGGGCGCAATATCCAGTGCCGCGAACTCGCGGTCGAGCTCGACGATTCCCGCGGGCCGGACGTAGTTGAGCGCGCAGCGCGTCGATTCGGGTATAGAGCGCGTTCGGATGGTTCGGCGATCCCATCGAATCCCCTTCCGGGCGCCCGCCCGCTCCACATGGCGCGGAGAGCGTCGATCGTCGACGTAGGGGCTGGTGGGTGCGACGTGGCGAACTGCCGTCGGCGCGGTGGCGGCCGCTGCGCGGTGTGATCGTGCGAACTACTCGAGTTACCCCCGGCGTTCAGCGCTGGTGCCGAGGGCAGCTCGAGGGCTCGAGTAGTGATGCTCCTTCTGTGTCAAATTCGCATGTATCAGGCTGCGACGAGCCATGTTCGGTAGCGTTGGGCGAGTTCGTAGTCGGGGTAGGTGTTGGGTGCGGGCGATTTTGCTGATGTAGGTGCCTATGGCGGCTGCTGCGGCGCTGAGGGGGATGTTCTTGGCCTGTCGCGCCGGGCGTAGGTCGTCCAGGCCGGGAGCGGCCAGGCCGCGGGCCAGGGATTTGAAGACCTCGCGGGCGATGGCTCGTTTGAGGATGCGCGGGATTTCGGGGTCGTTGCGTCCCTTGGTGCGTTGAGCTCGCACGAACTCGCGGGTGCGTGCGTGGGTGGACATGCGGACCAGGGCGATGGTGTGCAAGGTGTGGTTGGCGCCCCGGTCGCCGCCGCGGGAGAGCCGGTAACGTCTGGTTTTGCCCGAGGACGCCGGGACCGCGGCGGCCGCACAAGGCGGCGAAACAGGCTTCGCTGCGCAGCCGGTCGGGGTTGGCGCCAGCGGTGACCATCAGCTGCGCGGCGTTGGTGGGGCCGACGCCGTGTAGTAAGAGCAGGTGTGGGTTGGTGGCTTTGACCAGGTCGCGGAGCTGTTGCTGGAGGTCGTCGGCTTGGTCGGTGAGGAACCGGTGCCGCCGTGCCAGGGTTCTCAGTGCTGTCAGCACCGCCCGGGCGACCGGATCGGTGCCGCTGGGTCGGGCCGCCAGCAGTGCGGTGATCAGGGCTTTGCCCTCGAGCCCGCGGTCTCGCGGATCGTCGTCGGGGCGGTGACGAGCAGGTGGTGGATCTGGTTGATCGCGGCGGTGCTGGCCTTGACCGCCGAGCGGCGGGTGTTGTTCAGCGCCCGCAGCGCGTGGACCTGTTCGGATTTCGGTGCCGCGTTCGCCTCCCCGGACAGCACTGCGCGGGCGGCGGCGTAGGCGTCGATCGGGTCGGACTTGCCGTGTCTGCGCCCCACCGACCGCTTCGGCCGGATCACCTCACGGACCTCGATCCCCGCCGCGATCACGGCGCGGGTGAACCCGGCTCCGTAGGAGCTCGTGCCCTCGATGCCGATCACCTCCACCGTGCCGAAGGTGGCCACAAATTCCAGCGTTGCCTGGTAACCGGCTGCCGCGGTGGGGAATTCATGATCGCCGAGCCCACGCCCTACCCCGTCGACGACTGCGACGTGATGGTGTCGGCGTGGGTGTCGGCTCCCGCCACGAGCAAGAGATCGGCGACCGGCCCGGTCACTGCCATGCTGTTGATGCCTTCCGTATCGACTTCGGTGGGTCGACACCGGACGGGCGAGCAGACCCGACATTGATGAGGCTTCGCCAGGCTCTTATTAAGTCATGTCCGCCCGGCCGGCGCGCGGAGACCTTGATCGGCGGCAGACCAAATGATGGTCAACCCAGCAGGGCGGCAGTCGGTGCAAGAGATGCAAGAGACATGACGATCAAGATCACTTCCCATCATCAATGTCGGTGTCGTCTGCGATTGTTGGTGGTTACGAGCGGCTGTGGAGGCGGTGCGGCTGTCCGGTGCCGATCTGGCGCGGCTAAGTGTCGGTGGTCCCACCGCGCTCGAGGGCGTCATGTGTGACCCGTTCCGGCCGTACCTGGCGCGGGAGGGCTTCGCCTCGGCGACGCAGACGACCTATCACAAGCGGGCCCGCGGCTTCCTGAAGTGGCTGATTCGCGTCGATACGCATCCGGAGGCGTTGACCGATTCCGCGGCGCGTGATGACGCGGTACTCGAATACCTGTCGACGACCACGGCGGCTACGCGCAAAGGTCACCTTGGCTGCGATCCGTGCGTTGTAAGACTGGCTCGGGCTGGGGCCGGTGTGCGTGGATCCGGTCGCGGTTGACCGGGTGCGGCCGCCGACCTTGTCCGACGATGAGCAGTCCCGGGTGTTGGATGTGGCAGCGGCGCGCTCGGCGCGCGATTATGCACTGATGGTGTCGTGGCTCGATGTTGGCCCGCGCCCGTCGGAGATGCGGCGCCTGGATGTCGACGATGCGGAGTTGTCCGCGCGCGGTGGCCGGCTGCTGCTGACTCGCACCGATGGACAGCAACGTTGGGTAGAGCTGATGCAGGCGAGTATCTGGGTGCTGCTGGGGTGGCGTACCGCGCGCGACGCTGCTCGGGCAACGACGCGCGAAGTCGGGTCCGCTGTTCGTCACCTTGACCCGGCACGGACGGATACAGGCCGATCAGAGCTTGGAATACATCGTCAGCGAGATCGGCCAAGACGCCGGGATGACGGGCTCACGCCGTGGATGCTGCGCGCGACGATAAAGGCGCGCCTGTAGGCGCCAGGCCTGTCGGCAACGAAAGTCGCAGCCCGCATGGGATAGACCTATGTCGACTCTCCGCATGTTCGGGCCTTGTTCACGCGCCCGGACAATGCGCCGTCCCCTCGGCGCCGCCCGGCCTCGGCATCCAGGAAACTGAGCTTCGAGTTCGACGTCGGACACCGGGACGCGCCGCGCGCCGCCGTCAGGTGCGTGGCTTTTCAGCGCTCCCGGTCGTCTCGGTCGCGGTCGGGTGCCCGCGGTGGCTGGCGATGCGGTCCGGCCTGCTGGTCGCGGTCGCGGGTCGACTCGGTGTTGCGTCCCGTCTCCGGTGCCGTGGGGTCCTCGCCGTGCTGGTACGGATCCGGAACCGCGTCCGGGTCCGGTGCGACGGGTCCGGTGGTGCGGCGCAGCCAACCGAATCGGGTCGGGTCGATACCTTCGCGCGGCTGGTCGAGGTCCTCGGTGCTGCGGCGGCCGCGCTGTGGAATATCGCCGTCGGGCATCTCGAAATCGGGCGCTTCGTCGGCGGGTGCGCCGAACGCGGTCCGGGTGACCTGCGCCGGATCGTCGGCGCGGCGGATCGGTGCGGATGTGCTGCCCGCGCCGACCGCGGCGAACTGGCGCTGAATCTGGGTCAGTTCACCGGTGGACAGGGCGGCGAGCTGGCGCGCGCGGGCCACTTCACCCGCAGTGAATGCAGCGCGAGAGATGGCATCGACGGTCCGCCCGATCTGGTGTAGCACCGCCACGTTCGCCAAGGTCGGATTGGCATGCTGTCGGGATGCGAGCAGGATCACCGCCCACCCGCTCGCGCTGTTGCGGCGCTGCCACGGCGGCAAGGGCGCGTCCTGGTGCGCGGGCGTCTGCGCGTACATGCTCAGGGTCCGCGCGGCGCGGGCGATCACACCCGGCTTGGCCTCGTACGCCAGCGACCAGGCGGACAGAACTCCGGCCGCCTGACGCGCCGCCGCCGTGAACGCGACGGTGTCGTGTGCAGGGATCGAGGTGAAGGTGTTGGCCCACCGCTCGAGTTCACCGATGGCGGCGTTGATGTCGCGTCGCGAGGGCGGCGGCACGCGTCGCACGGCGTCGGGTAGCGGCTGCGGCCGCGCCGGAATCGCGGACTCGTCACCGCTGAGGTAGCGCGCTAGAGCGTCTTCCGCCTCGCGCCACGCCTGCTCTGCGGCGGCCCGGTATTCGGGGCTGTCGTCCCACTGGTTGCGGAGCCGGGGCAGGGTGAGGTCAGCCGCAATCGACCCGCCACCGGGCATGATCGGCGGGCGTCGCCGGCCGCTGCTGCCGCCGCGCCCTCCGGCCGGTGGGCGCAACCCGACACACCACCCACGGATCTCGTCGGTGCGCGGGTCGCGGGAGCGCCGGCACAGCACACCTTGGCTGCGCAGGGTGCGCACGAACTCGGCTTCGCTGCGGGATGCGGCGAGCGAGGCACGCACGATGCGTTCGATGGTGTCGCGGTCGGGTTCGATGGCGGCGGTGCGCAGGGCTTGTTTGGCCTCGCCTCGAGGAATGCCCGCGGCGCGGGCAGCGGCGTCCACCTGGGCACGGTGATAGCCGCGTGTGGTGCGGCCGTCGTGGCGGCCGAGCACCACGCGCAGGCCGTGCCGCTGCTCGAGCACTTTGCAGGCGTCCTGTGCGCGGGCGAAATCGCGGTAGGTGTTGACTCGTGTGCCGTCCTCGCGGATGACGCTCGCGGCGATGTGGATGTGGTCGTTGCTGCGGGCGGACAGGCCGTGCCGGACCGCGACCCACCGCGCATCCGCGCGTCCGGCGCGGTCGCCGGAGAATTCCATCGAATCCATGAATTCCCGCGCGATGGCGGCCCATTTCTCATCGGGTAACTGGTCCTCGTCGGCGTGCAGGCTCAGCGAGCAGTGCCACACATTGCCGTCCCGCTTGGGCTGGAGGGGGTTCACGACGGCGCGGCCGTCGGCGTCGATGATGGTCCGGCCCTGGGCATCGCGCAGATAGTTGGGGACCGTGACCACTGTGCCGAACGCGCGGCGTGGCGCGTCGATCTCGCGGGCGACGATGCGCGCCTGGGTGACCGGCAGTTCGCCGTCGAATCCCAGGCCCAGCACCGACGGATGCCCCGCCACGATGTGCGGATTGGTGTGCTCGTTCTCGTCGCCGGGTCCGGCGAGGTAGGCCAGCAGGCCGCCCATCTGTGCGCCGCGCGTCACCTTGGGAATCACCAGCCCGTCACCACTTCGATAGCGACGCCCGCGCGATTGGCGTAGCTTTCGACGATACCCAACACGGCAGTGAGTTCGGCGTCCTGGTCGCCAAGCTCCCGGGTCGAGTTGAGGACTCGGGCGATCTGGTGGAGGTTGTTGCCGATCTTGCGCAGGGCACTTTGCACGCGGAAAAGCTCATGGATGAGTTCGCGGAACTCATCCGGTGCAACTGGAAGCTCATCGGCGAGGGCGGCCTCGCGCAGTAGCCGCGCGGGGCTGACGCGGGCGAGATCGGCGAGTTGCTGAAGGTCGGCGTCTTCCCTGGGATTGACCTTGACCTTGATGGCTTTCTTGCGCGGCCCGTCTTCGGAGTTGGCGGTGCGCCTGCGCCGTTCGGCGCGGGCGGCGTTGCGGTTGGCGGAGTTGCGAGACAGCATCCGGACCGCACGCGGTTCGGGCTGGGGTGTGGCCTCCTCGGACATCCCACGGCCTCCCTTTCCGCGCGGCGCCGGCCGCGTGCCTCGGCCGTGAACGGGCTCCAGTTCAGCACGCCCACGCGGCAGGCGCAATCGTGTGCTTCGCTTAGGGCCCCTAAGTCCATAACTTGCTCACGCGGAGCAAGGAAGATTCTCGGCTCGGGCTCCTAATCGGGCCCGAGTCCTAGCGCGCCGCAGGCGCGCAAATTTGGCCCGCGCGGAGCGCGGCTCCGGCTTACCATGGCGGCATGTCTGATCTTGACGAGTTCGAAGCAGGGATCCGCGCGCAAGCGGAGCGCAAAATTGCGGTGGGGCGTGCATTGGCCAAGTCCGCGGACGAGCTTCTGGCAGCCCAAAAGAAGTATCGGACGGACTACGAAGCGGCATTGTCGGAGTTCGACGAAGCCGACTTGCGGCGCATCGGTCTGGTCGTCGACGGCGTGAAACCAGGACCGAAGAAGAAGGCCGTGCCGAAGAAGCCAGCGAGCGCCACGGCGAGTAAGCCGAGGGCTGCAAGCGTGTCTAATGCTGCCTCCCATCCTGCTCCGGAGTCGACGGGGGGCGGATCGAATGCTGCCGCGCCGGCGGGCACGGCCGTGGCGGCTACAGCTGCTGCCGACGGTGCCTCGGGCTAGCCTGGAGACGACAGAGGGGCCCCGACCGCTTTCCGTGGGTCGGGGCCCTCTTCTGCTAGTGGGTGCTTGCGGATCGGTTCGTCGCGTGCTCTGCGAGGGTCGCGACACGTTGCCGCATTGTGCGCCAGAGTCGGACGGCGTCGCCGGTGAGCTGCTCGAGGTCGTCGATGGGTGCGAAGGCGTCGGCCATTTGCTCCATGCGTGCGCCGTGCTCGGCGAAGGATCTGCGGTAGCTGTCTTCGACGACTTGGTGTGCGTCTGCCCAGACGGTGAGTGGTAGCCGTGAGGTGTAGACGAATGAGAGGTAGGTGACGACCTCGCGTAGGGACGGGTGCGGGGTGATGGTGATCGGTCCGCGTGCTCGGGCAGCGACGGCTTGGGGTGTCGGTGGTGTTCCGGTGGCGGCGAGTTCGCGGATGAGGGTGATCATGACGCGGGGCATGTGGCCTTGCACGTCTTCGTTGTGAACGTGGGCCAGGACGGCGGAAGCGTCGGCGGCGTCGAGGTTGAGCAGAGCTGCGACGAGATTGTTCTCTGGGTCGACGACGGCGAGGGCCTGTGTGGCGAGGTGGTCGGCGATTGCGTCGCATACCTCACGTTCGTTGTGGTCGAGCCCGGCTGGAAGCCCGTCGGGCTCTGAGTCGTCGGTCGGCGTGGTCATGGGTTCGCTTCCCTCCCTGCGGCCGGGCTTTCTCTGGTCCGGCGGTACAACGTTCCCGCACGCACGCTGGACGGCGTGGTGATCTCAGCGTATCGAGGTTCGCGCGGGTCAAGATCATGATCCGAGTAGTTGGTTGTGTACGCGCGGCGGCGCGATTGGTCCCGCTTGATGTGAGCTGCCACACCACCCACCACCGTTTTCGTTGGCTTGCCACGAAGTGCACTACAGTGCGGCGCGGGCGGTCTCGGGGTTGGTATCGGTGAGCGCGTGGCGGGCGCGGGTGCGTGCGGCGTTGGCGATCATTTCGAGGTCTTGATTGGTGGGGGCCAGGAATGATGCCGGGCGGCGGCCGCAGTTCCACGGCTGGTTCGGGTTGGTGATGATCGCGGCGGCTTCGCTGCCGCTGCGGCGGTCGGCGAGCGCGGACACGATGGCGGCGGGGTCGGCACCGGCGGCTAGTGCGGCGGCGAAATGGTAGTCGGCGATCGGCCAGTAGCCGGTGGCGTCGGCAAGGGCTTCGGCCGCGACGGTGTCGCGGAGTCGGTCCGACAACGGGATGTGGTCGTGTTCGGCGGGCATGGTGGTGGCCTTCACTGTGGCGGGGTGTGGCTCAGGGGCAGCGGATGTAGCTGTGTCCGCAGGCCGTGCAGCGGGTGCGGGCGGCGACGGCTTCGGCGATGTCGTCGGGGAGGTAGTTGACGCTGGTGCAGCCGCAGATGTAGCGGCGGTGGCCGGGCTCGTCGGGGTAGTCGGGGATCCGCGGCGTGGGGGAGTGGCGGGTGCGGCAGATCCCGGGGGGATCGGTGCAGATGTGTTCGGCGGTCAGCACGCGCAGTTCGGCTGTCTTGCTGGCGGTCTTGTTGCCGTTGGTGAGGTAGCGATGTTCGGCGTCGGTCGGGGAGATGGCGTGCAGTTGGATCGTGGTGTGTTCGCTGCGGAGCTCGGTCACCTCCCAGAGCGCTGTTCGATGCTTGTGGGCGGTGCGGGCTGGGTGGTCATGGCGAGAGTCCTTCGATGTGTGGTGTGCTCGGGTGGCGGAGTGCAACCCGGGCCGGAGCCGTGGTGGTGGTTCCGGGCCGGGTGGGTGCGGGTTGGGTGGTCAGGCGGCGGCGATGGTGATGCGGTGGGGTTCGACGAGGGTCAACAGGCTGCGGTCGGCGCGCAGGTAGGTGGCGTCGGGTGTGCCGCCGAGGGGGACGAGTTTGTACCAGCTGTTGTTGCCGTTGGGCAGGCCGATGACGACGTAATGGACGTCGTTGCCGCGTTTGGTGACTATCGATCCGTAGTAGAGCGGGGGCGTGGCCTTCGCGGCGGCGAGGGCGGCGTCTCGTTCGGCGTCGGTCGCGGGGCGGATCCAGGTTTTGGGTGCGCGGCAGGCTTTGCCGTCGCTGACGGGGTCGATGTCGATGTTGACCGGCAGCACTTTGGTGACGGTGAAGACTTTCCCGCGCAGGGTGTCGTCGGCGTGGGGGTAGTCGAGTACGACGTAATCGCCACGGGTGTACATGGGGGGGAGTCCTTTCGAGTGGTGTTGGTGAGTTGTGTTGCGAGAGTGAGAGTCCGAGCTCAGGGGAAGCGGGTCCTGGTGGGGCAGCACCGGGGGATCGCTGTCGGTTGAGGGGTGTGTTCGCCGGGGAAGTTGTGCAGGGCGTGGACGTTTTGGAACAGATGCCTGTCGCGGTGGGGTGCGGTCATGGTCGGGATGCCTTTGTGGAGATGGGTTCTCGCCTCGGGCGGGCGTGCCCGCCGGCCGGATGCATGGGGTGGGTGGGCCGAGTGCTGGCCGGGGTGAAGGGACTGCACGGCGCGCCAGCGCCGTTCCGTTTACCCGCGCGCTGGCGCTGACTGTCCAGACGGGACGGGACGGGGCGCGGGCTGGGGTGGGGTGGGGCGGCGCGGGGGCTGTCCGCGCCGCTGTCGGTCTATCGCTGGAGTGTGCGCATGAAGTGGTGGTAGTCGGTCAGGAAGCCGTGCGCGAACTGGGTTGCGTCGGGACCGAATTCGGCGGGGCCGGTCAGGTGGATGTGGAATCCGGGCCGGTCTGCGGCTACGCCGCACACAGTGTGTTTGGCGTCGATACGCACGCGCGCATCGTGGAATGTCCAGGTGCGGGCGTAGGCGGATTCGTCGTCGCGTTCGGCGCGTGGGCCGTTCATGCCTTCGCTCATCGTGTCCAGGAGGGCGCGGCGGGCGCGGTCGGCTTTCTCGGCGGTTTCCTGGGCTTGGCGGCAGGTGGTGATCGCGTATCGGAGGGCGGCGATGACATCGCAGCGCACGGCGTAGGCGAGATCCTCGATGGGGGATCGGGTGTCGAGTGGCGTGCTGTAGAGCTGGTGGCCTAGTTCGGGGGAGTAGTCGGCAAGGGTCGGGTCGATGAGGGCGACGCTGGCGACGACTTGGAAGCTGAGGCCGTCGGGGTCGTTGGGGGCGATGATGACTCGCACTCCGTCGGCGCTGGTGAGGGTGGCGCGGTCGGGCTGGTCGGGGTGGCGTCCGGATTTCCACTCGTGGTCGGTGACAGCGGAAATGCGGTCGGCCAGCTCGAATGCCAGCACACGGATATCGGTCAAGGCGGTCATGATGTGGTCCTTGGATCGGGGTTCGCGCGCACAATGCGGCCACGCCCGGTGGCGGGGTAGCGGGGTGCGCGCGGGCTGATGGTTCGGGGTGGTCGCCAAGGGCCGCGCCCGGCGTGGGCCGGGCGCGGCGTTCATTTGAGGACAGGGCCGGTTAGGCGGCCGCGTCGTCCTGGTCGTCGTTGCCCCCGGTGGCGGCGTCGACCTTCTTGGAAGCGATTTCGGTCAGGGCGTCGGCGAGCGACACGTCGCCGAGCGTGACGCGGTCCATGAGTCCCAGCGTGTGCCCGAGCTTGGCCAGCAATGTCAGGTAGGGCCGCGAGATCTTCATGTCCACCATGAAGTGAATGCCGCTGCGCTCCTGTGCGATACGCCAATAGCTGGCGGTGCGGGCCTCGGTGACTTCGCGGTGCATCAACCGTTCGATCGCGCCCATGGCCAAACCGATTTCGTACTTGTCGAGCTGGTCGGGCCGGGTCATTTTCGCGACCGCGCTCCCGTCGTTGATCTTGCTGACCGGGATACCCAGCAATTCCGCGCTGATCGCGCGCGCTCCGGCGTCATCGAAAATGCCGGGCACCGCACCCTCGAGCATGCCGCGCCACCTGCGGGCCTCGAACAACAGGGCCGCCGTTTCCTTCTTCTCCTTCGCGGTCTTGTCCTTCGGCGTTGTTGTCAGCCATTCGGCGACGGCGTTGCGGCGGGCGATGGTGTCGTAGCGGGCTTGCTTGTTCAGTACGCCCACCTGTGTCGAGGTGATGCCGGTCTTGGCGTTGCTGCTCGCAGGCTTCACGCGGGTGAGCCCGGCTCGCCGGTAGTCCGGGCAGAAATAGTGCGGGGTGAGCCGTTCCTGCGTCCGGACCTGGTTCGCGTGGTAATACCCTTCCCGCGCTTCGCGTTCGGGGTCGTTGTGGGTGGCCACGTCCACAAGGTGCTCGTCGATCTCCTCACCGGACTCGGTGAGCACGATGGCCTCGGTGTGGCCGATGTAGACGGCCCACTGCGAGGGCGCGATATCGGCGTCGGTCGGCTGGTTGCCCTCGGCGGTGCGCAGCTGCTCGAGCGGCATGCAGTCCTTGTACTGCGATTCGTTGGGCCAGCGCTCGAGAATCTGGAACCCGCGTGCCCGGTAGCTGATGGCTTCGGCGGCGCGGGCGGCGTTCACCCGCCGCTCCTCGCGCAGTTCCTCGAGCTTGGCGACGAAGCGGGAGTTGCTGAATCCGGAGGCCCAGCGCAGTTCGTTGAATGCGTCGGGGTCGTCTTCGAACTCGGCGGCCTGGGCGGCGTGCAACAGGTCCATCTGCCCGGCCATGACCCGCGAGCGGGCCTCGCCGGTGCCCGAGAGCGTGCGCAGCGCCTCGGCCTGCGTGCGGTCGGTGATGCCCAGCTCGCGCAGCTTCTTGGTCTTCTCCCGGGCGGGCAGGTCCAGTCCGGCCAATTGCTCTTGCGCGGCGTAGATCTCGGCGTTGGTCAGCTCCACGCGCTTGACGTTGGCGGTGACCTGATCGACCAGGATGGCGGCGGCCTGCTGGGCGGCGGTGCCCTCGGGGGCCTTCTCCAGCAGTACCGGAACGGTGGTCATCTCGCCTTTGCGGGCTCCCAGAATCCGGCGCTGACCGTCGATGATCTGAACGATGCCGTCCGGGCGCAGAAACGCCGACGGGAGTTGCTTGTATCCGGCTTTCACCGACTCGACGTAGTCCTCGGTCAGTGATTCGAGGGCGTTGGCGAGATCGCGCGGGTTGGCACCGATAACCACGTGCATCGGGTGCACTTTGACCGGAATGTGCGCGGTCGGGTCGGCGGCCAACTCGGCGCGGATCGCCTCGACGCGCTCCGGAGCAAGCGGCACCGGAACCACGGTCACCCATTCCTCACCCGTGGCGGGCGCGATGGTCTCGGGTTCGGTCGCGGTGGTGGGATTTTCGATGGTCGTCATTGTGTTGTGTTTTTCCTGTGGTGAGCGCCCCGGCCCGGCTGGATAGCGACCAGCCGGGCCGGGCCTGAAAGTTGGGGGGTGTTGGTGGTTCGGGCGTTGGGGTGGGCCTCGGGCTCGTGGGTGGCGCACCGGAGTTAGCGGTCGCGCGGGGCCATGATGGTCAGCACCGGGTCCGGGGTGTCGCCGGGACCGCAGTGCAGGTAGAGGGTGACCGGCTTCGGCCGAGTGTCGGTGCTGCCGTTGGCCAGCCGCAGCACGTCGAATTTCACTTCGGAGGCGTTGCGGTTCAGCCGGGCGGCGAGCATCGCCATGGTCAGCACATCCCAAGTGCGGCCGGTGATCGACTGTCCGTGTTTGCCGTCTTCGTCCCAGGCGACGGCGGCGGCCCAGGCGTGTTCGGCGATGGCGACCGGGTGCCGGAATCCGGCTTCTCTGGCCAGTTCGCTCACGTCGTGCAAGACGCCGTCGGCGATGGCCTGGGCGCGGCTGTAGGTGTGGATGATTTCCCAGCCGTTGGTGTCGGTGCTCATGGTTTCCTTTGTGGTAGAGGGTGTTTCGGGGTTGGTGACGGGCGCGCGGTGGTGGTGCTCGGGCGCGCTGGTCGGGCCGGTTCATTGGTGGGTGTTCTGGGCGGCGATGGCGTCGCGGTAGGTGGTGGCGGCGTGTTCGGCGGCGTCGAAGGGGATATGCCGTTTGGTCGCTCCCTCGATGTGGAGGCGCTTGACGGTGCGGTAGCTGCTTGCGCCGGGGGCCAGGGTGCGCACTTCGATGGTGGGGATCGGCAGGTATCGCAAGTCGGCGTCGGTGGCGGTGTGGACCCATCCGGCGAGGTGGATCAGGGTCAGCAGATGCGTGGTTTCGTCGGCGGCTGTGAATCGCCACGAACTGGTGGCGATGCCCTGGTGAAATTCGAGCGGGGTTGTCATAGCGGGTTGCTTTCTCTTACAGTGGGGCCGGTTAAGGCCCGAGCTAGATAGCGACTAGCTCGGGCCTTGACCTGGTGTTATGGGGGGTTGTCTCCGGTCGGCTCAGATGCGGGACTGGAGGGTGACCGCGCGCAGGAACTCGCAGCGGTCCTGCCCGAACAGGGCCGGGATATGCCGGTTGAGTGCGCCGGTCAGCGCGGCCGGTGCGGGGTGCAGGGTGTGGCCTTCGCGGGAACCGAAGGGGTGATCCCACTCGGTGACGGCGGCGGCGTTCATGCGGCAATCGACGTACCAGAGACGTTCGCCGCGCAGTCGGGACACGAAACTGATCGATCCGTCCGGGTGCTGGACGGTGCCCAGCCAGCCGGAGAACCCGAACGGGTGCGAGTCCGGGGCGGAAAGCACGCTGTCGGCCAGGTCGGTGAAGCTGAACGAACGGGCGGAAATGATGTGGTAATCCATTGTGGTCGTTGCCCTTTCGCTGGTTAGAGGAGTGCGCCGGTGCGTCCGGCGGCGCGGCCGCGCGCGTCGGCCAGGCCGTGGCGGATCGCGCGGCCGCTGCCGCACAGCGGGCCGGAGTTGGGGTTGGGCACTGCGCCGCCGGGGCAGCAGATCTCGCACGTCTCGTTGTGGGCGTGCAGTGCGTCGATGTACTCGGCGACGGTTCCGGTGAAGGCCATTGGAGTTTCTCCGTGCTCGGTTGTGGGTGGAAGTGGGTGCCCGGCCCGGCTGGATAGCGACCAGCCGGGCCGGAGACCGTAGAAGGGGGTTGGTCAGGGGTTGGTGGGTGCGTCGGTGACGGCCCGCAGGTAGCGGCGGGCGATCAAGATGGCCGACCCGGGGGCGGTGGTGGGGTCGCCGAGTTGCTGCCCGTGCGCGGTTTCGACCCAGTAGCGCGGGTGCGGTTCGCCTTCGGGCTGGCCGGTGTAGACGGTGGCGGTGAAGTTGCCGCGCCGCAGGATGCGGTACGCCTGCACTCCGGGAATGTGTTCGCTGCCTGCCATTTTCTTTGTCCTTTCGGGTCAGGCGAGGATGGTGGCGGTGAGGGTGCCGTGGACGGTGCGGCGCAGGATCAGCGAGAACCGCGTCGCGGTGAGTACTCCGGCGGTCACGGTCGTGACCGCGATGGTGAGGCGGCGGATCTCCGTGGGGCCGACCGGAACCATGGCCGCGACAGCGGCGGTCAGTACCTGCGTGCGGGTCTCGTCCGGGATGGCGTTCTCGATCCAGGCTTTGCCGACCGCCAGGCGGTGGCTGTGGGCGTGGTCGGTGATGTCGACCAAGGCGAAGTGCATTGCTGGGCTGTTCCTTTCGTTGACTGTGGGTGTGTCAGGCGGTGTAGCGGCCGGTGAAGCCGGTCAGCTCGGCGGGCAGCAGGTAGGCCGCATCGGTGGTGTGGCGCTGGTCGGCGACCGGTACCGGCCCGTGGTAGGTGCGGGTGTTCCTCGACCACACCGGGCTCCCGGCCGTGGTCGCGGTGGTGGCGTAGACCGTGGCCAGCCCGGCGTCTTGCAATTCGAGGTAGTAACCGGCGTTGTCGAGCAGGGCGGCGTGGGCGGTGGTGTCGCGGGTGGTGCGACGGTCGATGAGGACACCGAGCACGTGCACGGGCTCGGTGTGGGCGGCCTGGAGCAGTCGGCATCCGTCGTGGGCGTCGAAATGCTCAGTGTTGTAGCGCTGGATACCGCGCACCACCGACCAACCTCCCTCCATTTCATTCAGCGCCAGCAGCATCAGGGACCGGCCGGGTATCGGCTGGCCGAACATTGCCGGGAGTGCCGCGACCAAAGCGGGCGCGGTGTGAATGGGATGAACATTCGATGGATTCATCGAATTCACGTTCATGGATCGAATTCCTTTCCGGGGAATTACTGGATGAATGGTGCCGCTTTTACCGGCGGTATCGGCGAGCGTTCCCGCGACGGGACACAGATATTTGCCCTGACCTGGGTCATGTCCGAACCGCAAGGGTTCGCCTCGCTCGTGCGCGGGGACAGAATCAGAGCGCGGAAACGCTCTCGGGCTCACACTATGGAATTCTCAAAGAACGCGGTCAGGAGGGCGATTGCGGCGCGGGAGCAAGCTCCCCATTCCCTTTCGTTCCCTCAAACCCAGCACGGCGGGAGCATCGGGCTCCCTCTTCTTTCTTCTCCCTTCCGATCGTGTAGTTATATCCTATCATGTACCGGTTTCAATTCTGCAAGAAAGAACCGGCGATGGATGTGATGCTTTTCTCTGCTTTTATTCGCTGGTTTCGGTTGTTTTTGCGGGTTTTTGGTGGCTTTTGGAGGCGCTGCTCCCGGCGAGGGCGGGGGCTCCGGGGGCTGGCCCCCGTGCACGCCCGCCAGGGCGTGGGGTTCTTTCCCGGGTGACAGGCCACGGCGAGGGGCGGGTGGTGGTGGTTCTTTCGGTGGGCCTGGGGCGTCTCCGATCACTGCTGTCCGGAGGGGGCAAGCCGCAACGCGATTAATGGGGGTGGCCCCACCGGGAAACAGAGGAAGA
>NZ_JBSGCB010000090.1:17264-23284 GCF_053601595.1 Nocardia sp. NPDC004711 | reverse complement strand
GGCGTTGGCGCGCCGAGTAGATCGAAACCTGTTGATTGTCAGATCATCCGGGAAGGTACGCCCTCCCGGTCATCCACAGATTTTGATCATTGCTCACACGCTGACCAGGCGACTCTATCCACTCCGCAATGCATCGACCGCGGATTGAAACAAAGCCGGACTTGCACGAAATCCGCCACTCCGCCGGGCACATTGCCCAACTTGACAGTTCTAAAACTGCTAACCTGGGAGTGACCGGCAGTTGTAGAACTGCCAGCATGTTCGAATGGAGTCCCTCTCCCATGCCTTCTCCCGCAGAGATCCTGACCGAAGACCAGCGTCTACTGCTCGCCGCGGCCGGGCCCGCGACGCTCCTCCGCGTGCTCACCGATCCGGACTACGGGATTGCCGAACTGTTCGATTCGCATCGCAGCTGCACCATCACCGATGAGGTGTACGCGCTGCGCCCGGAGTGGAAGGCCGCACGCGTGCTCTTCGCCGTGGATCCCAAGCACGGCATCCACCTCATGCGCTCGCTCCTTCGTGATAGTCCCGATGCCCCGAAGGTCTCGATCTCACGCAAACGGCTGCACGCGTACGCGGCGAGCCTGCCGCCGGCGTGGATCGAGGCGTTGCGCGGATTGCGCGGCTCCTACCGACTGATCATCGATGACGCGGTATGGCAGGCGCTGCTGCTGCCGGGTCGCCCCTACCGAGATCAGATGGAACAGATCAACGCGGGCAGTTCTAAAACTGTCCCTGCTGCTACGGTTGATCGCATGCCGAGCGAGCATGAGTACGAACCGGTCGAAACCGTGGCGCTGGGCGACAAGATGGCCGAACTACTTGCCGCTTGGGAGTCCGGGGAGCCGTTGACCGGCGGGCAGTTGTTCGGCCTGCCGCCGCTGGACGGGGACGTGTGGGTCGATATCGCTGGCGCATCGGTGATCACCCGTGTCGAGCCCAAGACCATCACGTCGTTCCTGTCGCGTGGCAAGCCGAAGGCGTGCCCGTTCCCCACCCCGAGCAAGTTCCTCGGGCGGCTCTACTGGCCCGCCACCACGCTGTTGTCGTGGACCACCCAATACAAACTGGTCCGCCGTACCGAGCCGACTACCTAGCCAACGCATCGCCGAAATCGAACACAGATGCTTACATCTCCACATTCGAATCTCGGAATGAGAGCACATTCATTCCGAGCATCTGCACATGCATCGCGTATGAGGTTGCGCGCCAAAGGATTTCACTTCACATAAGCGCCCTTTGGTGTCGGTGCTCCTACCTACCCTGAATGCGCAGGGTGCGCGGAAGTCACTGCGCGAGCAAAGGGGATCTGGGGATGAACCGTCGTCGTACACGTCTTGTCCGCCTGTTCGCGGCCGTCGCCGCGGCCGGCGCGTTGATGCTTTCGGCCGGATGCGGGACGCAGTCACCGAAAGAGCAGGCCGATCGCGAACACAGGGCGGCGACCGTCCCGGTGTTCAAGTTGCACATGATGAAAGACCTGTGGTCGCGGACGAACAGCGACAGGTCGGGAGAAAGCGGGGACGGACGCAAGGTCGACAAGCCGAAAAGCCTGACCGAAGACCCGGCAACGGGCATGGCGACCATCGAGCTCACGGGCGCGCAGATGGTGGACTACCTGGAGATCCTCGACTACAACGCCCACGGCGGCGGAGGTGCGCATGACGAACCCCTCGCCAGCGGCGTCTACGACCAGGTGGCGCCTGTCATCGACAAGATCCAGACACCGCCAGCAGCCGATGCTCCAGCGCCGGAGATCACCATCAGCTCGGCGATCAAACCCTCGGCAGTGTCTCCTACCACCACGCCGAAGTAGTTCCCGGCCCACGGGGTCCAACTGACCGAGGAGTCACTCTAAGCGCCTGTTTTCGATCCCAGGGAGTTCACGGGTTCAGCCGATCAGATCCCTACGGTGCCGCGCCGACTCTGCGTTGCGTGTCGCGTCGGCTTGCTGATCCATTGGACACGCCCGATACCACAGATCATGTGCCACCAAGTACGTGGGATCAGCCGTAACTGGGCGATCATGGACCGCACCTGTCTCGCTGCCGCACCGCAGACACGGTGAGGCCGATGCCGATTCCAGAAACCCTGCCAGCCGCTCCCGGAAGTTCGCCGGATACCGCGCGGTGTCGATCCCGACGTCGAGTGCGTGGCCGCAAGCGAATCGGATCGGCAGCCAGAACAGGATCGTGGGATCTGATGTCGGTAGCTGTGTGTCGGGCCTGAGCCCTTGCTCGTGGCCCCACTGGGCGCGCTGCTGCTGCTCACGAAGACGTGTCTCACTCTGGGGTTTCGGCCCCCGGTTCGGGTTCCTCCGGCCCGCGCGTTTGGTCATGCCGCACACCATCGCATGTCCAGTCCCCTCATCGTGGTCCACCGCGCGGGCGGCGGGGACATCGTCGACCCTTGATCGGACACACACGGCGAATGCCGGTAACCCTCGCGATTCCGGGCCTTGCTTGCTGCTCATCGTGTCGCTCGAAAGCTGTTGGCAGACAGTGTGAATAACTGGCTAACCTGGCGTGGTGAAATCTGCCTTCGCGAAGCTCGACCACGCGCGCCGCCGCCTGGCCGAGCTGACCGCCGTCGTCGAGAAATACCGGGCGTCCGAGCCGATCACCTACGGCTATGTCGCGGTGGACAACCCGTTCTCGGACTCGCTCACCGACGTCGTCTACAGCGCCCGGGTCCGCGAGCCGATCCCCGACGAATGGCCGCTGCTGACCGGGGACGTCCTGACGAACCTGCGTGCGGCCCTGGACCATTCGGTATACGGGCATGCCGACGCCCGCAACGAGCTCACCGACAAGCAGCGCAAGGCATTGCAGTTCCCGATCATCGAGAAGCTCGACAGCTGGAACAACTCGAAGACCGGACCGCCGGTCACTCTGGCGCCGCTGCTCGACCCGAAGGTGTTCGCGGTGATCGAGAAGCGTCAACCGTGCCATGCCGACGGCCAGGACAACCCGTTGGCGCTGCTCAATGAGCTGGTCAACGGCGACAAGCACCGCACACTGCGGGTTATCACCTACAACCACCGCACCTTCCGCATCGTGGAGACCGAGGCCGAGGTCGTGGCCGTCACCTCGATGGCTGGTGAAATGACCGACGGCGCGGTCCTGGCCCGTGTCACCTGTAAACGTCCCGCGGACCCTGGGCCTGTCGCCCGCATGCACTCGATGCACGCGCGGGTCGAGTTCGGGTACGCCGAGGAGATGCACGTCCCTTCCCTGCAGATGGGGCTCTCGCTGCTGGACACCCTCGGCAACCTCACGGACGGGGTCGACATCATCCTGCGGGAGCTGGAGCACGTCGGCTGCTGATCCCTGCGACGGTGGGCCGTGATCGGGCACCGGGCGTGTGTCACCTGCGGCTGACGCTGGAGGCGGTGCCGAGCGCGCTGTGGGACAACGAACTCAACCTCAGCTGACCGCCGCAGCCGAGGTCACCGACGCGCAGGCCCGGCTCACCGAGGCGGTTCAGCAGGCGCGTAGGCAGGCCGCGTCATGGGAAGCGATTGGCCGCGCCGCCGGCATGACCCGCCAGTCCGCACATGAGCGCTGGTCCAAACTCGAACGCTAGGAATGTCGTCGCCCAATGAGCTACAAGGCGCTAGCCCTGATCGGCGGAGACGAGGCTGGCCTGCCGTGCAGGGAACGGATATCGCCCGGGTGCGTCAATCTCGGCGGATTCGACGATCGCATGGTCGCCGTCGATCTCGCGCACCTCGAACACAGACTGTCCACCAGCCACCAGAAGCACGCGATCACCGACGTTCACCATTCCGGAAGCCTATCCCGGACAACCGGCCAGTATGTGCAAATATCGAATGCGTGTTCGAGTACTGGAGTGAAGAGTTCACCGCGGCACAGCGGCGCGTCGTCGACCCGCCGGTGCCGGTACTCGTCGACCTGAGCGTCGCCATTCCGACGAGCGGCCCGTTCCGCAGAGACGCGGTGTCGATGCGCATCAAGAGCGGTGCGCTCGACCTCACCGCCACCGTGCCCGGCCTGCTCTACGCGTGGGCGCAGTGCACCGACGGAACCTGGATCGGACTCGTCGGGTTCGCCATCCCGACCGCCAACAAGCGCGGACGCATCGAGACTCGGCAATGGACCCCGGGAAACGCCTTGTCGCAGAAAGCGAGCACGCGCTGAAATCTCGGACTCGCGTACGCGATCGCCCGAGTACCCGAGTGATCGGGCGCGTACGTACGCGTGGGCAGGCGCACGCGCGCACGCGCGTATATCCAGACCCGTGTGCGCTTGTCCAGCTGGACACGCTGACACGCGTGCATGCGTTCCAGCGTCAGCGTGTCCGCTCGCTTCGCGCGCCCGAATGTGCGACGGTGCCCTCGAACAACGGGGCACACGGACCCCCGAACTGACTGAGCGACAGAGGGATCAGGGCATGGCAGCCGAGGTAATCGCGTTCGCGAATCAAAAGGGCGGGGTCGGCAAGTCCACCGTGACCATCTGCTCGGCTCGTGGCGCGAGCGTCTATCACGGAGCGCGAGTGCTGGTGTTGGACATGGACCCGCAGGGCAACACGACTTCGGCGCTGGCCCGTGATGACGCCGACCCGGACGAGGTGACCCTCGCCGACGCGATCATCCCGGACACCGATGTGACGCTGCGGGATGTCATCGTGCCGACGATCTGGGACGGCATCGACCTGGCGCCCGGCGGGGAGACCCTCGCCGTGGCCGAACACAAGATCGGCGCAACCAATTTCGGCCGCGAGCATCGGCTTCGGGAGGCGCTGACGTCCGTGGTCGACGACTATGACTTGATCCTGGTCGACAACGCGCCGGCACTGGGACTGCTGCTGATCAACTCCCTGACCGCCGCGAAGAAGGCCATTCTGGTCAGCGAGGCGGACAAGTGGTCCGCGGACGGGCTGGCCCTGCTCGGCAAGACGATCGCCGGGGTACGGGCCTACCACAATCAGCAGCTCGAGATCGCGGGCACCGTGGTCAACAAGTGGCGCGGCACCGGCAACGAAAACCGCACCGCCGACGAGATCGTCACGGGCATGGCCCGCCACTTCCCGGGCGTACCGGTCTGGATGGATCACCGAATTCCGTTGTGGGTGGGGATCAAAGACAGCATCGACGCCGGGATCGGCCTCGACCAGGCGGCCACCAAGCTGCGCATCCTCGGTGAGGATGTGTTCCGGCCGATCACCGCGCACATGCTCGGCAAGGTGGTGGCCGCATGACCCCGGCCGTGGAGCCCCGTAAGAAGTCGGCCCTCGCCGGGGAACACCCCGCCTGGTCGGTGCCCGCCAACCCGGCAACCCCGGCCGGACCGGTCCCAGCACCTCCGGCATCCAATCCTGTTGCCGCTGTCGCGAACACGGCCGCGGCGCCGGCGGTCTCGAAATCGCGCAGCACCCCCTCGGTGGGGAAGCCTGCGACGAGGGAGGCACCGCGTGGGAGGAGTCGCGATCTCGCTGAAGCGCGTGGCCGTAAGCGCACCCGCGATGCGGCCTACGCCTGGGCTGCCGCCGAGCAGAAGGCGCTGCTGCGGCTCGAGGAGTTCGTCGCCGAACTCGGCGCGGCGCTCGAACGCGGGACCGACGTCAATGTGCTGGGGGAGTACATCACTGAGGCGTGCGAGCGGAACGGGATCGATCGCAACCTGCTGCCCGCCGAAGTGCTGACCGCGGCCGGGCTGCCCACGAACAGCTGAATCTTCCGCAACGCCGCGAACAGCGGAAAGACCACCGGCAGCCGCCGCAATCGGCCTGGTCGACCAAGCCTCGGCATGTAGCGGGCCCGGAAGAAGATCGACACGATCTCGTGAGCGAATTACCAGACACCTCAAGAAAGTTCCTACACTGGCAGCCATGACGATCGACGACGAGCTGTTCGGCCGGGTGACCACCGGCCCGCAGCAGGCTGTCCTCGATCGCTTCAATGGGTCTTTCTCGGTCGATGCCTTTTCGGGGATGTCGTCGATGAAGGCGATCGCCTCGGACACGTCGGCGATGTCGTCGATGAAGGCGTTCAT
>NZ_JBSGCB010000090.1:0-17170 GCF_053601595.1 Nocardia sp. NPDC004711 | reverse complement strand
GTTCATCTCGGACACGTCGGCGATGTCGTCGATGAAGGCGTTCATCTCGGACACGTCGGCGATGTCGTCGATGAAGGCGTTCATCTCGGACACGTCGGCGATGTCGTCGATGAAGGCGTTCATCTCGGACACGTCGGTGGCGTCGTCGATGAAGACGATCGCCTCGGAGACATCGGTGGCGTCGGCGATGAAGACGATCGCCTCGGACACGTCGGTGGCGTCGGCGATGAAGACGATCGCCTCGGACACGTCGGTGGCGTCGGCGATGAAGACGATCGCCTCGGAGACATCGGGGATGTCGGCGATGAAGACGATCGCCTCGGACACGTCGGCGATGTCGGCGATGAAGGCGTTCATCTCGGACACATCGGTGGCGTCGGCGATGAAGACGATCGCCTCGGAGACATCGGCGATGTCGGCGATGAAGGCGATCGCCTCGGACATGTCGGTGATGAACGCGTTCGCCGGCGAGGCGTCGACGGCGGCGCTCTACGCCTCGTCTGCGTTGCAGGATCGGGTGAAGCAGCTCTCCTCCGCGGTGTCCACGACGATGGACCTGGGTCGAGTCGCCGCCGTTTGGCAGCCCGACCTGGCCAGTTCGGCCCTCCAGTCGGCGGTGCGGGCATGGCAGCCCGACTTGTCCGCGCCCTTCTTCACTAAGGCCTTTTCCTCTCTGCACTTCGAGGTCCCGGACGTCTGGAAGGATTTCGGGCGCCAGCTGCAAGGCGACGCGCGCTCCTGGCTCGATATTCGGGCGATCCGCGAAGCCGCGGCGGTCCGACTCCCGGCGCTGCGGCGGGAAATGTTCTATCGGGTCATCCGGTTCCGGCAGCGGACGGTGGCCTGGCTGGGCGTGGCGCACGCTGCCACAAGGATCCGCAGCGAACATAACCTTCGCGAGGCTGTCCTCCGTGCGCTCGCGGCCAAACGTGCCGAGATCGCTTACGGACGAGCACAACTGGCTCGCCGCGAGGTCGGCTGCATGCCGCCAGGCCAGCTCGTCGCCGCACGTCCTCACCTCACCCGTGGCCCCAACTCCTGCAAGTCGATCCGAACTCATCGACTTGCAGGACTCTTGCGTACCTGACCCCTGGTCGGGCGTGTGGTCCTGCCCAAATCCCCTTGGAGGGACCACATGTTTACCCCGGCTATCGCCTCACTGGCGCCCGGGCTCACCGCGGTGATCTGGTTGGTCGCTGCGCCCGTCCTCGTCATCTCACTGCTGATCCCGGTCGTCGTGGCCGTCGCCCTGTGCGGCAGCCGTGAGCGCGGCCTGCGGGCCCGGAACATCCTGCGCGACCTGCTGACTGCGCTGCGGGCCCTGCTGCGGGGAGACAAGCAGTGAGCCAGCGTGGACGGGGCAGGCCTATGCTCTGCTCCGACGAGGCGCTCGCCGTGATCGTCGATTTGTACGACGCCAATTGGTCATACCGACGTATCGCGGCCGCGCTCAACGAGAAGGGGTTGTCCACCCCTGCCGGCACCGCTCCCTGGAACGGGGCACACGTTCACCGCCTCGTGGGAACGGTGGGTGCCCGAGAGGTGGCCGCTGCCCTCGGCAAGACCCTGCGCTGAATCGACGGCCCGGGCCACGCGAGCGAGGATGCGGGCCCGGCGCCGGTCGGAAGCCCGGCCGTGCGCCAGCTGCAGCCGGATCCGTAGCCGAGCGATCGCCCACCGCTCGGCTACGGATTCCGGTCGCGGCCACAGCGATACAACTTTCGCCTGCGCGTTCATACCCGGATTCGACGCCGCCACACCCGGATCGGTTCCTTCCGACTGCGCGCCGGCGAAAGCCACGCCGTATTCCGTTACCCGGGCGGCGTACCCGCCCACGATGCTCTCGGTGTCCGCAAAGGAAGTCCGGTAGAGGCTCCCCATCGCCTGATGCGCTCCCCTGGCCTCTGGGCGGCCTCCCCGCCGGAGGCGATGCCCTTCCACGGCCCCCAGGCCGTGCAGTCCTTCGGTCCACGAGCACGCGGGCCTGCCCTGCTGTCTGTCCTCCGGTGTGGCCTGCCCCCAGCGCGCCGCGCCAGGTTCCGGGTGTCCAGGGTGGCCGTCAGGCCATCGCGAAGCGACGCCGTAGGCGCCCTGGATGCACGGGTTCTGGTGTGGCTCGCTCCAGGGCTGGCCACACCGGAGGACAGACAGCACCCGCGCGACCGACCGCGCGAGCATCGCTCGCGGAACAACGGTCGATCTCCTGCACCCGCACAGCATTTCGGTTCGCGCTGGAAGTCTGGCGCACCACCAACTGACCGCCGACCGCGTCAGGAACCGGGCACGGCACACGAGCCCGGCGCCAAACCGCCGCGCTCACGCACGACGTGCCCAGCAAGCCGGAGGTGACCCAACTTAGGGCCGCTGGCAACAGCGTGGCGAACAAAGGCCGTTCACGGCCGACTTCGACACGCTAGCCCGGCCCGGAACCACCAACCCAACGCAACATAACCACCCAACCCAACCACCCACCCAACTCCTCAATTCTCCCCGAATACCTACCCTCACCCACCACCAAAAAGAGTCCCCACCCTCCCACCTTGGAGAGTAAACACACGTTTTTCGTGTTTACTCTCCAAGGTGGGAGGGTGGGGACGGACACCCACGAAAACCCAGCTCAGGGTAGGCATTCGGGGAGAATTGAGGCGTTGTGTAGCCGAGAACGCAGTTCTCGGCTAGACAACGTCGTTTCTCCAACAATTCTTGATCGTTTCGCACTCCGGCCCGACCGCGGGCCTGTTGCTGTCCCGGTCCACGATCCTCGATGCTCGGGCCGAAAGGCCCGCTCCCTCAGCGGTCATTGTGACCGAGTCACCGGGTGCCTCAAGGGCGCTGGCGCGTCGGCTTCGCCGATGCCCTGACGGGCACCCTTGACCCACCCGCAGACTCGGCCAGAACGCTTTCGGAGGGAGCGGGCGAAGAACGGGTTAACGGCAGATCCACGGCACACGGAGACACGAAAAAGCCCCGACCGGTCAGGGTCGGGGCCGAGTTTTCGCTGCGGACTACGCGGCAGGCGGTGTGTAGGTGCCCCCGTCGTAGTCGCGGCCGATCTTGGCCTTGCCGAGGAAGGTGAAGCCTTCCAGTCGGCCCCCGAGGGCCACGGCCTTGACGCCGGCCTTGGCCAGGGCGGCGTTCAGTGCGGCCTTGACGTCGCGGTCCAGGCGCAGGAATCGCTGGCCGTCGTCGTCTTCGTCATCCTCGGCGGCGGTCTGGAAGATCAGCACCGAGTCCATGACCGGCGGGCCGGCGTCGACGGGCGAGGGCTTGCGGTCCACCCAGTACAGCGGCTGGCCCTCCACGGTGCGGTGGCGACGCTCGGCGCCGATGATTTCGCCGGTCAGCTGGTCACCCATCTGCGCGTCGCGACCGAAGGCGTTGCGCGGGCCGACCGGCCCGGCCAGCTCGGCATTGATGAGGTCGAAGTCCGACATGGTCATGATGTCCTCCAAGAGTGAATGAGAAATGCAGTAGTGAAGCGGAATTGAGGGGGCAGAAGCGCTGCCTGCCCCGGTGGGCATTCGGTCAGCGAACAAGCTGGAGCACCACCTCCGCCCCGTCGTCGCCCGACGCGTCGTTGTTCTCGGCTTTCAGGCGGGCCAGGATCTTGCCGACGTAGCCCTTCGACAGATCCATGGTCTCGGCGATCTCACGAAGGGGCTTGCCCTCCAGATGCATCGCCCAGATGCTCGCGTCGCGGTCCTCGGGGCGCACGATCGTCTCCTGCGAGACGGGTTCGGCGTCTCCTCGGTCGTCTCCTGGAGACGAGCAGGAGACGGGCCGCGCCTCCTCGGTGTCTCCTCGCGGGTCTTCAGGAGACGGCCAGGAGACGGCAGGAGACGTAACAGCGTCTCCAGGAGACGCGACAGGAGACGCCTCCTGGATGGCGCCGAGATGCGGTGTGCGCGTGGTTCGCTCGGCGTTGGCCGTCTGGGTGATCGGCTCGGGTTTGCGCGGAACCTCGATCAGGATGGTGAATCCGTGCATGACCGCCATCGCCGCGACCGGAGCCGCACCCGCGATCACCGCCGCGATGGTCGGCGTGACGGGGACCTTCGCGGCGTGTGCACCGTTGCCGATCAGGCTGACCAGCTCCGACGCGGCCAGCGTCCACCAGAAGAACCGCCGGAACCTCGGCTCCACGTTGACGTGGTTCTTGGCGCGGCGCTTGAGCACGACCAGCGCGATGGCCGACTGGAACAGAGGCCCGTCCACGATGATCGGGGCACCCCACGCCAGCCATGAGGTGGTCCCGGCCTGCTGCGCCAGCCCGTGCAGGGCGATAGCGGACCATCCGCACGCGGCGGTCAGCACCCCGATCACCAAGATGACCGCTGCGGTCTCGACACCGTCCCACCCCGAGGTTGTCTCCTCGGGCGTCTCCTGGGGTGTCTCCTCGGAACGTTCCACTGTCTCCTCCAACCATTCGGTTGTGTCCTGATGGGCTCGCCGCGTCTCCTCCGCCGCCTCGAACGAGGCGACAGGAGACGACGGTCGGTCGGTGTCTCCCGTGGGAGACAAAGCGGGCAGCAGGCCGGGCTCGGTCATCGGTCGAAGCCTCCCCACTCCATGTCCGGGACGGTCTCCAGCGCCATCTCGTCCATCTCCGGCGGCTCGGGAATCTCGGACCAGTCCGGAACCGGCTCGTGCTCGGTCATGTCCGAACGGTCATAGGCGGGCTGCTCGTCGCGATCGTGCGGCAAATCCTCACGATCGGGCTGCGCGGGAGCCTCCGAGGCCGCTGCCCGGTTCCGCATCTGTTCCTGCACGCTGCGAACGTGTGCCAGCGGATCGGTCCGGTCCGGTGCTTCCGGCTGCTGCGGAGCCTCGGGCGCCGGCGGGCGATCCGGGGTGCCCGCGGCTTCCAGTCCGCTCCACCGGTCGAACTCGGCGCGATCGACCACCGCTGCCCACAGGTCCCGGTCCGGCTGCTGGCCGAGCTTGGCCTCGGTCTCGGTGACGGTCAGGATTTCGCGGGCACGGGCGCGTTCATCGCTGGTCAACGCCGCGTGGTGGTCGAGATCGAAGCGGACCCGCTCGGCTTCATCTCTCCAGCCCATGTCATCGACGTACAGGGCGTTGCGCTGGAGGTGGTCGAACGTCGCGTGCAGCTGCTCGCGGTCAAGGGACCGCCCGCCGTAGTAACGAGCCTCGTCCATGCGCCACACGCGCCCGGATTCACCGACCGAGTGAATCCTGCGGAAGCCTTCGTCGACGTTGTTGGCGCGCACCGAGGTCCACGCCCGCTGCCGGTTGCCGTTGAGGTCTTCCAGGCCCGGCACCGACAGGTCAGCGGGGATGCTGCGATCGCGGGCGCGGGTCATAGTCAGGTCGCGGAAGTACTCGAACCGGCGGTCAAGCTCGGCATCGAGGTTCGCGTGCAGGCCTTGCATGCTGTCGATGGCGAACCCGCGGACCCGATCGTTGGCGTCGAGCGGGATGGCCCGGTCCCACACGATGATGTTGACGTTGTCGTGCGGCTCGACGATCCAGGACATCTTGCGCTGGACCCAGTCGTATCCCGATTGCGGGTAGCCGAAGGTCCGCACATGCGCGGGGCCGTCGCTGTGCTCGGCGTCGATGAGGAACATGAACCGGTCGGTGGCGTCGGGATCGGACGGTTCCCAGCCCGCCGGCGGGTTCAGGAACTCTCGACGCAACTGGTCTTCGAGCTCGGGCATGTCGTGACCCCACCGCCGGTAATCGTCGGTGAGGGCGTGATCGACGTGCCTGTCCCAGGACTGAATCCGGTAGTGGCGCTCCAACTCCCACTGGCCCTGGCGTTCCATCCACCGTGCAGCGGCCATGCGCTCCGGGGTCTGCTCGCGCAGCTGGAACTGGATCTCGCGCCAGTCGTGGACATCCATCCCGGATCCGATGATCCGGTCGGAGATCTCGCGGTCGAGCCGGTCCAGGTTCCGCTGATGCCCGGCCGCCAGCTCCGCGGCGTTCGGGTCGAACTCGGCCAAGGTGGTGCCACGCTCACGCAGCCGCGACGCCAAAGCCTGCGAGGTCAACTCCATTTCGTGCCGCTCGGCGATCAGGTGCCGCAGATCGTCCAGCCGCTGCGCCATGGGCTGCGGGGCAGCGGGCCGGTCGGGCTGCGGGCGGTAACCGGTCCGGCCGCGCTCGGTGATACCGAGCCGGATCCGCGACAACCGCTCGGCCGCACGCGCTTTCAGCGCCGCGACACCCGACAACGGGCCGGTGCGGAGCGCGACCACCTTGGCCCCGGGCCGCCACGCCTGATGCGCAGCGGTCAAAGCCCGCACCGCCTGGCCGCGCTCGGCGGCCGAGAACAGGGTCGACGTGGTGATGGCGCGCTCGAGCTCGGCGCGGTCGTGCAGCAGTTCCCACTGCCGGCGCATGTGCTGGTCGTAGCTGGCGCCCGGGTTCCGGTGCCAGCTCTGCATGTCCTTGCGGTGCTGGCCGACCCGGGTCTCCAGGTCCTTGTACAGGGCCTCGCGGTCGAGCTTGCGCTGCTCGCCCTCGGCGCGGACCTGCTGGCGCAGACGGATTTTCGCGTTCCACCGCTGGTCGCGGTCGGCCAGATCCATCTGCTTCCACACCCCGCGCGGCACCTTCGTGGCGTTCGGGTTCGCGCGCCGCCACTGCTGAAACGCATAGACGGCGGCACTGCCGAACTTGCTCAGCTCGCGGGTGATCTCGTCAACGGTCTTGTCGGACATGGGTTCTACTCCTCGGTGGTGGTGGACTGTCGGGCGAATCGGATGACGCCGTCGATCGCCCAGATCAGGGCGACCGGAGTGGGCACGTCCAGCAGGTCAGCGATCTCTCGCCAGGTCATGCCGTCGAGCCAGTCCCGGGCGATGTCGATGCCGAGTTCCTTGACGGCCTCGGTGGCGGTGAGCGAGCAGCGGCCCTGGCTCAGGGCGGCGGTGGGCAGCCGACCCGGGAACGGGCGACCCCGCGCGGCGCGGCGGGCCTCGGCGTACCAGTCCTGCATTTGCTGCTCACGGCGAGCTTCGATGTCGCCGGCGCAGGTCTCCAGGAACGCGGCCAGGCCACCGCCCCAGCCCTGATGGACGATCGAGATCACCTCTCCCGGAGAGAGGGCCGCCAGTTCGGCGGAGGTGACCTCGGGCCACTCGCCGAAGTCGTTCTTGCAGACGAGCAGCCAGTCACGGGCCACGCTTACGACAGCCGCATCAACGGCTGCCCTGTCGTAATCAATACTGTTGCTGTACAACGGTTTTCCTTCCAATGGGTGTTACTGCAATACGGAAATACGGAGGTCAGATGTCGTAGTCGCCGCTGTCGGCCAGGGCGAACAGGGTGCGGACGGGAAACAGGACCCCGTGCGTGCGGGCGATCTCCCACCCGCAGTGCTCGTCCTCGAAGTCGGTGTGCGGGTGATCGACGGCCCAGCCGGACACGCCCCAGAGCGGGCACACGTCGAACCAGAGCGCGCCGATCAGCACCGACACTTGGTCGCCGCCGACGCAGAAGGTCAGACCGCGCAGGGACAGTTCGATGCACAGCACTGCCCGGCGTGTCCGCTGCGGCCACACACGCACGCACCGGGTGAGGCTGAACTTGTTGCGGCTCATCGGATCTCAGTCCTTCCTGGTCAGGCGGTCGCGGGCCGCTGGGCGGCCTCGGGATCGGTGCGGTGCAGCAGTCGAGAAACTGCCGAGAAGGCGACGGTCAGCCAGCCCCACACGGTCACCGCTGCACCGCTGATCAGGGCGGCGGTGGCGCGGGGGCCGGGGCGGCCCAGGCTGATCCAGAATCCGAAGAGCGCCCAGCCGATGCTGTAGACGCGCAGCGGGCCGGTCAGCGGCGCGAACAACAAGGCCAGGAACAGCGCGGTCCCGGCCATCGCGGGTGTCCAGCGCCGCACGAAGACGTGGACGGTCTTCGCGCGTTTGATCTGGGGTTCTGCCCAGACTTCGAGTCGCCCGCCGGACGGGGCGATCGGGGTGGGCATGTGGGCCAGAGCCTGATCGGCGTCGGTCACCGCAGCCAGTTGCTGCTTGAAGCGGCCGACCAGGATCTCGGCGTCGTCGTTGTCGTCGTGGCGTTCGATGCTCATGGCGGATCACACGGCTTCCGGGACAGGGGCCGCCTCGACGGCCGGTTTGGTGGATTCGGCGAGCCCGGGAAGGGGCCGCACGCTGGAGGGGGCGAGCTCTTTGACGTGCCCGAAGGTGGCCCTGCCGCCGACGACGTGCACGATGTCGCCCTTCTGGAAGGTGGACAGCACCGCCGGCGGAACGATGAAGCTCTCTTCGGGCTGCACGTTGCCCTCGTCGCCGTGGCGGACACCGCCGCCGATGAGCTTGCGAGATTTCGCGAAAGTCGGTTGAGTGCCGAGCTTCTCGGCCAACCGCCCCGCGCTGTAGGAGCGCATGACGAACACTCCGCCGGAGCAGGAATCGATGAGCCGTTCGCGGGCATCGTCGTTCGGCCCCAAGCCCATCCAGGACTGGGTGAACCAGCCCGAGCCGACGCCGGCCGAGCGCAGCAGCTCGACCGTGCGCGCGGCACCGTCGTCGCCGCAGACCTGGGCGAACTCGTCCACGAACAGCTGCACCGTGCGGCCGTGATTGGTGCTGGCCAGGGCGAAGATCATCGCGATCAGGCCCGCGAACTGGGCTTTGGCCATGATCGGGGACTTGGTGCCCTCCAGGCAGCAGTACACGAGGTCGAACTCGGCGAAATCCCGGTCCCCGTTCAGGCTGGTGCCCAGCTCACGAAACAGCGTCGCCATGCTGGAGCGCTCGGACAGCAGCGCCGGAGTGTTCTTGCCCTCGTAGGTGACCGTCTTGATGTCGCCGAGTTCGAGCTCGTGTCCCACCCATGCCTTGACCAGGACGTCCCTGTTCATGCGGCGCAGGAATTCAGCGTTGGTTCGCGGCGGGTTCTCACCCTGGCCGAGTCCGTTGCCCGGGTCGGGCATGTCGATGACCAGGTGCAGAATGGCCTTGCGCTGAGCCAGGTAGTACGCCTCGGCCGGTTCCATGCCGTCGGTGTCGACTCCGGCGCCGATCAACGCTTCGAACCGGAACCGCATCTCCTCGGCCTCGCCCACCCAGATCGAGAGCTGGATCTCGTGCGGGAAGACCCCGATCCGCTCACGGTCCATGCCCATCGACAGCCCGGCCTCGACCACCTTGGCCGCGTTCTTCTTCGCATCCTCAGCGCCCTTGAGATCGAGGATGATCGCCAGCGGGCGACCGGAACTCTCTGCGCGCCACCACTGCTGGTGCATCCGCCACGCGGTCGCCCAGAAGCTGATGATCATTCGGACCATCGCGGTGGTCTTGCCCGAGCCGGGACCGCCGACCGCGGCGAAGTGCTCACGGAAATGCAGCCAGTCCACGGTGAACAGGTCGGGGTAGCCGCCACGCAGATGCCCGGCACCGGATTTCGCCGGCGCGACACTGCTACGACGGGCGGCCCGCCCGATCACCATGCGCGGCTTGAGGGTGCCGTGCACCAGCGGCAGGTCCGCCTCGCAGCGCCGCGTCGCGGCGGCCATCTCACGCTGCTGGCGATGCCACACCGCCCGCATGGTCCGGTCGATGGACTTGCGGCCACGGGTTTCCAGCACGTGGGAGTAGTGCGCCGCGCTCATCGCCGCGACCGCCCACCCGGTCGGCACCAACACCACGGCCGCACTCGCGACCCCGGTGACCGGCAGCCCGGCCAGGACCTCGTGCGCGCCGCGCAGCACATCGTCGTGCGGACCCGACCAGCCATCGGCCACCATCGCTGCGCCCGGGATGGACGCGGACCCGAAGGCCATGTTGCGCAGCCGGACCGGGGTCCACGCGAACAGCCACGAGGCTGCCATCGCCGCCACGCCGACACCGAAGATCGTCGCACCGAAGGCTCCGGCCACTTCGAGACCGGCGGTGACATCGTGCAGGGACAGACTCGGCAGGCTCGGCAGATGCGGCAGATGCTCGGCACCCGGAATCGGCGGAGCCTGCGGAGTGATCTGCGGAATCGGGTGTCCCGCAGTCGGATCGACCTGCGCGAGCACGGTCGGGCAATCGTGGTCGGTGAACACCGGAGTGCACTCCGACCCTGCCGGAGCCGGGGCCGCGATCGGGGCCGGGGCCGAGCATTCGGCGCGGAAGTCGATCAGCGCCGCGCAATCGGCCGGACGGTCGGTGAACAGCGGGTTTTCGGTCATGATGCTGCACCTCCGGCAGCGGAAAGGCCCCGACGGAACGGAATGGCCTGCGAATCGAACAATGTGGTCAGGTCCTGGGCCCGGACTTCCGGCCCATCGGGAACAGGAGTGAGAGCGCCGGCGGCGGCGACCACCCGCGAACGCACGTCCGCGTCGGCGCAGTAGTAGACGAGCGAGTCAGCGCCGGCGGCCTTGGCCGCGTCGTAGGCGGCCTGCATCGTTTCCCGGGCGGCGGACGATCCCTTGCGGGTCAGCTCGACCTCCACGGCGATCAGTCGGCCCTGCGCATCGGTGTACTGACCGTCGTGCAGGTGCGGCTGTGTCTCGCCCGCGCGGGTGCGGAAACCGTTGCGGTGCCGCAGTACTCGCTCCGAGACCCAGGAATCCTCGAACTCGGTGCCGACCAGCTTCAGCCGCACCCGGGCCACCATGGTGTCGTGGGCGGCGTACATCGGGGTCGGCATCCACTTGGGCACCGTGAACCCGAGCAGCATCGACGCGGTCGCCGCGTTCGGGACCACCCAGGACCGGCCCGGGACCGGGCGCACGGCCTCCTCGATCAGCTTTCCGCTGTTCCGCCACCGCGAGATCACTCGATACGCGTTGGTTTCGCTGGTGCCCAACAGCAGCGCCACCACATCCATTGGTGCGCCGCCCATCTGGGACAGCCACAGCAGCGCCCACATGTCGCGGGGACCCAATCGGACACTCATCGGTCGAAACCTCCCCACTCCATGTCCGGGGCCTCGACGGCCGGGGCGGGCAGGGTGTGCTGCTGGCCGAATGCCTGCGCCATCGCGCGGCGCATCAGCCCGGACTTGCCGGGACCGGTCTGCCCGGCCACCGCGAGGTGAGTGGCGCGCGGGGTGCCACGCCGCTCCAGCTCCGCGGCCGTGGTCAGGCATTCCAGGTCCGGGGCGTACACGTGCATGGACTCGCGGTCCAACGCGTCGTCCAGCAGCCGGGCCATGACGGTCAGCTCCTGGTCCTTGGCCGCCAGGGCTTCGGTCAGCCGCTGAACTTCGGCCACGAGCGCGCCGGTCCGGTCGGCGGACAGATCCGCCGCAGGTCCGGCTGGGCGTACATCGAAGGTGGTCATCGGTCGAAACCTCCCCATTCCATGTCCGGTGCGCCGCTGGGGATTTCGGGCGCCGCCGGGAGTTCGGGTACTGCGGTCAGTCGCTCCCCGGACAGCAGCCACTGCCCGGGTACTCGGTTGGGGGTCTTGAGCTGCTGCGGCTCGGGGCGGTCCACCCAGATCTGGCGATCGGTGCGTCCCGAGCGCTTCGCGGCCTCGGCCAGATGCGGCAACTCGGTGATCGGCGTCAAAACCGACTCCTCAGGTATGCCAGCCACACGCCGCTCCGAACGGGGTACATCCACCGCTGGTGTGCCCGACGCTTTGTGCGGATTCCGGCCGGTCACACGGGATTTCGAGGTCATCGGTCGAAACCTCCCCACTCCATGTCCGGAGCGTCGGGCGGATCGAGAGGCTCAGGCGTCGGGTCGATCCCGCGCCGCTCCATCGCCGCTTCGGACTGAGTGCGATGACCTCGGGCCAGCGCCTCCAGCTCGGCGGGCGTGGCCGGGCGCTTCGCGACTGCGTCCTCGACGCGGTACAGGTAAGCGGCCAACGGTTCGCGCCCGCCGCCACGCGGCCGGATCACCTGCGCGACAATGTCTTTCCTGTCGCGGGGGCGCAGCGGCGGCTCGTGCTTCTCCAACTGGCGAACGGTTTCACCGAGCCCGGCCGGAGCGGTGCCCCAGTAGTAGGTGGGGATCCCGTACTTCTCGCCGTCCGGATCCGGAAGATCCCGCGTCCGCGCGTCCTTCGGGCCGATCACCGCACGACTCCCGCCTGCTGAGTACGCGCAAGCTGCTGCGCCGGAACGCAATCCGCGCGGCGGCCGACCTCATCGGCGCGGCACACATTCGGTGACGGCGTGTAGGACTGCTGATCGATCCACGCGGCCGTGCATCCGGCCATCGCGACCAACAGCGCGACGGCCAGCAGAACCAGCCGAATCGACGCCGGAAGCAGAGACAGGCCGTAGCCGATCCCCCGCAGCACCGCCGCGTCCGTACGGACCACCGGGCCGATCATCGCCACACCCCACGGGCGCGACGACGCGTGATCCACCGGAAGCCGAACACGACGACGGCCGCCAAGATGACGGCCGAGAGAACGAGATTGGGTGCAATGAGCAGCGCAAACGCTGCGGATATGGCGGTGATGAGGAAGATGCTGGACCTCACCGGAAACCACCCCCTGCCGTTTGTTGTTCAACAAAACCTGTGCGATCATTGTTGAACAACAAAGGCTCGGAAGTCAATGTTTATTGAACAACAAACCGAGAAAAGGTGATGACGATGCCGCCTCCGGCCATCTGGCGAGACATAGCCGATGACCTACGCCGCCGTGTCCAGGCAGGAGAGTGGGACGCTGGCGAACGAATCTCGTCGGCCCGAGAACTCATGGAGCACTACGACACCCCGAGTCAGGCTCCCGTCGTCCGCGCCATTTCGGTGCTGACCAGCGAAGGCTTGCTCATCTCAGATCCATCGGCACCGCGACGCGGCGTCCGGGTCCGGGGACGTGTCCAACTTGCGCGCCCGATCGACCAGCATTTCGCGGCCTTACAGCCACGGAAGGATCGCACCTTCGAAGAGATCAGCGACCTCGCCGAGGGTGAGCTGGAAGTCCTGGTGTCCTACGGGGCCGAATCGCCGACCGGAGAGTTCGCCGAACTCTTCGGTGATGAGGAGCTACTGGTCAGGACGTTCCTGTACGTCGTGCGCGGCACGCCGCACCAGGTCATGCGGTCTCGCATGCCGAAGCGGATAGCGGAGGCCGCCGGCCTGCAAAGTGAGACGGATGAGGTCGTCGGAAAGTCGACCGAGAGCTGGCTTCGAGACGCAAAAGTCGAGCCGGACACGGTCGACATGACGATCGTGTCCAGGCTCCCAACTCCGGAAGAGGCTGCCGAGCTCGCGATGCCGAAGGCGCTCCCGGTGATGGTGCGCCGGCGCACGATTTTCGATCCGACAGACACCGCCGCCGAAACCAGCACCAGCGTCATCGTCGCTGATCAGCTGGTCTATACGGCAAGATTCAAATTGGGGGAACCAACATGCTGATCTCTGTCCTCACGCCGTGCTATCGCTCGCAGGCCGACCACCTCGAAGCCGCGTACGCCTCTCTTCTGGGTCAGGAAATGCCTGCCGAGTGGGAGTGGGAGTGGGTTGTCCAGGGTGATGGCGATGACGTCGCACTGCCCGCTGCTGCACTTGCGGATCCTCGGGTCAAGGTGGGAGTAGGCCCGCATGGCGGCCCGGGCGTTGCCCGCAACCTTGCACTCGAACGATCGTCAGGCGAGCTCATCCGGAATCTGGACTCCGACGACATCCTGACGCCAAATGCGCTGGCCGACAGCATCGCGGTGTTGACTTCACACCCCGATATCGGCTGGACCACGTGTCGCGCTTTGGATCTGATGTTGGACGGTGAGCTGGTCGGCTTCGACACCGACCCACCCGAAGGTCGGATCGAACGAGGCAGCACCGCCGCCTTCTGGCTGATGTTCGGCTACCGCCTGAACATCCATCCCACAACCATCTGCATCCGACGCGGCCTGCTACTCGCGCTGGGCGGATGGATGGCATTGCCCACCGCAGAAGACACCGGGATGCTGCTCGCGGTCTCGACGGTCGTCGACGGGTGGTTCATATCCGCGGTCGGTCTCCACTATCGCAAACACGCTGATCAGCTCACCAACGGTGGACAGTATGCGATCGACCGATCCGACCGGGTCCGACTGATTCGCGACCGCATCCTCGCGCTCCGAGAGCTTCTGCAAAAGCCGGACTTGAGGCTCCCGACCGAAGCCGAGTTACTCGGTCGGTCCTACTGGCCCTTCTAGGATCCGTACTCAAGCCCGGCCGAGTCACGAGGTAAGAGCGGGAGACAGGGTTTCAGACGGCTCCTTGGAGTATGCGTCAGCAGAACGTGACTGGTCCCGCCCGCCGCCGGCACAACAGCCCTACTCGGCGAACGTGGTTACATGCGTTAGTAGTGGTATGCGCATTAAAGCATGAATCACGGTGAAGTTCCCTTGAGTGACCCCCGGACCCCCGAACCACCGGATTAGGGGGAAAGGTTTTCGTGTCGTACCGCATCATTCGAAGAGAAGTGGGGCAGACTCCTTGACCATGCAGCTGGACGCCGACGAGTCGGTTCTCGACTCGGACATGACGCTGTTCGACTTCGAACAGCACTGGCTTCCTCGGCGTCCATACGCAGCCAAGGACAAACACGGCCCGTACTATCGCACTTCGCGGGAACGGGCTCTGGCGATGCCGTACCTGGAAGCGAACCCGAGCGCCTTGCGCAGTCTGATCATCACCGATCACGACGGTGGGTGTGCCGATGAGGTAGTGGGCTTGGCCGGCCTGCCACCGCCGTCGTATATCGCCTTGAACCCGATCACTAACGATGGTCACATCGTGTACGCCCTGGCGGAGCCGGTGACGCTGACGAATGTGGCGCGGCGCGCACCGGTGAACCTGCTGGCCCGCATCGAGGCTGCCCTGAACGACGTATTGGCGGGCGATCCGGCATACGGGCTGCGGATGACGAAGAACCCTATGCATCAGGCCCACCTGACCTTCAACGGCCCGGAGTATGCCGTGTACGGCCTGCGTGACCTGGCGGGTCCGCTCGACACTCTTGGGGCACTGCCGAAGTTCAATACACCCCTGGAGCGGCGCAAGAAGCTCGAGACAACCGATGTCGGACGGAACGTCGATCTGTTCGAGTTGCACCGAAAATGGGCCTACCGGCGCGTTCGCGACTACCAGCATTACAAGGACTGGCTGCGAATCAGCGCGGACCACTGCTGGGACCGCAACATGGACACGATTGGCCCGGCCTACAGCAAGGGCCCAATGCTCCCGGGTGAGACGAACCAGCTCTCCCGGTCGGTTGCCCGCTGGACCTGGCTCAATATCCAAAGGACCTTCAGCGAAGAACAGTCACGACGGGCGAAGCGGAACGCCGAGCTGGCCGGATCGGAAGAACTCGCCCGACGTGGCCGTAGAGGTGGAATTGCCGCTGCCCAGAAGCTGACCGCTGAGGAGCTGGTGGAGCGTGCTCGTAAAGGTGGCTCGGTGCGCAGTGAAGCGAAGCGGGAAGCAGCTCGTAGGCGGGCGACGAAATACGATATGAGTGCCATTGTTGCCGCGGCTTTGGAGGAGGGGTAACCATCATGGGTGCTCGGAACCCGGTCCGACGTGCAAAGACCGCCCGAGAGCTGGCCGAGGAATTCGGCGCCTCAAGCCGGACGATTCAACGGATGATCGCCGAACCGCGGGAAGACTTCGAGGCGCGTGCTCAGGCGAAACAGGCTCGCGCGCAAGAGCTCCGCGCCGCTGGAATGAAGTACAAGCAGATCGCCGAAGAGATGGGCATCTCCATCGGTTCAGTCTCGGTGCTGCTGAGGCCGCGTCGCGCGGACATCGCAAAGGCCAGCTGAAAGTCGTTCGGGCACGGTCGTTTCCGTGCCCGAAAAGCCCCGATTCTGGCAGCCGATAAGGGAATGTTATCGGCGGCTGACACGTCTCAAAGTTCGCGCGCGTGACGCACCTCGGTCCAGAAACCAGGAGCGAAGTACCGAACCTCATCATCGGAGACCTGCACCTTGAGCACTCCGCCTTCGAGAAAGTCGAACTCTCCGCTATCGAAGCGCAGATCTATGCGCCGGTCCTGATGGGTGAGATTCACGATGAAAGGCATGCGGGACAGAGTACCGATAGCTGATTGCGTTGAGCCGCAATCAGATTCGACCTAGACGTGACAGAGCGTCGACCGCACGTGCACGGGGCCGAGACCTGGGCGAAGTCGTGTCAGTTGTCGGCTCCGTAGGAACGAATCCTGACCGACCTTGCCCAGGTCTCATGCATAGATGCTTACATCTCCACATTTAGATCTGGACCACGCGAGCCCAGGTGCACGTAGGCGTGCACACCCTGGGTGGTTGCCGGGCGAGTGCGTCGGCCCAGCTGGCCGGGCCGACGCAGTCGCGAGGGATCAGCCTTCGAGGACCGTGTGTGTCACGGTGTTCCCGTCGGCCAGCGCGTAGTGGCTGATTTCGGGGATGACGGACAGGCCGTCCCGCTGCTGCAGCGTGGGGATGTTGCCGATGCCCTGAACGGCGTCGCTGTCTGCTTTCTGCTGGGAGGTGATCAGGACACCGGTCATGCTGGCGACCTGGCCCGGCCCCGTCAGGACGCCCTTCCAGCGGAACGGCTGCCTCTCGTCCCCTATGAAGGGATGGAACCTATAACTCCCGTAGAATTCGGTCAAATTGCCGCCAGTCCAGATGAACTCGCCCTCGATGTTGTTGATGAGCGTTCCGCGGTCGATCCAGCCGAAGTAGCCTGGCAGGATCTGGACCTGGACGTTCTCACCTTCGGCGTGCTCGCTCGTCCAGGAGGTTCCCATGGTGGCGGTCATGGACACCGAAGCGATGCCTTCGATTCCGGCGGTGACCGTGGCCGACAGTTCCACGCTGTGAGTGACGGAGGTCCGGTCCTCCCAGCTCATACCGTAGGTGGCATCGCCCGGCCCCGGGTTGTAGACAACGTTCCTGCTGACCTGGTGGACGTCGCTGAACGTGTACCACTGGCGGGCGATCTTGGCGATAACCGGGTGACTGACGGGGCTCATGCGATGCGCCAGCCGCTCCTTGTAGGGGCTGCGGGTTACATCCACCTCGGGGACGCTGCCAAGGTCACGGATTCCGCATGCCTGCAACTGTTCGTTGAAGGTGGCGTGGTCGAGGCGCTCAGAAGCTGGGGGGTTAGGCAGCGGCACAGACATGGTCAATCTCCTTTGCTCGAGGAGTCACACGCTGAGAGATATTGTCAAATCCTGTGGATGACGTTGTTTCAGGCGACTTCCGTTGCGCCTGAACGGTCTCCGTCCTTTGGGGTGATGTCGATGGGTCG
>NZ_JBSGCB010000089.1:0-23566 GCF_053601595.1 Nocardia sp. NPDC004711 | reverse complement strand
GGCCACGATCCATATCGCTGTCATCAACCAGTGGCTGCGACACAGTTGAGGGCGAGCCACAGGCCCGCCCTCAAAACTTCGAGACAGAACCTAGGTCGGTCAGGCCTCGGCGGCGGGGACCTCGAACCAGCCGTCCTCGGGTTCGGCATAGCCGTGATACATGAGCGGTATGCGCCGGTCCACACCGAAGTGCCGATAGACCGCGAGCATGGTGCTGCGCACGGCCAGGTCGTGGAAGTCGTCGATGCGCCGCGGGCCGAGCCAGTGCTCGGGGAGCAGTGCGAGCCGGGTCATCTCGTCCGGATCGTCCATGTCCAGCCCGATGGGGCCGGGGTCGACGATGAAGTGATCGTGCAGCACCGCGTGCACATCGTGCGGGTCGTGCTGCCCGGCCGCGAAGGCGAGGAAGCGGGTGCGGATGGCGGGCGAGCCGTGCTCCTGCAGCCACTCGATGAGATGCGGGTTGGGGCGCGGAATCGACCTCGCGGACAACGGGGCCTGCTCCACCAGGTGCAGGATGCTGCCGCCGGGCACGCGGTGTTCGGGGACGAGGAAGAGGCTGAGCACGGGGGATCCGGACAGACTGTCGCAGAGGCAGACCTTGGTGCGCATGGGGTTGGTCATGCGCCACTCCTTACGCGGGAGGGGTTGCTGGCTTCGTCATCCGAATCGTGCCGGCTCGCCGAGTTACCAGACTCGGACAGATCTCTCCTCGACGCCCGACCGGTGCAACATCCGGAATTATAGTCGCCGGACACCGACCAGACCGACCGGTCTGACGGTCGATCTGATCGGTCACCCGGCTGCCGTACGGCCCGGTTACGCGCCCACCAGACGGCTGCGCGCGCCCTCTCGGGCCGGCAGCGCCGCCAGCTGGCCCTCGATGGTGACCCGGACAGTCGGCCACTCCTCGTCCAGGATGGAGTAGAAGGCGGTGCTGCGCACCTCGCCGTCCAGCCCGCGCGAGTGCGCCCGGCGCACCCCGTCGCTGGTGGCGCCGAGACGCTCGATCGCCAAGCGGGACCGGAGATTTCGAACATCGGCGCGCATGGCGATCCGCCGCACCCGCCACACCTCGAACGCGTGCTGCAGCAACAGCAGCTTGGACTCCAGATTGATACCCGCGCCGCGCGCCTGCGGGGACAGCCAGGTATTGCCGATCTCGGCGGCATCGGGCACCGCGAGCAGGGGATCTCCGCTCGGCATGCCGTGCACCAGCGGCCACACCACCGGGCCCTGCCAGTAGTCGAAACGGGTGAACCGGGTCGAGCCCAGTACCCGTCCACTGGCCACGGCGATGATGGCGAAGGCCAGCGAGGTGCCCGCGGCATGCCCGGAAAGGGCCTGCGCGACGTATTCCAGCGCCTCGTCCGCACCGTGTGGGACAGGCGTGAACGCATACTCATCACGGTTCCCCGCAGCAGCCTCCGCGAGCCCCGAGGCATGCTGCGGCGCAAGGGGTTCCAGCCGTACCAGACGGCCGGTCAGAGTTACGGGTACGGGCACGTTCCCTCGATCTTTCGGAAGGGGTCGGGGGCTCGCCCCAGGCAATGGCCGCCCCGGCCACACACTCCGGAATCGACGAACCAGCCCTGGCGCGCCAGTAGCAGCATCGGATAGTGGGATGAACGATAGCGGAACACCAGCGCACCACGCTGCAGGCGGCATGTAAATTTCATGCGCTCTACCGCGCGTCGCGCGGGTTATTTCACAGGTGTCTTACAGCCTTTCCGGCACGGCCATCCGCTACCTGCCGGCGATCCCCTTTCGGGCTGCCAGGAAATGCGAATACCTATGCGGTGGAAGGTATTACTACGCCGGTCTTCCCCGCCAGAAACCGTCGTGTACCGCCCTTGCCTCCGCGACCTCGATCGGGCCGATGACCGGCAGTGCGCGCTGACCGGCGGCGAATACCGCACGACAGGGCAGCGACATGGTCGGGTTCTCGGGATCCGCACCGGTCAGGGCCAAGAGCTGGTCCTCGCCGAGTGCATAAACCACCCGCCCGATATTTCCCCAGTAGATCGCCCCCGCGCACATTGCGCAGGGTTCGGTACTGGTGTAAAGCGTGCAGCCACGCAGAAACTCGGCGTCATAGGCGGCGCTCGCCAGCCGCACCAGATTCGTTTCCGCATGTCCCGTCGCATCACGCGCGGTGATCACCGTGTTCTCCGCCTCCAGCAACACCCTTCCCCCGGGCTCGGCCAGCACCGCCCCGAATGGATGATTGCCGTGCTCACGCGACCGCCGCGCAATGCCGACAGCCGTCAGCAGATTTTCCATATCCCGCTCGCTGAGCGATTCGACCACCCGAACACCTTGCCACACAACCACTTCAGTGCCACCGGAGGGGTTCGAAGACCGCTGGGAGGTGGGTCGCGGCCACAAACGCGGGTACCTCTTGCTTTTAGCAGACACTCCACCCATGCTTAACGCTAGTTGAACTGGCTTTAGGGAGGCGGCATGGCGGGCGCGGAGGAACGGCGGAACACGGCGGATCACCTCGAGATCCGGGTGGTCATCGGCGGCGAAAGGGTGTCCCGCGACCGGGTGCTGGCATGGGAGTCACGCCGCACCCGCGCTGTGCTCGCGAAATTCGAGACCCGGCTCGGGCCGCGGGCATTCGCCGAACTCACGCCCGCGCACACCGCCGCCGACCTACGGCACGCGACACTCGACCGGCAGCGGGCAGCGCTCACAACCCTGAAGATGCGACTGGGGCACGCGGGGATCTACGCCATGCTCGGGCGGGAGCTGGCGTTCTCCGAGCGAGCCGCCCGGATCGGCGTCGCGGCGAGCCGGGGCCGGACCAGGCACAGTGCCGTCCGGGTCGAAGTGCCGAACTACTCCGCCGCACCGTTCGCGGCCTGGTTCGACGCTCTGACCGCGAGCAATGCCGAGGCCGACATGGTCGACGCATGCCCGGATCATTACCTGCTGCGTGGCTTGCCCGATGGCCGGCAGGAAGTCGTCGAAACCACCGGTGGCTCACCGACGGTCACCAGATTCCTCGTCGATTACACCTCGACGGACGCGCTCACCATTCCGCCCGACCCCGGCTATCCGATCCAGATCGCGGGGCACGCGGTACTCGACGACGGCCTGATCATCGGTGGGGTGCGCCATCAATTCCGGGATCGGGACGGCGGGATGGAGGCCCTGCTGACCGTGCAGTTCCCGGGGGTGCTCCCCGCCCGGCTGATTCGCGAACACCAGTGGCACCTGGCCACGGAGTTCAGCAATTGGATGATCGCGGCGGGCCCGGTCGCGGCCGGATCGGCGCCGATGCGGTGATCACGGCCGCGGACCGGCAATCGCGCCGTCGAGCAGCAGGTCGACGAGGCGGACGCACAGCTGCGGATCGATCGGTTCCCGGGTGACCAGCGTGCGGAATTGCAGTGGCGCGATCAAGGTTTCGAGCAGCAGCCGCGGGTCGGTCCCGGCGGGCAGCTCGCCGCGGTCGACGCCGCGCTCGACGATCGGCCTGGTCAGTTCGAGCCGCGTGGTCCAGAACGCCTCCCGCACGCGCGCCCACCGCGGTTCGCCACCGCCGAACGACAGCGCCTGATTGAGCGCTCGGCCGTGCGGCGTGCCGAGGTAGGCCGCGACGGCGTCGAGCAGTACGTAGAGGTCGGTCCGGATCGCCCCGGTATCGGGCACCGGTATCCGCTGCTCGCTGTAGCTGAGCAGGGTGTCGATGATCAGCTCGTCCCGGCTGCCCCAACGCCGATAGATCGTCGTCTCGTGCACCCCCGACGACGCGACCACATCCGACACCGCGAACTCGCCAACCCCCTTGTCCGCCAGCACATTCAACGCCGCCTCGAGCACGGCCTCGCGCACCCGGGCGGATCTGCCGCCCGGCCGCCGCCGAACCTCACCATCTGTCACCGAACCTCCACAAACACAAGCCGAACTGGCGTTTAGCAGTGTAGGCCGGGGGCTTGTCGCCGGGAGATCATCGGCGGAAGATCGATTAGGCAGCTGTTCCGGGTCGGGGTCTGAACCGCCATCGCTCATCCAAGGAACGGAGCCCAAAATGAAGACCAAAATTGCCTCGATAATCGCCGCGACCGGCATCGCCATGTCGCTCGCCGGGCTGGCCGCTCCTACCGCATCGGCCGCTCCGCCCACACCCGTGCCGGTCACCGACACCGTCGGGTCGGTCACGTTCTGCTTCGGCGTCCCGCTGGGCTTCTTCACCTTCAACATCTGTATCTGACGCGCAGAGCGAGGTTGCGGCCCAACCGCGCACCGCGCGGTGGGCCGCTCGCTCGGACGCGGCGATATCTCGCCCGTCTCCGAAATTACTGTCGCACAACCCTTTCAACTGCGACCGATGCACAGCGGGCCCAGTCGGATCCGAACCGGGTGGCATTCCGAAACTGGATCGACCGTTCATGACCGTGGAACGCAGCCCGGTGATCTACCCGCGGCAGGCTGGAGCGTCTGCTCGCCTCACGGCTATCACACGAACTCGACCGCACCGCCACCGATTTGCCGCGGGTCACATCGACATCGTGCTCAACGGAGCGGATCACACGGAGGTCGCACCATGATCACAGGTACGGGGCGAGTGGCATTGGTGACGGGGGCCAGCAGCGGAATCGGCGCGGCCACCGCGCGTCTGCTGGCGGCGCGAGGAATGCGCGTGGTGGTCAACTACCTGCACAGCGAGGCAGCGGCCGGGGAGGTCGTGGCCGGGATCGGGGAGGCAGGCGGCCACGCGCTGGCTGTACAGGCCGATGTCCGTGAGTCCGCCGCGGTCGAGAACCTGATCGAACGGGTGCAGAAGCAGTGGGGTGGCGTCGACGTGCTCGTGCACAACGCGCTCACCCCGTATGCGATCAAGTCGTTCCAGGACATGACGTGGAAAGAACTGGGCGGCAAGCTCGATGACGAAATGCGTGCGGCGTTCACGGTTACCAAGGCCGTCCTGCCGGCCATGACCGCCCAGGGCTGGGGGCGCATCATCTACATCGGCACCGGGCTCAGCCGCCGGCCCCGAGCGGGCATGATCGCGCTGGGCACCGCCAAAGCCGCACTCGCGCAGTTCGCTCGTTACCTCGCCCAGGAGCTCGGGCCGTGGGCCATCACGGTCAACGTCGTGGAGCCCGGCCCGGTGGAGGACACCCGCATCGCGGGCGTGCTCGACGACGAGATCAGACGGCGGCAGGTGGCCGCGACACCGCTCGGCCGCCTGGCCCTGACCGGGGACGTCGCCCAGGCGGTCGCGTTCTACGCCAGCGAGGACAACTCCTTCATGACCGGCACCACCGCCGCGGTGAACGGCGGCATGGCCATGTACTGACGAGGGAAGAACGCTCATGGACACGATCGATCTCGCCTACGTCGGTCGGGGATTTCACGAGGAACTGGTTGCCTATATCGCCGACCAACAGGACTTTTACGCCGACGAAGGCGTCCACGTCGCCCTGCGCGACGGCTGCACCTGGGATGAGGAACGACTACGCCGGTGCGCCACCATCGGGCTCGGCCGGGCCCTGCTGTCCCGGTTGACCAATGGAATTCCCTGGGTCGCGCTGACCGTCAACACCCACCGGCCACTGTTCTGGTTCCTGGCCCGCTCCGGCATGACCTCGCCGGCCGGCCTGTCCGGCAGACGGGTCGCGGTACACGCGCCCCACACCGCGCCCGGATGCTTTGCGAGGATCGCGTTACGTCGGGTCGGTCTGGACCCGGACCACGACATCCACCCGATCGCCCGCGCGCCCGGCGACTACGGGATGGACCTGCGCATGCTGCACGACGGCACGATCGATGCCGCGGTCGTCGGCAGCACCATGGCACCCGAAGCGGTTGCCGCAGTGGAGGGCTGGCAGGTAGTGGCCTGGGTCGGCGACCTCTTCCAGATCCCCACCGTCGGTGTAGCCGTCGATCCGACCTACCTCAGTCCCGACGCTCCCGCGGTCCAGGCCGTCGTACGAGCCCACCGGCGTGCGCTGCAGGTGATCCACGACGACACCGATACCGCGGTGCGCCATCTGCGAACCTTCCTCGGCCGGCACACCGCGGACGAAGTCCGAGCCCACTACAAGACCTTCATCGCACCGTATTTCACCACCGACGGCCACGCCGACCTCGCCGTCGGCGATACCGCGATCACTGCGGTAGCCACCGAACTCGGGGTGCCAGTCACCGTCACCGCGGCCGACTTCTACCGCACCACCTAGCAGCCGGAAGCGGCGGCGCTGAGACGTATTCGACGGAACCACAACAGGTTTCACGGAACCAGGCAGGTCGATACACCACCCGGAAGGACACCTCATGAAAATCGCAGTCATCGGCGGCACCGGACTGATCGGATCGCAGGTCGTCGAGGATCTGAACGCTGCCGGACACCAGGCGATACCGCACTCGCATTCCACCGGTGTCGATGTGATCAGCGGCGACGGATTGAACGAAGCCCTGGCCGGCGCCGACGTCGTCGTCAACTTGACCAATTCCCCGACCTTCGACGAGGCCTCCCCGGCGTTCTTCCAGACCTCCATGGACAACCTCCTGACCGCTGCCCGCAGCCAGGGCGTGGGCCATTTCGTCATCCTGTCGATCATCGGTGCGGACCAGGCGCAGGATCTGGACTACTACCGGGCAAAAGTGCTGCAGGAGAACATCCTGGCGGCCGGGTCGATCCCCTACTCCATCGTCCGGGCGACACAGTTCATGGAGTTCATCGACGCCGTGCTGTCGTGGACCACCGACGGTGACACCGTCCGACTGCCAACGACACCGATCCAGCCGATCGCCGCGAAGGACGTCGCCGCCGCGGTAGCAGAAGTCGCGACCGGCGCCCCGCTGAACGGCGCCCGCCACATAGCCGGCCCCGACATCTTCCCCCTCGACGAACTGGGCCGAATCACCCTGGCCCGCAAAGGCGACGGCCGAACCGTGGTCACCGACCCCACCGCCGGCATGTTCGCCCAAGTCAAAGGCGACGTCCTCACCGATAAAAACGCCCACCTCGCCCCCACCCACTACTCCGACTGGCTCTCCTGACCCGCTTACGGGACGAACAGCAACACCCAGGCGGGCACATACCTGACGCCGCTCAGACGTTGAAGCGGAATTCGACCCGCTCGACCGCCACCCACGAGCGTGCGTCGCAGGCCGCTCGTCCAGACCGCACGCGCGCCGATCGGTCAGCGAAACACCCTGCTACACAATATCTTCAGCCAAATCACCAACGGCGGTATGGCGGCCCGGGCACGGCCTGGTCAACAGATCGGGCCGGGCCGGGCCGCGGTTGCCTGGAGCAGATCTCGCAGCAGGTCGAAGTCGATGTTCTCCGGCCTGCGGAACCGCAGGCAGCCCTTGCCCATGTCCTGCCCGGCCAGCTGTTCCCCGAACGCCTCACGGACGTCACTGCGCATGAGATAGAAAGAGATGTACTGCTTCTGGCTGGCAAACGCGATCTCGGCGGCACCGTCCCGCTCGTATGCGGGCATCCCGTACGCCATGACCTCGTCGAAGCCCACCAGCTCTTTTCGGCACAGCCGCCGCAACTCGGCCAGCGCGCCCCTGCGTTCCTCAGGGATCTCGGTCAGATAGCCATCGACGTCGACTGCCTTGCTCTGCACCATTCCACGAGGCTATCCAGGAACGGGGTAGCGCGCCCGTAGCGAGCTGCTGACCTGCTGGTGTGTGGCGTGGGGAGGCTGCCGCGAACCGCTGGAAGCCCGGCCCGAGGCCCATCGGCCGGCCTCAGACCGCGGCGAGTTCGTGCTGCAGCACTTCGCTCGCGGCGCGTTCACCCGAGCGAATGGCTCCGTCGACCCAACCGCACATAACGGCCGAGCTCTCGGTTCCGGCCCAGTGGATACGGCCGCACGGTTCGCGCAGCGTCCGGCCGAACTGGGTGAGCACACCGGTCGGCGTGTGACTGAGCATCCCGCCGCCGGAATAGCGCTCGGCACTCCAGTCCTGCTCGATGTAGTCGACCGGGAAACCGGCTTTTTCGCCGAATCGCGTGACCAATTCGTGGAGTATCGCTGTCCTGCGTTCGGGAGGATCGAGTCGACCGATCTGCCGTGCGATGGGCCCTTCGGAAATGACGCACAGGATCCCGGGCCGCCCGGTGTCGGTGCAGCCGTCGATGGTGACGGTGGCCGGCGATCCCGGCGCGGCGGACTGACCCGACAACCCGTCGCGCCGCCAGAACGGCTCGTCGTACACGACGGAAATCTTGACGACCGAGCCACTGGGCACCCGCTGATGCAGTAGCGAGCGATCGACCGGCAACATCGGCTCGTACCGGATCTGACCGGCGATCGCCAGGGGGACGGCCACGATCGCCCGACGTGCGCGCACCGTCCATCCATCCGCGTGCACCCTGACCCCGGCGGCGTCCTGCTCGATACTGTGCACCGGCTGCGACAGGTGAATCGAGTCGCCGAGCTCGGCCGCCATCGGCCGGTAGATCGCACCCATGCCCCCGACCGGCCGAGAGTCCTGGGCGCCGCCCTTGACGCCGAATACGAAGTTGGGCCCACCTCCCGATGCCATCTGATACAGCGCGAAGAGCATCGACACTTCCGAGGCGGCCGAGGTGTAACTGCCCGCGATGGCGGTCTCGAGCAGATCATGGGCGGGCTTGGACCAGACGGTGCGATCCAGCCATTGCGCCAGGCTCATGGAATCCCACTTGTCGGCCTTCTTCGCCTCCCACGGCGCCTCCAGCGGGATCGACTTGCACAGGTGCCCCAGCTCGACGAAGCTCGCGCCGAGATTCATCGACGCCCAAGGGCTCATCGACCACGGGATCGTGCCGCTGTAGCGGTACTGCTTGCCGTCGACGACCATCATGGCCTCACCGTCGGTGTACTGCCGGTAACTTCGTACCCCGAACTCGTTCATCAAAGCCTGGATGCGGTCCTGTCCCGGCCCTATCCAGGCACCACCGCGGTCGATCCAGCAACCGTCCGCGCGCACCTCGGTGAAGGTGCGCCCGCCGAGCCGGTCGCGGGCTTCCAGCACCGCCACCGATCGCTCCGCCTGCTTCAGCCGCAACGCAGCCGTCAATCCCGCGAATCCGCCACCGATTACGCAATAGTCGAAGTCCGTCATCGAGCCGCCTTCGTCTCGAAGTTCTCCTGGCCACCACCGGGCCACGACACTGCCCGCACCCCATGACTCGACGGATGCGAACCGCCTCCGATCAGACCCGCACCCAAACCAGCAATTCTATAGCAAATCGCATAGGCGGATAGGACCAACTAAGGTCATGACAGTTCTGCATGAGTTCGCAGGGAGAGCGCACGATAATGCCGCATCCCGTGCGGTATCGGCCGGAGTGGGCACGGCCGGCAGCGAGACCGATGCCCAGGACATCCTCTTCTGACAATTGTGCGGTGTCGGACAAGCATTCCGTGTCCGAGGTCTCGCGCGCGGTCAGGTGTCGAGTGATTGCCGATCGGCGAGCCAGGTCTGTGGGTTTTCGCCGGTGGCGAGGAAGATCGTGCGGCGTCCGACTTGCACGGCGTGATCGGCGAACCGCTCGTAGTAGTGGGCGAGCAGAGCGAGATCGACAGCGGCAGTGACTCCGTCGCTCCAGTCCGGACCGCGCACCGTAGTGAACAGTTCGCGGTGCAGTTCGTCCATCACGTCGTCTTGCTGATCGAGTCGTGCGGCGTCTTCCGGATCGCGGGACTCCAAAACCGCTGCGGCGCTGGTGACTATGGCGACCGCGGCCGCACCCATGTTCACAACAATGGGGCGAACCGAGTCCGGGACGGCATGGCCGGGGTGCCGGCGTCGGGCGGTCCTGGCGATGTGGCTCGCCAGGGTACCCATGCGGGCGAGGTCGCCGACGAGCTGCAGGGCAGTCACGACCTGGCGCAATTCACTGGCGACCGGTGCTTGCCGGGCCAGCAGATCGACCGCGGCCTGTTCGCAGTGATCACGCATGGTCTCGACCTCCGCGCACACGTCGATAGCGTGCTCGGCCTGTTCGATGTCGGCGTCGAGCAACGCGTTCGTCGCCGCCGCGACCGCGTCGCGATCACGCAGACTCATCGCAACGAGCAGCGTGGCGAGACGAGCGAGACTCGCGTGATACTCGGTCCGCATGGCTCCATCTTCGTCGAACCACGACAATTCCGCTGACCAGCAGAAATAAGCTAACGGCGGGGGCTCGGTGAATGTCTCCGCCCATCCCGCCGACTCCGACTCGGCAGTGTCGAAGGTGCGTCGGGTGGCCGTCGAACCGCCATAGCTTTCACGCCGCGGTGACCCGCCTGGTCTGGCCTGCAACGCCAACAGCCGCACGCCCCGGGAAACGTATGCCCGCCAGCCCGAACCGAGCACCCCACCGGACATACCGCATACCGCGCGGACCTGACCGGCCGGCGCGGACCCTCGAAGGATCAATGCTCGGGGCGGCTGACCGACCGCTGGCAGTGCGACCACCCAGCAACGCACGAAGATACCTGCGATCTCAACGGGTCCGCGTGTGTGCCGACCCGTTGAGACCACACTGACTTGTCGGCGTTCTTCAGCGCTGCCCGGGGGCCGCCGAGTAGATGTGTCCGGCAAATTCGGCGAGTTGATTGTCAGGCAGATGCCTGGCCAGATCTGCCTCGCTGATCATGCCGACCATCCTCTTGTTCTCGATGACGGGCAGTCGCCGGATTCGATGGCTCACCATCTCGTGCAGTACGTCCTGCACGTCGGCATCGGCATCGATCCACCGTGGCGTGCCCTCGCACAGCTCGGCGCAAGACATCTTCGCCGGATCACGGCCGTCGGCAGTGCATTTCACGACGATGTCGCGGTCTGTGATGATGCCGATCATGCGCTCGTTCTTGTCGCCGATCGGCAAGGCTCCAACCCCTAGTTGGCGCATCACCTGCGCCGCGCGCTGAACGGTGTCTGTGCTGGTCATCCAATGCGCGCCCGGGTGCATGATGTCGCGAGCGGTAGTCATGGTCACCTCCAGATAGGGAGCTACGGACCTCTCCAACGGTAACGACGTCGCGGTCGGCGGCGCAGCAGAATCGATAGCTGGATGTTCTGTTCCTCCGCTGACCGCGGCTGACAGCATCGGCCATCGCGCAGCCCCAAGTGAAACGGCCGAGCCCCCACCCGGATCCCCGAATGAGGGCTCAGCAGATTCTCTACCAGCAGCGATACCCGCGCTGCCGTAATTCCTCGCAGAGGTTCAGACGTTGAATCTGAATTCGACCCCATTGACGTTGAACCCGAGGTGTGTGCCGATGACCAGCATGATCAGAAACCTACCATCCCGAATGTGCTGTTACACAGCATCTTCCGCAGATGAGGACGCCACAGAGCCCGTTCGCGAGCGGAGCACCTCGAGTTCCGAATCCGAATAACCTCTACGGACGACCGGGCATCTGACGTCGGCGCCTACCGACGCGCTGTAATGGCTCCTATGCGGCGCATCTTTGGTCGGTTCCGCAGTCCTGGTTCAGCGGGACTGATCTGGTGTCGGCCGACTTGCAAGCAGTAATGCCAACATGCCGATGCCGTCGATGGCATCGCCTGAACGTGGTGCGGTCATTTGGCTGCTCAGTCGGCGATGTGGTCGAAGTCGATGAGCAGGTGTCGTGGGCCGCGGAAGATTTGGCTTCGCCGATACGGTGGCGGGTCGACGACCAGGCGGGGCGTGGCGACGCGGCGTAGGAAGGTTTCCAGCGCCAGGTTGACTTCCAGCCGTGCGAGCGGGCCGCCCAGGCAGGTGTGGATGCCGCTGCCCCAGCCGAAGTGTTCGTTGTCGGGGCGTTGGAGGTCGAAGCGGTTCGGGTTGGCGAAGCGGTTCGGGTCGCGGTTGGCGGCGGCGTAGACCAGGTGCACCGCCGCCCCTTTCGGGATGACGGTGCCGGCGATGTCGATATCGGCGGTGGCGCTGCGGCTGGGGAAGAACTGCACCGCCGCCTGCAGCCGCTGGACCTCTTCGATCGCGCGGGGGACCAGCTCCGGTCGGCTGCGGACCTGGTCGTAGGACCCGGGGTTGCGCAGCAGCGTCATCACACAGTTGGTGATGGTGTTGACCGTCGAGTCGTGACCGGCGATCAGCAGCAGCCTCGCATTGGACAGCACCTGCTGGGCCGGCATCGGGCCATCGGGGCCGTCGTCGTGAATCAGTTTGGACAACAATCCCGGTCCCGGCTTGCGTTGGAGCTGCTCGATCAGGCCGGCCAGATATCGCGTGAGTGCGTCACCGCTTGCGCGGGCCTTCTCGGCGCGAACCTTGCCCTGCTCGGTGGTCGCGTCCGGGCCCAGATCCGTGCCGGCCAACATGTCGTAGATCCAGGCATGGAACATGGGTTCGTCCGCGAACGGGACCCCGAGGATCTTGCAGATCACCATCACCGGCACCGGGTAGGCGTAATCGTCGACCACATCCAGCCTGGTCGTGCCGCTGGCCTCGAGGTCGTCGAGCAGCTGGTTGCACAACCGCACGATGTCGGGCTCCATGCCGGGGATGACATCGGGTGAATGCGGTGAGATGAAGTGGCGCATCACCTGCCGGCGCGCCCGATCGTGCTCGGGGGGATCGGAGACGATGATGCTCGGCCGGCGACCGTAGGCCTGCATGTCCTCGGCGCCGGGCTCCGAGTCGGCACCTGACGTCAGGGCGGCTCCCAGCGGGCTGCGGCTGATATCGGAGCTGACCCGGGGGTCGTGCGCAAGCGTCAGTAGTTCCTGATACCCGGTCACCACGTACAGGTCGTCGGCCACCCGCGCCACGGGGGTCTGGCGCAGTTGGTCGAAAAATGGGTACGGGTCGGCGCGGTGTTCGTATTTCATCGCCTCCGCCCAGGCGCTCGCTGCAGTCATGCTGGCTCCCTTGGTCAGTGGAACTCGGCGCCTCGTGAGGTGGGGTCGTGACCGGTCAGCACCACATCGGGAAGCTCGGTCGGCACTCGTGGATCGGGGAAGCGGGCCGGCATCGGTGCCGGGTCGGGCGCTGGGTCATAGCCCGGCGGCGGTGGCGGGAACGGTGCCGAGCGCTCGATCATCGCCGCGTAGTACGGCAGCCACTTGCCATGGTTGAACGTCACCGCCCCGACGATGCGGCCGCGGTGGCCGTAAGCCGCGGCGAAGCGATAGTCCTCGGGAGACCCCTGGGTGAACACGATCTCATCGCCGAACGAGCACACCCCCACACCCTTGATGTTCACCCCGAATTGGCCCGACCAGAACGAGGGCAGCGGCAAGTGCGGTCGCCGCTCGGTCTCCAGGTTGATCATGTTGTTCGCGGCGACCTGCGCCCCGCACACCGCGTTGTCCCAGTGCTCCATCGAGATGAACTGGTACCCGTACAGCACGTGTGGCTGACGCGCGACATCCCCGGCCACGAAGATGTTGTCGGTCACCACCCCGTTGATGTCGAACGCGCGACAGCCCGCATCGCAGCCGACTCCCCAGAAACCGGCGGCCAGCCCGGCACCGTTCAGCCACTCGACGTTGCGGATCGACCCCAATGACGCCACCACCACATCGACATCGAGCGTGGTCCCATCCGAGAGCCGGGCCCGGCGCACATGCCCGCCGGCATCGCCGTCGAGGCCTTCCACGGACACGCCGGTGCGCAGGTCGACTCCGGCACCGCGCTGCATCCGGGCGGCGATGTCGCCGATCACCCCGCCCAGCGGCCCCACCAGCGGCCCGCCTCCGCGCTCGGCGACGGTCACCGGCAACCCCAGCTCGCAGCACACCGATGCCATCTCCGAGCCGACAAACCCCGAGCCGACGACGAGAACCCGCTTCGGGCCTGCCCGCAGTGCCGCCTGCAGCCGGGCCGCGTCATCGCAGGTGCGCACCGTGAACACCCCCTGCAGGGCGCCCTCGGCCGGGTTGAACCACGGCCGTGCCCGAACGCCGGTGGCGATGAGCATCCGGTCGTACGGCACCGTGTCTCCGGTGGCCAGCAAAACCTGTTTGCTCACCCGGTCCAAACCGGTCGCGGCCACACCCAGCCGCCACTGCGCGTCGATGCCCCGCATGCGGGGAAGCTTGGTGTGATCGGCGCGAACCCAGCCCTTGAGGACCTGCTTGGACAGCGGCGGGCGGTCATACGGTTCGTGCGCCTCGTCACCGATGATGGTCAAAGGCCCACAGAAGCCCTTGTCCCGCAAAGCCTCCGCGGCACGGAGCCCGGCCAGCGACGCCCCCACGATCACAATCCGACCCTCGGCCCGAAACATCCTGACCAGGTCCGCGGCCAACGACGCGGTGCTCATTCCACAGACTCCGGCCCGTCGGGGGTGACAGGCTCCGGCCCATCAGGGGTATAGGTCTCCACCACGATCGCCCGCACCGGGCACGCCGCCGCCGCCCGCAACACCCGCTGACGCTGCGCGTCATCAGGGTTGGGGTCATAGGCCAGCGCCTCCTCACCCAGCATTTCGAGCACATCCGGCGCCAGCGGAACACACTGCGCATACCCCTGGCACCGATTCAGATCAACCACGATGCGCATACCCTCAGCTCCTCACCCGAACCATGTCCCGATGTGGTCATCCCTGCGGGCCGGAAACGCGCGCCCGCAAGGGCCGACGTGAACTCCCAGAAGACGATCATGCCCCGAAGTACCGGTGCCGGGCGGGCACCTCGCAAAGGATTCGTAGCACCCGATACAAAGGATCCGTAGACCTGACGTCGAGGATCCAGTCATTCGCCGGCGGTGCACGCTCATACCAGCCGAAACGTCTGCGTCTGGCGCCACTTCCCGCGCGGTTCAAAGCCGCCAACCGCCGCGACTCGAAGATCAACAGCGCCGAGATGACCTCGGTCCGTTGACCTCGACGGAACGTCCGCAAGTGCCGCATGGCGCGCTGACCGAACCGGCCAGCGCACGGCGCTGGCGCAACGACTGAGCCCCCACCCGGACACCGAATGGGGCTCAGCAGAGTCTCTACCGGCAGCGATACGCTGCACTACCCTACTTCTTCGCAGAGGCTAATCCGCTTCGGAACTCGACCCGCTTGACATCGGACAGCGGCGGCGAGCCAACGATCACTCCGCGAAGGTTCGAACGGGTGAGGCGATCAATGAATATCACTGCTGCGCAACCATTTCCGACGTCCTGGCCCGCACCGAGGGCCGCCGTCTCCTGGCCGCGTCAAGTTCCGAAGCGGAATAACCTCTGGTCACGAGCGGAGTGGCCAGCGCCAGGTCGGAACATCTTTCCTTCAATCAGGAACAAGCAGGACACAATTGCCGTGATCGGCCGAGGCTAGGCGTCCTCGAGGACTTCTGCGAAGGCGATCACTACGCCACCGGTGGCGTGCTCGACCGTAGCAGCGACAAGGGGACCCGCCTCTGCGGCCGCGGCGCTGGCTGCCGCGTAGTCGGCGAAGTACAGGTCCAGCATTCGATACGCCGGGGTCGGGCTGCCGTCTTCCTTGGGCCAGACCTTCGACGTCTGCAGCCGAGTCAGGCCGGGGAGCTTGCGCGCCAGCGTTAGCTGCTCGGGATAAGCCGCCTCGAAGGCGTCCGGGTCGGTGGGGTTGGAATAGACAAAGCTGATCCTGGTGGGATTGCCTTGCTCCGTCATAGCTGACCTCTCGGTTGAATCTCCGGTTTGATACCAGCGAGCGCACCCGCTCACGGTTGTCGACAGTAATTGGAGGAATAGGTAGCGACCATGACCGCTCCGCCAGGAAATCTTGCCAATCGTCCAGCGGCGCACGCCGATTCGCTCGGATCGCCGCAGAAGCGTGCCAGCCCGCCGGCGCTCGAGGACGCCGCGCTGAGTCTCGACGCAGACAGTCGATCGGACGACTTGCTCTCAGAGCTGCTCCGGAGCGTCCGCCTGAGCGGAGAACGGATCGCCGCGTACGCTCCGCCGCCGACTTTCTCGATCGGCTTCGCCGATTTCGGCAGCCTGCACATCATCGAAGAGGGCGAACTCGAACTTCGGGTCGACGGACACCCACACGTCGAGCACGTACGCCCCGGCGATGTCGTCCTGCTCCCCCGCGGCGACTCCCACCACCTCAGCAACGCAAGCAAGCACACGCAAGCGATCGCGCACGCCGGCGCCGCCGAGAACGCCACCCCCGAGCCGGCCCGTTGGCTCTGCGGAACATTCAACATCGGCGCCCCGCAGGCGAGCCACCTGTTCGGGAGCCTGCCGTCCGTGATCATCCTCGGCGGCGCCGGCGCCCCAGCGCCCGAAGGGCTCGAAGTCGCCCGCCGGATGCTCGTAATCGAGATGCAATCACCCTCGCAAGGATCAGCGGTCATGATCTCCCGCATCCTCGATCTGATGTTCATCCAGATCATGCGCGCCTGGGCCGGCGGCAAGGACACCGAACCGACCTGGCTGACCGGTGCATTCGACCCGGAGCTCGGCAGGTCCTTGAGTGCCATCCACCGAGACCCCGGCCACGATTGGACAGTCGAGGAACTGGCCCGAGTGTCCAACCTTTCCCGGTCGGCGTTCGCTGCGCGGTTCACCGCTCGCGTCGGAACGCCGCCGGCCACCTATCTCGCGCACGTACGCCTGGACGCGGCCACCGACCTGCTCCGCGACACGTCCCTTTCGATCCCGCTCATCGCGGAGAGAGTCGGCTACTCATCGGAGGCAGCATTCAGCCGCGCGTTCAAAAACCGCTACAGCACGCCGCCGGCTCATTGGAGACGAGACATACGAAGTCGCTGACGGCCCACGACTGGCCGCGAAACCACCGAGCTTCACGAATCGGAAATCGCAGCAGGTGATGGCCTCGTCGGCGATGCCGGAGTATGGTAGCCGCCGCGCCAACATCCGCACACGCCCGCGAGTTCAGGCGGTCATCGCAAGGCCGGACAGCAAAACGACTGAGCCCCCCCCCGGATACCCAGATGGGGCTCAGCAGAGTCTCTACCAGCAGCGATCGATCAGGCGACCTACTTCTTCGCAGAGGCCGATCCGCTTCGGAACTCGACCCTCTCGACATCCACTATCTGCACATCGAACGCCCTGTTCAAAGCTCGACTCACGTTCCGAAGCCGAATAACTTGTGTACGCGACTCGCCGATCGGTCCCGAACCGCCGCCAGCACCGCATCGAGACCGCCCCTCCGGCCGCATCGCCTGGATCGCTTCAGCGAACTCGAGTGCGGGCTCGATGAGCGAGTCTGCCGGGGACGTTCCGGATGAGGCTTGCGTCCGGAGTCCCAACGGAATCAGCGCGTCTCGCAAACGTTGGTGGATCCGTACGTGCGATGAGAGATCTGGACTGGAAACGTCGGTTCCGGGATGTCGATCTCGGAGAACAGTGCTGGGCGGCACCGAGTCTGGGCCGCCCGCCCGGTCGGCGCCGCGTACGCGACAGTCGCTGTTTCCCTCTTGGTGGGAGGAACGCCGCACCCTGGCGGGCCGGGCGGGTGGCTACTTCTTGATGAACTCGAGCAGGTCGGTGCTGAGCTGATCCATATGGGTCAGGTGTAGTCCGTGGGAGGCGTTCTCGTACACCTTCAGCTCGCTGCCCGGAATGAGCTCGGCGGTCAGTTGCCCGCACAGGTTCAGCGGGTTGAAGGGATCGTCGGCGCCGTGCACGACCAGTGCGGGCACGTCGATGGCGCGCAGATCGTCGCGTGGTCGGTCTCGGTGACGCTGTGGCTCAGATCCAGCATGGCATTGGTGGCCACCGCATTGGCGTCAGCCACTGTCCAATCGATCAGCTCCTGGGAGATGGTGTTCTCGGGCAGTCCAACGCCGAAGAAGGGTTCGGAGACGGCGCGGATCCAGCCAGGGATATCGCTGCGCCACATGGTGCGCAGGGCATCGAAGCTTTCGGGCTCCATGCCGAGCGGGTTGTCCTCGGTCTTCGTCATGTATGGCAGCGCTGAGGAGACCAGTGCGATGCGGGCGACCCGCTCGGAACCGTGACGTGCCAGATAGCGCACGATTTCGGCGGTGCCGGTGGAGTGCCCGACCAGGGTGACCTCGTGCAGGTCCAGTTGCTCCAGTACAGCCTGCAGATCGTCGGCGAGCGTGTCGAAATCGTATCCGCCCCAGGGCTGTTCGGAGCGGCCGTGGCCGCGGCGGTCGTAGGCGACAGTCCGCAGCCCTGCCTCGGCCAGACGGACCATCTCGTACTGCCACATGGCTGAGCTGAGCGACCAGCTGTGCAGGAAGACCACTGGAGTGCCTGTGCCCCAGTCCTTGTAGAAAAGGTTCACGTCTGCTGCGACGGTGAGGTACGGCATGGGAGGGCCTTCCTGCTGGAGCGGTGGATCTCGGTGATCCCGAGATGAGCCTGCAGGACCCCACTGCGAGAAGCGATTACGTGCGAGGTAATGAGGATGGCTACGACGGCCTGCAGCCCGAAAGTTGTCCGAACAAGCTGCCTACCTTGCCAGGCAGCTGCCCGTCGCGACATCGCCTTCCCCGATACCGACGACGATCTGGGTGATCCGCGGACGTGGATGCACCGAGTGGCAGCGATGCTGACCGATCCATTGCAGGGCAGCGTCATTCGCGGACTGGTCGGCTCGGCGCAACACGACCCCGTCCTGATGCAGATGTGCACGAACGGATCTACCTCCCCACCCGAACACAGACCATCGCGCGGATCCAACGCGCCCAGAACAGCGGCCAACTACCCGCTCTCGCTCCCGAAATTCTCGCCGACCCGCTCTTAGCGCCTCTCTGGTTCCGGCTGCTGCTCGCGTGGGTACCCGACCACCGATCACGCTGACGCAGTGCTGTCGTCCGCACTTCGGATACTGGGGCCGGCTCCTCACGAAGAGTGAAGGAGACTCGGCCCAGGTGAGCATGCTCCGTAGCCGTCCGCACCAAACCCCCTGTGCCGCCGAGCAAGGCCAGGCTGCCGGCCACATGAGATTCCGGTGGCAATCGCCGAACTTCGTTGGATCTTCGGCGGGCCCGGAACCCGGTCAAGCGAACGCACTCAAATGCCGCATACCGCGCTGACCGAACCGGCCGGCGCGGGGCAGGCGACCTTCAGGTGGCGGTATCGATTCGAGGCCGACCGAACACACCGTTGCATGACGATGACCGTGCAGTGCTCCTTGCTCGGAGACCAACTTGGCTCCTCACAGCGGGTCTGGTTGTTCTGATGCTGGTTGGGTGGAATCGGCAACCGTGTTGGGCTGCTGGTGGTTTCATGGGGTTCCGGACTGGTGAAGTTGCCGGGTTCCGTTGGCCGCGAGCACCTTCGCCTCCGAAGCACGGCTGGCGGAGAGGCAGTCGCGAGTTCGCGTCCGCAGCAATTGACGGCAGTTGCAGTAATCGCCGAAGACCCAACGAAGTTCAGTATGGGTTCGACGGCGGTGATGAGGACGTGCCGCGACATGAGGCGCGGGTGTCGCGAATCAGCTATCGACAGGTGGAGGCGGCGGGTACGTCGAGCCGATGAACAAGAACGCCGCCGGACCCCTCTGCGATATGCGGGCAGACCTGACGGCGGTGCGTGGCTGGTCAGCTGCTCTTGATGAAGTCGAGCAGATCAGCGTTGAACTGGGCCGCGTGCGTTGCGTAGATCCCATGCCCCGCAGTCGGGTACTCCTTGTACACGCAGTCGGGGATGAGCTTCGCAGTCCGCCGACTGGATGCCTCGATCGGCACGGACTGGTCGGCCACGCCGTGGATGACCAGCGCGGGCACGCTGATTGCGGTGACGTCGGCTCGGTGATCGGTGTTGAACAGCTCCCGCCGCACAGCGCTGGTGGCGTAGGGCGAGGCCGAAAGGCAGCGCCGAATCTCATTGTCCACCAGGGCAGGTGACACGTCCGCATTCATGTGGGTAGCGAAGTAGCCCTGCGCGCGGTCGGCGAACCACTTCGGGCGGTCCGTGGTCAGCTGGGCGATGTCGGCCTCGTTGATGGCATCGGGCAGACCTTCGGGGTTGTCGTCGGTGAGGCGCAGGTAGGGCAGTGTCGCGGCGAGGAAGGCGACGCGGGAAACCCGGTCCTGACCGTGCCGAGTGAGGTAGCGAGACACCTCGCCACCACCGGCGGAGTGTGCGACCAGGGTGATGTCGGTCAGGTCGAGAAGCTCGATCAATCCGGCGAGATCATCGGCGCGCGTATTGATGTCGTATCCCGACGACGGGCGGTCGGAGCGACCGTGACCGCGCCGGTCGAGCATGATGCAGCGGAAGCCGTGATCGAGGAAGAACGGGACCTGGTATTCCCACATGTCGGCGTTGAGCACCCAGCTGGAGACGAAGACGATCGGTGTGCCGGTGCCGTAGTCCTCGTAAGCGAGCCGGGTTCCGTCGGTGGGGGTTTCGAAGTACGGCATCTGATTGTCCCGCTCTCTGTACCCATGATCTGGTACATCGTTGATATTGGTGACGGCCAGGGCGTGCTCAGCAAGGTGAGTTCTGACGCGCCCCGTCACACCACCGGCCTGAAAGGCCAACGGATTTCGCGACATTCGGGGTAACTCGTCGGGTACGACCAGAATCGGGTTGCTCCCAACCGCCACCCATCCTCGACGGTGCGCGGCAGCGCCGGTGATCAAGGGCATGGCTGGTGCTCCCGAATGGGCGTGAAATCGGTTGGGGTGGTGGGTTATTGCGCCCAGGGCGGGCTGACGCGATCACCTCCGGGGGCCTGGGCGTAGGCGCCGACGGGGAGGATGGCCACGGCCTCGAAGGGCTCGTCGCCGGGGACGGAGACCTTGAAAACGGTGTTCGCCGGGATCACCAACGCGTCGCCGGCGCGGAAATCGTATGTCTCGCCGTCCATCTCGACACGGGCAGTTCCGGCGAGCGCGACGAAGATCTCCTCGCGGGACACGGTGTGCGCGTGACCGGGGTTGCCGGGGTGCATGGTGAAGCGCCAGACGCTGTTCTCCTCGGAGCCACGGCTGGGTGCGGCCAGACCAGTCGCGGTCATGAGGGGAGCTTCGAAGGTGGGGGCTTCGGCGGATTTGATGAGTGGCATGATGCCTCCTACATGTTCAACCAAGGTGTTCAACTACAGTTGAATATATGTCTTCGCGAAAGGAGCGTCAACACATGGATTTCGGCGTACTACTGGGCCAGGCCTATCAGTCGTTCGTGCAGCAACTGCACGCCCACCTCGCCGAGCACGGTCATGTGGTCCTCGGCGCGTCCTACGGGTACGTCCTGCGCGCGCTCACCGACTCCCCCTGCACCGCAAGCCAACTGGGTGAACAGCTCGGAATCACCGCCCAGGGCGCGGCCAAGGTCGTCGACGAGATGGTCCGGCACGGGTATGTGGAGCGCCGCCCCGACCCGGCCGACAAGCGTGCCAAACGGCTGCACCTCTCCCCGCGCGGGGATGACATGCTTCGCATCGTCCGCGAGTTCCACGCCGACTACGAGCGTCGGCTCGCCGGACGCATCGGCGCCGAACAGGTGTCCACCGCCCGCACCGTGCTCGGCGAAATCATGAACGAAGCACTGGATTTCGAGCGGGCCAAGACCTTCCGCCCGCTGTGACCGCGTCGTCGAAGCTGGGGCCATTTTGGGGCCACACCGAGGCTGCGTAGGTTAAGGGGCGACCGCACCGGGACCCCAACCGCCTGGGTTTGGATTCCCAGGCGGTAACAGCGGCTGCGGCCGATCGAGCCCCGATCAGCCGGCACGCTTCGCGGTCAGAAGACCGCGAGCACGCAGGCACCGACGAATACGGCCTGCACCAGAGAGCGCACCGGCAATGGCATCGTATGAATCCCTTCGCCTGTCCGCGCGGCACGCACGTTGGCGGGGAACATCACGACCAGCAGCACCGCCAGGCCGATCGCGGCCACCGGAGCGAAGAACGGAATCAAAAGGCCTACGGCACCGCCGATTTCGAGTAATCCAGTCAATGACACCATGGCTGCTGCATCGCGGAACAGCGGAGGAACCATGGCGATCAGAGCGCGGCGACGCGGCTGCAGGAAGTGGGCACTGGCACTGAGAAGGAACATGGCGGCGAGGCCGATTCTTGCAGCATGCGGCCACGAGTCAAGCCAGTCCGCGAAGCCCAGCCAGCCGACGGTCCGAGTCACGAACGCGACGATGACGAATGTAATGATCGGCGCCATTGGGAGCTCCTGAAGCTGATCGAGACGCTAACTTGACAGTGACTAGATTAGGAAGGGTGGCAAAACTTGTCAACGGCAAGATTGTGATCGATCATCGAGGCATGCCCAGGAGCGCCTACCATCACGGAGATCTGAAGGCCACGCTGCTCAAGGCCGCTGCCGAACAGGTAGCGACCGAAGGGGTCGACTCGATTTCACTGCGGGCCCTGGCTCAGCGTGCAGGAGTCTCCCATGCAGCCCCAGCTCATCATTTCGGCAACCGCCAGGGCTTGTTCACCGAACTCGCTATCGAGGGCTACGGCTTGCTCGAGCATGAACTTCACTCCGCCGCAGGCGATTTCCGAGATATGGCAGTCGCCTACATCCGCTTCGCACGCAGCCACCCCGGTCATTTCGATGTCATGTTCCGTCGCGAGCTACTCGACATGGATGACGAACGCCTCATCGCCGCCAATGAGGGTTCGGGCCGTGAATTGCGCACCGGCGTAGCCGAACTGGACACCCCCGTGGCCGACATGAAGGCAGCGCAGCTCGCCGCCTGGTCTCTGGTTCACGGCTTCGCCGCACTATGGCATGCCGGCATGCTCGCGCACTCCGAACTCGGCGGCGAGGACCCGGAAGAACTGGCCCGCTACATGATCGCAGCTGTCGAGCTCAGGTAGAGCCAGCTCGCCCCCAAGATCCCGGCTGCGAGCGTTAACGACCCCGGCAGTGGCGGCGATCCAGTTGTCGATCTTGATGTTTTCGAAGTACAGGGGAAACGCACAGTGAGAGTAGTTATTTCGACGGTCGTGCTGATCGCGGCGGTGCTGAGTGTCAGCGGCTGCCAGGAAAGCTCGAAGGCCGCCGGATCGCTCACGACGACCGCGGGTGTCACCCAGCACTGATAAGTTCTGCCCCACACACGGATTATCAACCTACAAGCCCCGCCTGTCACCAAACGCCGCACACCGATCATCCAGGCTCGCAATCGATCTCGATCCAACAGCTCACACTCCACACGAACAATCATCATCGACATCCTGTAATGCCGATGAGCGTGTATCCGCTAGCCCCGGGGGAAACGATCCCCACGACTCATCGATCAGTGGCGCAACGACCGCCTCGGTGAACCACCTCGACCGACCGGCCCGAAATGTCGGCGGCGCCGGAGCATTCGACCTGGGACTATTCGGTAGGGATCTGGTTGTCTTCGCGGATGTTCCTGTTTCTGCTACCACACGAGCGAATCTAGGCTCCATTCAAGTTTCGCCAACCACTCATTCGGCACGGACGAAACAAAGTCCGGGCACCGTCCGGACTATCGGGCGCCCACGCACGACCCCGTTCCACCCGGCCCCGACCACTGCCTCGTCTCGACTCCACAAATAAACGCTGGTCGAACTGTGTTCGTCACTGCGTGTGTGTGGTGATTGCGGACCTGATCGGTCCGGTGGGCGGGCCGAAGACCGCGCGCAACACCGTGCGCATGCTGTGTGCTCGGCCGATGTCGGTGAGCATGGCGAGGAATTCGTGGAAGTTCGTGGTGATCGGGTTGAACGTTGCGATGTTGCTGGTCAGTCCGTAG
>NZ_JBSGCB010000088.1:0-24319 GCF_053601595.1 Nocardia sp. NPDC004711 | reverse complement strand
GTGTCCGACTGGCAGCCCGGTTCGGAATGGGAGCACCGCCGCGTCGACGGCTCGGACAAGATCGATGTCGTCGGCGAGTTCGCTGCGACACCACCACCCCCACGTGCGGCCGACCCCTCGACGGCCGCTGGAAACAGGTCAATTGGTTACGATGCCGTGGATTTCGTCCCGGAGTTCGGCGAGGAATACGCGGGCATCGGTGTCGAACACGGCCATTCGAGTCAAAGCCACCCAGCGGCGGCGATGGGCGTCGACAAGTTCGGGGCCGCGAGTGACCATGCTTCCCGGGATCGGTTCCGCCGAGGCGAGTGCGTGGTCCTCGTTCTCGTAGATGACGAAACCGTGCGGGATCGTGGTGCTCGCCTCGATATCCTGCGGAATCACCCCGATGCTGACCGTATCGAGGGTCTCGATCGAGATGATCCGGTCCAGTTGCGCGAGGAGCACGCGATGCGGGCCGGGCCGAAAGCGCAGGGCCGCTTCGGTAATCAGGAATTCGAAGCGCTTCGCGGGGTCGTACAGCACACGCTGGCGATCCAGGCGCGCGGCGAGCGCGGCCGCCAGAGCGTCGGGCGTATAGGGCGGATCGAAAGTGGCGAACACCCGGCGGGCGTAGTCGGCGGTCTGGAGCAGACCCGGCACCAGTGCGGGCTGGAAGTTCCGCACCACGTGCGCGTCCTCCTCGAATGCCCGTACGTCGTCCTGCAAATGCGGGCGCTCTGCGAGTGAGGCCGCCCAGTCCTGCACCTCGGGCGAGTGCGCCGCTGCGGTGAGGGTGCGCAAAGAATCCTGAGAATCCGCTTCTGCCCCAACCGCTTTGGCCCAGTCGAGCACCTGCGGTAGTGGGGGAACCACGTGGCCGGCTTCGATCCGAGACAACGTCGACTGACTGATTCCGACTCGTTTGGCCAACTCCCGCCCGGAGATTCCGGCCATGTCCCGCAACCGGCGCAGCTCCGCGGCCAACTGCTGGCGCGGGTGCGACTGGCGCGCAACGGAATTCGCGGCGGTCGTCGCCGCGATCGTCGCGCCCTCTGCCGGTTGATTCACTGGAACCATGATGATTCAGATCGAATCATCTTGATTCATGCGAGTCAAGACTCGGCCGGTCGCAACGGGAATCAGGGGGTGTGGGATCGGACACATGAGCGCACCGAGGAGCTGAACCATTGGGAGAGCAGGCTTGCCGAAGATCCCGACTGCCGCGACGGTTACGGTCGAGGCATCGTTGAGTGGCTGCGCGAATCGAAGGCAGCCGACAAAGACCTCATCGGCTTCTGGGGGTGACCAGCGGCCACACAATCCCATGGCAAACCGGCTGCGCCTGCCTGGGCAGCCATAAGCGAGCATCCGCTGATCGTGCTGACCGAACCGGCCGGCACGGGGGACGGAAGATCAACTGGCCGTGACCATCCGGGGCTGACCGAAGGCACCGTAATGCCGGATGGCGGCCAGTTCGGGTCAATCAGCGATCAGGGCTGTGAAAGCCGTGGGCCAGTCCACAAGGGTACGCCCGTCATACAGTTCGAAAGTCTTGCCTTGGGATTCAGGGTAGAGCAGGGCCGCGACCGCTGCCTGGGCAACGATCTCGCGGCTGACGCGACCGTCGCCGCGATCGCCCTGTTCGAGATGCGCACCGGTGGCAGGTGAATTCGTGAGCCAGCTGGGCCGGACGATCGCATACGGTGTGCCGCTGTTCCGCAGCGCCTGTTCACCGGCTCCACGAGCGCGGATGATGCCTGCCATGTCGGGATGTTCGGCGGCGCGGGTGATGTAGATCTGGGAGACCAGAACGACGGGGATCTTCTGTGCGGCGGCCAGTTCGGCGAGCTGTCCGACTCCGGTGTGCATCACCGCGTCCGCGGCCGCGTCATCCACGGGCGGCTCGACCGAGACGATGATGCCGTCGACGCCGGCCAGCAACCGGGGATCGAGCCGGTCCGCCAGGTCGACCGCGACGCTCTGCTCGTCCCGAGGACGCCGGGTGCCGACGACCACCTCGTGACCGAGGTTGCGGAGCAAGTCGACGGCTTGCCGGCCGGTGCGGCCCGTGCCTCCGATGACCAGGTACCTCATGAAACTCCTCTGTTGCGGAAAACTTGTCACCAGGACAGGGGGTGGCCGTCGCGGAAGAAGCCCCCGGTGGGGCCGGAGTCGGGCAGGGTTGCGGCCCAGACGATTCCGGCCGCACCCTCGGCGACAGGGCGGCCGCCGGGGCCGCCCATATCGGTGGCCACCCAGCCCGGGCAGATGGAGTTGACCAGGATGTGGTCGGAGCGCAGCTCGGCGGCCAGCATGCGGGTGAGAGCGTTGAGGGCCACCTTGGTTGTGTTGTAGGCGGGGGTGCCGCCACCCATGCCGGTGAGGGAGGCGGCTTCGCTGGAAACGTTCACGATGCGGGGATGGGAGCTCTTGCGCAGCAACGGCAAGAAGGCCTGAACCATACGCCAGGGCCCGTAGAGATTGGTTTCCGCGGCCTCGTGCACGACCGCCAGGTCCGCGGTCGCCGCGCGCTGCCAGGTGTCGTAGGTGATTGCGGCACTATTGATCAGGACATCCAGCCGACCGTGCACGCCTTCCACTTCCCGGGCCGCCGCCACGACACTGGCGTTGTCGGTGACATCCAGCAGCAACGGGAACGCCCCCACCTCTGCGGCGGCGGTCTTCCCGGCTTCCTCCGACCGCGCGCCCAGCAGCACAGTGAACCCGAGTTCGGCGAGCTGCCTACAGACTTCCCGGCCGATCCCGCGGTTGCCGCCGGTGACCAGCGCGATATCGCTCATAACTATCGATCTTGCCGCCGAATCGCCAAGTCGTCGAGTCGCTTTCGCTCAACGGGTCGGCAAGGCCCTCGAAGCTTCGCGGGTTCGACGACAAGCGCTGGAGTTTCGTGCTCAGCGGCCGTTGAGCAACAGTGCCTCGCGCACCGGCGATGCCGAGCGGGCCGAGGTATCGCGTTTTCGGCCACGAGCGCATCGGCCTCGGAGACAATCGGTGCGCCGTAGCGTTCGATGACATCTCATCCATCCGCCCATGCCGAGTTGCGGATGATTTCGGTGCCGCCATATCCTTCGGCCGACCGGTTACGAGGACTCCTCGAGCAGGTACCGAGCACAGAACCACAAGTACGACAGGCAGATTCAGCCCAACCAAAGGATCGAGTCGGCAATGACCTGGTCGAGACCACGAATCACTCTCGGCGATGAACGTCGAATGCTCGAGAACATGCTCGACCGCAACCGCGCCGAATTGGTCAACACTTTGCGCGGCCTGTCCGAACAGGACGCCCGCCGCCGCCTCGTCGCGTCGATGACCACCCCGATCGGACTGGTCAAGCACGCCGCAGTCGCGCAGCGGATCTGGTTCCAGCACGTCCTGGCGGGTCTACCCGAGGGCGAATGCGACGGCGGCACGACGCCGGGCGATGCCAGTTTCGTCGTCGACGACAACGAAACCGTGGCCGACGTGATCGCCGAATTCGACCGCGGTAGCGAACGTTCCCGAGCGATCGCCGCCGACTTCGACCTCGACGACGTGCGGACCCACCCCCGCCTCGGCGAGGTGAGCCTGCGATTCATCTATCTGTTCCTGATCGAGGACTTCGCACGTCACGCCGGCCACGGCGACATTCTGCGCGAGTAGATCGAACATCCTTGAGCATTGTGCCGCAAGACAATCCAACGACAGTCGGTGCAAGTGATCGCTCATGCCGCATGCCGCGCTGACCGAACCGGCCAGCGCGGGGCAGCGAAAGATCAACGGGCAGAGCGCCGTACGACCACCGGTAATGCGCGCTCATGCCGATGACCGAGAATTTGATGCGTCGGTATCAGCTGAGCGCGATCGCTGTCAGGATCAGGCCGTCTTCGATCCTCCAGCGACCATCGAACGAGTGCAGCGGTGACCCGCCGTCGATGACCTACCCCCGATACCAGCAGCTCGGTATGGAACGTGCCCGCGCCGTCGCCGCCTGATTCCTCATCGACAGTGAAAGTGACGTGCGCGTCCTCGAATCCGAGCCAGCGCTTGGCTAGCGGAAACCACGCCTTGTAGGTCGTTTCCTTGGCGCAGAAGAGAACTCGGTCCAAGTTCAATCCAGAGGGGTTGGTCTGCAACCACTCTCGTTCCTGCGGCAGTGCCACGGAATCGAGTACCCCATCGGGCAGGCTCTCATTCGGTTCAGCGTCGATCGCAACCGATCGAAACCGCAGGTGATGAGCCAGAGCAGCAGCCTGGTATCCCTCGCAGTGGGTGAGGCTGCCTACGATCCCGCGAGGCCATACCGGCGCTCCGCGCTCACCTTTGCCGATCGCGACAGCTGGCTCACCTAGCTGCTGAAGTGCTTGACGGGCACAGTGCCGGGCTCCGATGAATTCTCGGCGCCGCTTGTCCACTGATCGTGCGATGAGATGCTCTTCGGCCGGGTGGGGCTTGAGGTTCTCCGGGTATTCGAGCAGCTCAGCCGTCGCGACACCGGAAGAAAAAATCTTCTCGATCATCGCCTACGGGCATAGCGGCACAACGCATTGCGGGCAGCTGCAAGCGCCTCGCGAATGCGCTGTAATGCCGCATATCGCGCTGACCGAACCGGCCAGCGCGAGGCGACAGCGGCCGGAACCCGGTGCGGTGCAGAACATCCGCTACTGCCGATGAGCGATCAGAATGTAGGCCCGCCTTGGACCGCGGCGGCGGCAGTGGCTGAAGCGGGCCTAGTGCTGGCCGGCGTCGCCAGCGTGGTCGCCGGATTCCCTTTTGCAGCAAGCATTTTCAATGCCGCCATCGCGAGCGCGGCCCGGAGTCGACAGGCTCGATCAGCCGATCGGTGGTGCGAGGTATTCCAGTGCATAACCATCGCCGGAAGGGGTTACGCGGGCGATGCCGGGTGAGTCGAGGTGGGCGCCGGCTACGAAGTGGTTTGGCTGGGTCAGTTGTTCGAGGAGGGCCGCTCGCGCGGCGCGGGCCTGGGACTGGTTGCCGTCGAGCTCCCAGGACACGTTCGGCTGATCGAATTGGAGCGTGGGAACGTGAACGGTGTCGCCCCAGACGAGAAGGTGGCCGGTGCTGCTCCTGACGTCGTAGACGGTGTGACCGGGTGTGTGGCCCGGCGTCGGGATCGCGGTGGTCCAGTCGTTGATCGCGACCCTCTCCGACACGGGTACGACCCGGTCGCGGATGGGTTCGAGCCGCCCGGTGAACACCGAGGTGTCGCCCGCGCCGATCCACACGCGCTCGAGTTTGGTGAACGCCTCTGCACCGTCCGGCGCGATCAGGCCGCTCACGTGGTCTTCGTGCCTGTGGGTGATGGCCACATCGGTGACATGCGCGCGGTCGATTCCCGCTTCGCCGAGCGCGTCGTAGATCAATCCCATGGTGGGGTCGTGCCAGACGTTGGACGCGCCGGTGTCGATGAGAACCGACCGCGTGCCGTCGGTGACGAAGAAGGCGTTGACCGACAGCCGCAAGTTGTCGCCGGCCAGCGGCACGACGGCCGGAAGCTCGACGAGCTCGCGCCCATCCTCGTCGCGGAGCCGTGTCGGCGGCATGTCGATGTACCCGTCTCGCAACGAGATCACCTGCAGATCACCGAATTCGAACGTGGCATGGTGCTGGCCACTCGAGATCAAACGCATGGAACCTCCGTCGTGTTGGGCGCATATCGCGCGTCTCCAATAGAAGATTACATCTTCTTTAGGAGAAATCTACACTGTGGGCAGCAAGGTACCCATCGATCGAGGAGCATGGTGGTCGAGCAAGACGGAAACGCGGCCGAACCGCAGCGCGGTGACGACCTGGCAGGCGCATTCGGCGCCAACGTGCGACGACGCCGCGAGGAGGCGGGCCTGACGCTGGAGCAGCTCTCCACACAGTCGTCGGTCAGCCGGGCGATGCTGTCCAAGGTCGAACGCGGTGAGAAGAGCCCGACGATCGGCGTCGCATCCAGGATCGCCCATGCGCTCGACGCGTCGCTCTCGGACCTGATCGGCGGGGCGGCTGCTGCCGCGCCTGGTGTGGCCGTTGTCCTGCGCAAGAACGACCGCCCCGTTTTCCGTGACCCGGAAACCGGCTTCGAACGGCACATGGTGTCAGCGGCCCCGGGCGCGGGAGGAGCCGAGATGGTCGCCCACTACCTCCCCGCGCAGGTCTCCACCGGGCTGCTGCCCGCGTATCCGCCGGGCACGGAGAAGCAACTCGTGGTACTCGAAGGCACCCTCACCGTCGCGATCGGCGGCATCAGCGAGACCCTGAACACAGGCGACTCCCTGTTCTTCCAGGCCGACGCGGACCACGGCTTCGCCAACCGAACGAACGCTCCCTGCGAATACATCATGTTCATCTCGCGCAGAACCTGAACCGCCCAGATCCGAATAGCCGACCACCGTGTCGAATTGGGATAAGTACGGTGCCCGGCGAGGCATGGCCGCTTCTATGGGCTGGCACGCCTGTCCCCACTCGTCGCTGGTTGTCGCCACCTAACGTGTCTGGTTGCCATCGGCGCTTCAGCAAGATCGACGAAACGCGCTGCCCTGCCGCATACGGCGCGGCTCGGCCCCGCTGGGTCGCGGCCGGCCGAATGCACTGACATGCCGAGTTCCGTGCAACCGGTGCAATCCCGCACAATCCGCTGTAGGACAGTGATTTCGCGCCAATTCCTCAGCTGTAGTGCGCGTTTGGAACGGTTGGGTTGGCCGTTCATGCCCGCATGGCAGCGCGGTCTTCTGCCGCTGCCCGCGCGGCCCGACCCGGCCAGCCCGGGACGTGAGAGATCAACTGGGACTGCCGATCCGGAGCCGGCGGTGCGCGCTATTGCCGAGTTGCGTGCGATTCCGAGTGGTGGCGTGTTTGCAAAGGGTAAGGGTGCCACGTAGTTCTGCGTGAAATGTGCGGTGAGCCGTTCGCACAGCACGGCCAACACAGATTCATCGGCATGCTGCCCATCACTCCAGGAGGCGAACCAGTTGACCGTGTCGGGGGTGCCTGCGGGGCGGACAAATACATGCTGATGGAAGTGCGCGACGCTGCGGCCTGTGATCGCCGAGAACACGTATTCAGGAGATAACTCGGTGCGCAACGCGTATGCCGCGCGGCGAACCGCCCATCCGATTGCGGCACCCTCGGCATCGCTCAGATCAGCCAAGGTCGGTGCGTGACGGACAGTTTCAACGAACGCACATACGCGTGGATCTGGGGCCGGACAGCAGCGCGGATCATTTTGCGGTGGTGGGAATGTCGGTCATGCGCGCGTCGTAGCCGGTTTCCGGGTCGACGACGCGGCCGGCGGCCCACCAGTTCTCGCGGGCTGTTTCGAGGATCATCATCAGAATGTCTTCTTCCGGGACGTCGGCGAACACCCGCAGATTGGCGACGATCTCCTGGAACAGTTCGTTCTTCTGCTCGGCGGTGCGCGGGTTGAAGGACAGCTGGATGAGCATGGTGCGCTCACCGCGCGGCAGGCCGAACACGATCTGCTGCATGTGGAAGTTGTCGGGTGTGACCTCGAGGAAGACGTGGAACTGGTCGTCCTGGGGGATCTTCAAGACGTCGACCATGGCTTTGTGGAGGGCGGCGGAGACGTTTCGGCGGTGCTCGGGCGTGGTTCCCTGGCGTAGGTAGATGGTGATCAGCGGCATTGTCGTTTCCTTTCGGTGTGTTGCGTGGTGAGTCAGGCGATGGGCGCGGGGACCTGGAAGCAGGCGAGCAGCGCGCTGGTGTTGAGGTACTGGCCGACGAGATTGACCAGGGCGACAAGCCCGTCGATGCCGAATGCGGTCACCGCGTCGGCATAGAGGTCGTCTGGAACCTGGTGATCGCGGACGAGAGCGATGGCCAGACGGTGGGCGATATCGGCCTCGGCGCGCAGACCCAGAGGCGTGTCGCCGTGTCTCAGCGCTGCGATCGCGGTCTCGGGCACGCCCGCGTACCCGGCGCCTGCGGTGTGGGCGTAGAGCGCGTACTCGGCTCCCCACTCAGCGGCGACGGTGAGAATGACCACCTCACGGACGTCGGCCGGGATGTTGGCTCGGGCGATCGCCTCGGCCCACTCCAGCAGAGGCTGGGCTAAGGTCGGGCTGCGCAGCATGGCGTTGAAGGGGCCGATCAACCGCCCGTCGGGCAGCGCGGCCAGGTAGCCGGCCTCTTCCGCGGTGCGCAGGCGAGTGTTTCGCAGCCTGGTGTGGACGGCGCGCTGCGCCCCGTCGAGTGCATCGGGGAGAAGGAGGGGCAACCGCCCGCCCAGTTCGGCGGCTCCGGTGGTGGATTGCTCGTTCACGCTGTGCACGTTAGGTACCGAGCTGCCATTCGGAAAGCGAATGCTTCGCATACTGGATATGCTGATTACTCATGGATGTCTCGGTAGTTGGGCTGCGGGTTCTGCGTGAAGTGGCCGAGCGAGGCACCTTCACGGCCGCGGCACATTCGCTCGGATACACGCAGTCGGCGGTCTCCCGGCAGGTTGCGGCTCTGGAGCAGGCCACCGGCGTTCGACTGTTCGACCGCTATCCCGGCGGCGTGCGGCCGACCTCGGCGGGCCTCGCCCTCCTGCGACACGCGGTGACGGCGCTGGATGCGTTGGATGCGGCCGATCGAGAGCTGCACGGTGCCGAGGACGACAGCGGTCCGGTGCGGCTCGGCTTCTTCCCTGCCGCGGGAGCGGTCCTTGTGGCTCGCGCCCTGGCAACCCTGCATCGGCAACGCCCTCACATCCGGGTCACCACCCGGGAGGGCACAACCCCATCGCTGGTGCGGGCACTGCGCGCCGGCACCCTCGACCTCGCCGTGCTGTCCTCGCGGCCACCGCACCGCTCGCCCGACACCGACGATCCTTCCCTGTGGGTAGAACCGCTGCTGGAAGACCGTCTGGTCTTGGCGGTTCCGGCGAACGGCCGGTTCGCTGACCGCACCAGCGTCTCAGCAGAGCATCTCGCCGGCGAGACGTGGATTGCCGGCCCCGCCGGCATCGACGAGCCGCTGTTGGGCGTCTGGCCGGGCTTGCCCGGACGCCCCCACGTCCAGCACACCGCCCGTGACTGGTTGACCAAACTGCACCTGGTCGCAGCAGGAGCAGGCATCACCACCGTTCCCGCGACCCTGCTGTCCGCGATCCCGCCCGGCATCCGCCTCGTCAGCATCGACGACCTCCCCGAGGAACGACGCCGCGTCAGCGTGGTTCGCTTGCCCGGCCCTACCACGGAGCCGACCCGAGCCCTCGTCCACGCCCTCCATACCCACGCCGCCGACATCGCCGAATAGCCCGCCGAACTCCGTGTGATCGGCGGCTTCGTGGGTAAGGGCCACGGAGCATCGGAAGATCAACGGGCAGAGCGCCATACGACCGCCGGCAGTGCACGCTCATGCCGATTTCAGCGCATTCTGACACCTTCGGGCGCAGAGTGAATGCCGACCGACCTGACCGGGTATCAGACGGATTCGTCAAGCAGGTGAGCGTTCCACACTGCCGCGGCCTGCTCATGAGAGTCCACGCCCGCGTAGAAGGCTGCCCCCAGGGCATCGTAGTCAGGCTCGGTAAAACCGCTGGTCTCAAGGAATTTGGGCCGGTACACCGCAAAACCCTGCGCTGTCGTATGGGGCCGGTACGGGACAGCGATCTGTATCGACCGGCGTTGCGGGACATACTCGACAACGTCGATGATCAGCGCATCGGTCCGTCCTCTCGGCAGGTGCAAGAAGGCGTCGACGACCAGCGCGGCGCGTAACCAGCCCGGTCGCCCCGCCTGCAACCTCTCGCCCCCTGTCCGGACGGCGTCGGCAACATCGTCGAAAGCGAAACGCTCCAGACCCTCGGCCCCGTCGGCATCGACGTAGCCGAGCAGCGGAGTCAAGCCTTCGGAATCGGACACGCTCCAGATCGCGTGTGCCCCATAGAAACCCGCGTTCTCGGCAATCTGATACACGATCACAGAGAATATCGTTGCGCACCGACACTCGATCTTCTGAACGCACTCTCTTGCCGCTGACCGCGCTGACCGAACCGGACAGCACGGCATCTCGGAAGATCAACGACCCATGGGTCTTTGACGTCGGTGGGACGCAGGCTACTGCCAGATACGTTCCGGACTGGCCGCCGCGACCAGCTCTAGCGCGAAAGTACGGCCAGGACCTGCGCTCTCTTATGTCAGCGGTGGAGTCCGGTGCTCGCCATGGCGAGCGGCGTCGCGGGCCATCGCCTTGCGGTGCTCATCACGGAATCGTTTACCGATCAACACCACGAAGACCACCGCGATCGCCGCCGCGCCAACCGCACCGCTATGGGTCACGGCGCCGACCACTCCTCCCACCACTACCAAACCCACGGCTGTCAGAAACCAGCTCACGGGAATCAATCTGGATCCACCTCCGCACCTTCAGATTTCGTTGCCGAGCGATCACAACCGGCTCGGAAGATCAAAGCTCGAGCGACTCCCGGCCGTCGGCAATGCTCGCTCATGCCGATTATGCGGCGATCACACAAGCAAAATCACGAACCGGAACTCGGGCATGGCAAGGCATCGCGTCCGTGTCTACGGACGAAATCTGTTGGCGTGCTACGTCTATGCAGCTTCGGTGAGGACGATCAGAATGGCTGCGCACAGAGCGGTGGGCTTGGTCCCGGCCTTGTTCAGGACCTGGGATACCAGCTCGTCGTCGAGGCGAAGCAGCGCGAGGGCCAAGTGCGCGGGGTCAACGCGCTGGTGGTGTAGTTCGATCGAGACGCGTAGTGAGAGTTCGAGTGCGAGTTTCGCGGCGTCGGTGAACGGCGGTCGCCGACTGGGAGTCGAGGATGCACGTCGGTCGGGAGCCGAATCCAAGGCGCCTACCCCGAAAGTCTCTTCGGCGGCTGCGCGGACCTGCTCGTAGTCGATGCCCACCGCGCGTAGTGCTTCGGTATCGATGGCTGCCGCCTTCTGCCGGGGAGGACGGGGCAGCAGGGTGCGAATGATCGCGGGGGTGACGCCGGCTTCGCGCAGTGCGGCGGCGGTCTCGGTTCTGACCTCCGCACATCCGAAGAGGAGATGGCCTACGCCGATCTCGCTGGTACCCAGTTCCTGTGCGAGGTCCTCCGCCTCGACGAGGATCGCTCGTGAAGGCTCGGTGAAGAGTTCGAACATGTCCTCAGACTCTTTTCGCTGTGGTGTCGCGCCCACCATGCTTCTGGTGAACGGATTGTTTGGTTACGCCCAGCTCCGCCGCGATACGGGACCATGACCAGCCCAGCTCACGGGCTCGATCCACCTGTAGCGACTCCAGCTGTTCGGCGAGGCGGCGCAACGACGCCACCGCGCGCAGCCCGACAGCCGGATCGGAGCTCCCGGCGCCCGTTGCAAGATCCATCGACGAAGCCATGTCGTCAGTTTATCTTGACGCTCTAGTCTGTCAAGATAAACTGACGACATGGCTTGTTGCAGTGCAACGGTTGGCCTTGTCGAGATGTCCCTTGCACGAGTGCGGGCACCAATCGCTTTGGCTGCGCGGACTAGAGCGATCGCAAAATCCGCTACTGCCGCGACCCGGGCGGTTCGAAGGGGCTGGCGCGAGAAGTCTTGTGCACCAGTGCGGGTGAGGTTTGGAGTCGGTGGCCTGCGTGCCCATGAGAATAGGGGCGCAACGGTTTTCGCCTCGGACGCGAAAGACACGGTAGTGCCGGATGGAAGAACCTCCGGCCGAACGAGCGGACGCCGACGTGGCGTAGCGCTGTCCGATACATCGAATTGGGGGACCTCATGACTGCCTTTGCCACGGCCACCCGTAAAGCGGCCGTCGCCATGATCGCGATCGCGGCGGCGCTCTTCATCCCCTTGGCAGGCGCGGGTGCCGCCAGTGCCAGCGGGGTCAATGCCGAGATCAAGTTCGCGCTCGGCGCCGACCACGGCGCCGTGGACGGCTACATCAATCGCGGATACTCCGACACCTGGTACTTCGACGCCCGCGCCGGTCAGCAGCTGAGCACCGGCATCATCTCGCACTACACCTCCGCCTCGGGAACCGCTGTCTACACGCTCACCTCACCCGACGGCCAGCAGCTGGCCATCGACACCACCGGAACCCGGCTCTACCTCCCGGCCACGGGCGCCTATTACCTGACCATTACCTCGCCCGAGCACGACGCCTCGTACACGCTGAACCTCCAGATCGACTGAGCGTCCCTGGTCAGGGGTACGAGCGGAGGTCGAGAATCGATCGATTCTCGACCTCAGCTCGTGTGTTCCCGCGCTGTTCGGCTCGAGCTGCGCAGGCAGCCGAAGACCAGCCAGCCGTCCTGATTCGAGGCTGGTCGAACGCACCCTCATGCCGCGTGGCGCGCGGTTCGAATCGGCCACGCGGCGACCTCGAAGGTCAACGGGCAGAGATCATCTCGGGTAGCGCGGCCGTCGGCACTGCACGGTAATGACGATCACCGCCGAGGAGATCGGCCAGTGAGCCATCCGCGAACGGCGGGCATTTTGTTGCCGGCGATCGCGGAGTTCCATTACCCGGCTGGCACGCTGTGGTGAGGGTTCCGCTGTTGCCGGGACCCGGCAGGTCAATGTGTGCGGTGCGATCGCCTCCGACATCGACGGCAAGAACCATCCGGACGGTGCGGAAGCGGAGCTGTTCTGGGCCGGCTCCTCGCGCGTGCTGTGAGCACCGTCTGCATTGTGAGGTTCTGTGGACCCAGTCGGTCGCCGTACGTAACGTAGGTCACTTCGGTATGAAATATCCTGTTGCACAGGAGAATTGTTGCTAGCTTGCCGAAGCGCTGCGTTGGCAGTGTGAGGTACGGCTAGGAGTATAAAGTGAAACATTCATGGTTTACTCGGGTGGGGTTCGGAATCGGCTCGCTCACGGCGTTGAGTGGGGCCGCGGTGCTCACCGCGGGCCTGGCGGTCGCGGAAATCCCTGCGCCCCCGACGGTTCCGGGGGCCAGCCACTGCGTGAACACCGCCTATCTGGTGTCGTTCTCGTCGAGCGGGCTGACCGCCGACGCCGCCCGGGTGGAGCTCATCGACTTCGCCCAACAGACCCCTCAGCAGCCGACGATCGGCAGCGTGGTGGTCGTGAATGGAATCGATCCGGTCATCCAGTGGATTCCGACCGTTGTCGGCAGCCACGAGCTGACCGCCAACGTCATCTTCAAGGACGGCTCGGTCTGGGGTACCACCCGCAGCACCGTCACCGTGGCGGATGCGTCCGGCTGCGGCGGCACCCCCACGACCACTCCGCCGCCCACCACGACTACTCCGCCGCCCACCACGACAACTCCGCCGCCGACGACGACTACTCCGCCGCCGACGACGACTACTCCGCCGCCGACTACAACCGCCCCGGCGCCCGCCGCGTGGCAGCAGGGCGTTCACTACAACGTCGGTGACGTGGTGTCCTACAGCGGGTCCCAGTACCGCTGCATTCAGGCGCATACCGCGGACGCTCCAGACTGGACCCCACCGAATACCCCGGCGCTCTGGCAGAAGATCTAGGACGCGAAAGTCCTCCCGCGACAGAAGCGGGAGGGTTCGGGGCGTGCTGGTTCAGCCGACCAGGTCGCACCGCATCCTGCAAGGTGATCCGCCCCGGAAATAGCCGAAGCCCCGGTCGCCAGCCGACCGGGGCTTCGGTGAGAACCGTTGCGCTACTCGATTTAGACGTCGAAGTACAGCTCGGACTTCCACCTGGGTATTTGTCGTTGTTGGTCGCGTTGCACTATTGAGCTGACCTGCGGGTTCCCTGTTGATGGTTTGAGAGGGTTTCCGAATCTCCTGCGTACTTTCTGCGTACCCAGATCGCTTGCAGCACTGCCGGAGCCCGCCTGCAGACTACGGCGCCGCACATGCATCGTCTGCTCTACGAACAGGCACCCCGTACTCCCGCGAGCACTGAAAAGCTGAAGCAGTTCGAACAACTGCTCGCCGGCGAAGTCGCCTTCCACCTGAGCCGTCTCGGCGTCGGCGGAGGCGATCCGGCACTGACCGACTCGGGCGAACATCCTCGAGCGCCGGAGAGCGTGCGATTCGACGAGCCGGGGTAGCGCCATGTTCAGGCTTCGAGGGTGACATTCGTAACCGCCGACCATGCCGATCAGTCCGCCCTTACGGTTCGCTGCCTCAAACGACCCGAGGACGTACATCCGGTTTCGGATCGGCAAATCCTCGGAGCTTACGAAACCGCAGTAGTCGTTGAGCTTGTCGCTGACGGACTCCATGCCCGCTACGACAAACCTGGTCTTCTCGCCGTGGGACTGTGACGAGCTGATCGAGTTCGTCGACGGCTTGATCGCAACCTACCGTGGTTGGTCGGGCGAGAGAACTTGGTACACAAACCATCTGGCGATCGAGGCAAGCTTCAGCTCCGGCAGCCACGTGGAGCCGCGATGGACTGTCAGTCCCACGCTGACGTACCGGTCCTGGCGAGCCGCTGTGTCCACCAGGATCGAGGCAGGCGAGCAAATGTCTGTCCTGGCCTTCGACACCAGAAGTTTCCTCACCCGCGGTAGAGACCATCCGGTAACGCCGCTATTCGCGCGGTTCGAAGCGTCCATGCGGCCTGCGGGGAAGTACGCCGAGTACCTGCGCACCACCGGTGACGGTTGGGTCCGCGTGCTGCTTGCCCATTGCATGCCCGGCGACGTATGCGACAAGTCCGGATATAAAGCGCTCCTGTTTAATTGGATTGTGGGTCGCGGACCGGACAACATCTCACCCGAGCTGATCCCAATCATTGAACGCCATGCCCGAGCCGCAGTGATCCTCAATAGACTCCACCGCGACTTGCGCGCTCGGAGCAAGAGGGTGCCGTTCCCGCACGCCAGAATTGGCTCGGCCTACAAGGAAAATCGACTGGACGAGTACTGATTCAAAGAAGTGGAGGGGTCGGATCGTGACCGTCGAGCAGGTCGATCCCCGTCGCAGAGGAACCTGCCTGATCGAGATTCAGCAATATGACGGATTCGCCGGTGCGTTCCAGTACGACAACTTCCGGGCTCTGCGACCCGGGTCGGTCGGCGGGTGGAATCTGTTGCGCCGCCGAGCATCCACTACTGACCCGAACTCGCCATGAGGCCGCGTAGTGCATTGCTCGAACCGGCCGCGCAGTTTCGTCGGAAGAGAAACGGACTGAGGCCATCTCGGGCTGACTGACTCCACAGGACTTCCTGCGGTGCCGCGTTGCGCCCGAATTGGACCTCAGGCCCGATCGTCAGAGGCTGGTCGACGCTGTGGCGAACTCGCCGGCGCTCGCCAGGGCGATGTCCTCGTCGACCTCGTGCCGGGTCAGGCGTCGGCTGCTGGGGCCGAGGCCGAATCCGGCCAGGAGTGCTGCCACCGCGAAGAAGGCCGCGCCGGTGAAGAAGGCGATGCGGTAGGCGCCTTCGGCGGGCAGGGCCACGACGGCACCGTGGGGCAGGGCGTGGCGCAGAGTGTCGCTGGTGAGGATCGTGACGACCAGCGCGCTGCCGATGGCGCCGCCGACGGTGCGCATGATCGAGTTGATCGAGTTGGCGATGCCGGTCTCGTGCGGTGCGACATTGGCGACCAGCAGGGCGGGCATGGCGGCGTAGGCGATCGCGATCGCGGCATTCGCGACGACCAGTGCGACAACGACTTCCGCGCTCGTCGCGTGGAGCAACGCCAGGGCGGTGAGAGCGCACAGGCCGATGACGCTGGCGAGCAGCAGCACGAAGCGCGGGCCGATCCGCCCGACCAGACGCCCGGCGAGCGGACCCATCACCACCGACACCACGGCGCCCGGCAGCATGAAGGCCACACTCGTGCGCAGCACCGAGGCGTCGAAACCGAACCCCGCCAGCGCCCTCGGCGTCGCCACGAAATAGGTCGCCCCCAGGAACACGCTGAACATCGCGAAACCGACGCAGAAACTGGCCAGGTTGGTCACCGCGACCGGCCGATGCGCCAGCAGCGAGGTCGCCACCAGCGGCTCACGCAGCTTGGACTGCAGCAGCAGGAACCCGGCCAGCACGATCGCCGCGGCCACGAACAGCCCGATCACTCGTGCGCTGCCCCAACCCCATTCGTGTCCCTGCGAGATCGGCAGCAGCAGGCAGACCAGACCGGTGCCGAGGACCGCGGCACCCACATAATCGACACGGCCGCCCTGCCCCGCGCGACGCGGCAGCGCCACGAACGCCAGCACCAGCACTACCGCCGTCAACACGACGCACAGCCAGAAGATGCGGCGGTAGTCGGCGCCGCCCTGCGTCAGCAGACCCGTCGCCACCAGCGCAACACCGCTGCCCACGCCCAGGGTCGATGCGGTGATGGCCAACGCCCCGGTCAGGCGCTCGGCGGGAAGTTCGTGACGGAGCACGCTGATCGCCAGCGGGAACAGACCGAAGCTGGCTCCCTGCAGGGCCCGTCCGACGATGAGCAGATCGATGCTGTGCGCCGATGCGGCGAGCAGGCTGCCGGCCAGCGTGACCACGAGCGTCGACAGCACGACCGGCTTGTGCCCGTAGACATCACCCAGCCGCCCGAGCAGCGGCGTCAGCGCCGAGGCGGCCAACATCGTCGCCGTCGTCACCCATCCGACGGTCGTCGCCGAGACCCCGAGTTGCAGACCGATCTGCGGCAGCGCCGGTACGGGCAGTGTCTGGGCCATGGCCAGAAGAAACACAGTGCTGGCCATGGTCAGCACGATCGCGGTCGGCGATGAAGCGCGCCGGAGCTCGAGCGGAGAGGTCATTGCTGGCACGCTACGCTGGAATCGACACAGTGTCGATTATGATAGACGCCACGTCGATAGCCGGAATGAAAATCGCTCTAGGGTGAGGTCATGGCGCAGAAGGGCGGATACGGAGTGAACCGGACCCAAGACACGACCGAAGGTCTCCGCCGCCGCGGCACCATGTCCAAGGGCGATCAGCGCGAGGCCCAGATCCTGCACGCGACCCGCCAACTGCTGACGAAGAAGCCGATGGCCAACCTGACCGTCGACGACATCACCAACGCGACCGGCATCTCACGCACCAGCTTCTACTTCTATTTCCCCTCCAAGCAGGCCGTCTTCGCGCGCCTCATGGAGGACGTGAGCGACCGCTACGCGCAAACCCACGTCTGGCTGCCGTCCACCGGCCCGCAGCGAGAGCTCCTGCGCGCCCAGCTCAGCGGAGCGGCCGAGATCTGGCACGACAACAGCGCGATCCTCGTCTGTTCGCTCGAGGGCTACGACAGCAGCTACCCCCCGCTGACCGAGTTCATCGCCGGCATCCAGGCACGGTTCACCACTGGGCTCGCGGCCAAGATCGACCGCGACCGTGCGGCCGGGCTCGCTCCCGAGGGGATCGACTCGGCAACGCTCGCGGGCCTGGTCACGCTCATGCGCGACGGGCGGCTCTCCCAGTTGTCCGCAGCGCCCCAAGACGACATGCCCAGCAGCATCGACGACCTCGCCGAGGCGATTCTGCGCCTGATCTACGGCCGACTCGATTGACATCGCCCTGCTGCGTGACATCGTCATGCTGCGCCCGGGGCGTGGCCAGGATCGGCGGCTGATTCGCGAATCTGTCACACCGAAGATCGGGGCCGGAACCGCTGAGCGGGAAGGCCGTTGGACAGTGCCGAGCCGGACCGACGCCGGATGCTCGATTCAGGCGGGGGCTTTCGGCTCGGTCTGCTGTGCTCGCCCGACGCGGTTGGTCGAGACCGCCTGCCGAACTGCTGCTGTCGATGTTCAACCCATGGCCACCTGCGGCGCGCCCGCCGTCGTCACCCTGTCCGAACTGGCCATCGAATTGTCCTATCCGCTCGACGAATGCACGGCCACAGCCCTGCGGGGTCTCGTGGTTCCGTAACCGTGGTCCGAGCTGTCAGTTATCAGGACTCGGCGGTGCCGTCGAGGGGGCGCAGCGCCGAGATCCCATGCTTCACATGCGGCGAATATCGCAGGTTCGGGCGACGGCGACTGCGACGCGTTCAGAATTGCTCGCAGCTCATCGGCATCCCCCTGACGCTTCGTTCGACTCGTCCCGGAGGAATTCGGACCGGGTTCGTCGCCGGATGGAACCGGACCGGGTCGGCGGTTTTCCGGAGGGCCGCGCAACCCTTCGGTGCTGCGCGGCCGGGAGACTCGGGCGCTCAGTTGTAGGACTTGGCGACGCCGTCGAGAAGGTGTTCGAGGGTGTCGTAGTCGGGTGGACTGACCTGGTTGACGAGGTTCACGTCGACCGGGACCTGGTGGGCGGCGGTGGTATTCGTGAACAGGGCCACGTCGGTGGGGCGGAAGCCGTGTTCGGCGGCCAGGCGCTGCAGGTCGGGGTCGGTGGTGAGGAGCTTGCCGATCTGGTCGCCCTTGTCGTCGAGGGGGACCACGGTGTGCTGGGACATGACCGTCGGCTTGGGGTACATCAGGACCATGTCGGGCTTGAGCTGGTTGTGCACGGCCGCGTCGACGTACTGGGCCTCGTAGATCCAGGCCATCGGGACGGTGCCCATGCCGTTGGACAGGTAGTCCTTGAAGGGGCCGTCACTGCTGGACTCGGTGAAGCCCTGCCTGGTGAACAGGCGCGAAACGCGGGACACCGCAAAGTCTTCCGCCTTGGCACCGCGCACGATGGTGTTGTCATTCGCGACGTAGGCGGTCACCGCCAGATACATGGCCGCCGAGTTGGAAGTGCGCGGATCGGTCGTGGAGACCAGCACGTTCTTCGGCACCGAATAGGTCGAATTGCCCTCCAGCTGGTTCCACTGGACGCCCTTCTCGGCCAGCGCCAGATACTTCTCGACGTCGAAAGTCGTTGTCGCGCCGGGCTGCACGATCCCGGCCTGGGTCAGCAGGTCGGCGATCGGCTTGAAGGTGGCGATGACCATGGGGGAGGAGAACGGCACGTACTTGCCGGTCACTCCGCTCTTGCGCTGAACCAGCTCGGCGGCGGCCGAGCTGGACGGGAAGGCGAAGTCGTACTTCCCCAGATCCACCGAGGTGGCGATCTGCCGGGATCCCGCGGGCTCCACGTCCAGCTTGAATCCGTGCTTGGCCAATGCGTCGGCCACCTTGGGATCGTCGAAGAACGCCGACTTCTCCGAGCCGGCCACACCGTGCACAGTGGTCAGGGCCGGCGCGGCGGTGGTTCCCGACGTCGAACCCGGTTGCCGCACAGCCATGATCACCGCGAACGCCAGCACCACCACGACACCCGCCGCGACCACGCTCAGCGCCCGCTTGTTCTCGACCAGCCGAGCCGGAACGAATCGCCCTGCGACAGCGGCGAATACGCTCGTGGTCTCCGCCGGATGCCCATCCGGCGAACCCTCCTCGCCGACCGCCGCTTTGGTCAGATCTACCTCCGTAGCAGCATTCATGGACCGCTTCGGATCCAATTCCCGCCGCGCAATCCGCTCGACGAGAATCGGTACGAACTCGCGCACCGAATGCCCCTCGAACCGCTTGCGCACCGCCCCCACCACGGCCTCGACCCGTTCTGCCGGATGCGCCTCGCCATAGTCCTCGACCAGGCGATTCGTCACCTCCCGCAGTGCCTTCTCTTCCCGCGCAGCATCGACCGCCACAGCATCTCCTCGACCTCACACCGAATTCCGTTGCACGGCAGGAAATTGCGACAAGCCGCGCCGACCGGACCCTATCGGCGGCGGGTGCCGATCCGTGATCGAAAACGGAAACGGCAAGTGCGGGTCCGGCGAATTCCCGGTGACCTCGGCGTCGGAAGACGGTGCGATCCGCGTCGGAAGACGGTGCCATCCGCGTCGGAAGGCGGTGCGATCCACTGCCTCACGCGGCACGGCGACGGGCCGCCGCGGCCTCAGGCTTGGCCGGGGAAGGCCACGGTGGCCGGGCTGGTGCCCAGGATCGACTGCCAAGTGGCAAGGCGCACAGCGCATTCGGTGAGCGCCTCGATACCGGTGCGGCGGAGATCGGGGTTGCCGGCACGTTCGACCACCGAGCGCCAGGTCGCCGCCGCGTCGGATTCGACGGTCACCGCCAGCTTGGCGGCCGGGATCGGGTCGTTCACCGGGATGGGGGAGGTGTAGGCGGCGGCGGGCTCGGGAACCGTTGCGCCGGAAGCCTTCAGGGCGTCGATGGTGGCGTCGCGGCGGGCGCGGTGGGATGCCGTGTACTCGGCGACGAGTTTGTCGCGGTCGTGGTTGGCGTAGGCCGCGATCACGCCGTAGGCGTAGACAGCGGCGTATTCGGCGCTCAACGCATCGATGAGTGCCTGCTGGTCGGTGGTGGTCATGCCAGGAGAACCCCCGCGTGGGTAGCGCACGACGCGCTGATCGAAGAGAGAAGACCGGCTCGGTAGCCGGAGAGCTGGGCCGACAGGTCGGCGGCCGAACGCTGGGACTGCTGGAGCTGGGTGCGCAGGACGGCGACGCCCGGAGGCGGCACGGGCGCGGTCGGGGTGACCGGCGGGGTGCGGCGGCTGGGGGTGCTGCCGTCGCCGTAAACACCTATGGCGCGGTCGATTTCGGTGCGCAGGACATCGGCGTGCGCGGTGCGCTGGGTGGCGATGGTCTGCAGTGCACCGGCCTTGTCGGGAGAGGTCGCGATGGCGGCGGTCGCGGCGGCCGCGTCGGTACGGGCCGAGGTCTCCTGCGCGATCAGCGGATCCGGAGCCGCAGGGGTGTCGTTCCTGGTGCAGGCGGCCAGCGCGCCCACCGCCGTCACCGCCAGCGCGCCGCCACCGGCCAGCCGCAGCGCGCTGCGGCGGTTCACGGCGGGGAGGGGAGGTTCGGGGGTGGGGAAGGACCCGGTTCGGTCCGGCGGGACCGTGAGACCGACGACATCGGCCGGAAGGCCGCTCTGACTGCTGGGCACGGCATACATGGTGCCAGCCGTCGCGGACAGCTTGCTGCGTGAGGGCCGTCGGATAGGCTGTGATCTGGAACGACGGGGAACCGTCATGGGCGCGTCGTGCTGGACACGCCGTCAGCACCACAGCGCCGACCATGCCGAAATCGAGCGAGTTGGCTGGTCCTTTACACTCTTTCCGCGCGTTACGCTAGACCTTCGGCACGGCATTTCGCCGAATCCTCCCTCCCGAGGGCGGAGACGGGTCTGCCGACCGTGCCCGACCAGTATCGATACCGACAACTCAACCCGTGACAACTGAACCAGGAGCCGCCCCACATGCCGATGCCGACCGAGGAAAGGGTGAGCCAGCTAGTTGCTGAGCTCGTCGAACGCCGAGGATTCGACCTCGAAGGCGTCGCGATTTCGGCTGCCGGTACAGCGCAGGCCAAGCTCAAGGTCACCGTCGACAGCGACGGATCCCCCGACCTGGACGCGGTCGCGGAACTCAGCTCGGAGATCTCGCAGACCCTCGACGACGCCGATGACTTCGGCGAGACCGCCTACCTGCTCGAGATCACCACCCCCGGCATCGACCGGCCCCTCACCTCCCCGCGCCACTGGCGGCGCGCCCAGGGGCGCAAGGTGAAGATCGTGCTGCGCCCCGGCGCCGAATCACCGGAGGAGAAGGGCAAGACCACGTTCGAGGCCCGCGCCGGCGTCGTCACCGAGACCGACGTCGCCCTGGTCCTCGGCGGCAAGCGGAAGCCACACCGGGTGACGGTGCCGCTCGCCGATATCCAATCCGCCGTCGTGCAGGTGGAATTCAGTCCACCCGGCGTGGCCGAACTGGAACTCGCAGGGGGAGTAGCGCCGGGCCGTCCCCAGCCCGGTGCGCCGGAGGGATCCGAAAACGAAGCAGCAGAGTCCGATTCACTGACCGAAGGGATCGTGGAATGAACATCGAAATCGAAGCCCTGCGCGCGATTGTCGCCGACAAGGGGATCTCGATGGAGACGGTGATCTCCGCGATCGAGTCTGCCTTGCTCACCGCCTACCGGCACACCGAGGGCCACCAGCCCAACGCCCGCATCGACATCAACCAGAAGACCGGTGTCGTGCGCGTGATGGCCCGCGAGCTCGACACCGACGGCAACGTCATCTCCGAATGGGACGACACCCCCGAAGGTTTCGGCCGCATCGCCGCCACCACCGCCCGCCAGGTCGTGCTGCAGCGGCTGCGCGACGCCGAGAACGAGAAGTCCTTCGGCGAGTTCTCCACCCACGAGGGTGACATCGTCGGCGGTGTGGTGCAGCGCGATGCCCGCATGAACGCCCGCGGCACCGTCGTGGTCCGCATCGGCTCGGAAGCCCATGGCGCGGAAGGCGTCATCCCGCCCGCCGAGCAGGTGCCGGGCGAGACCTACGAGCACGGCGACCGCATCAAGTGCTACGTGGTCGGTGTCTCCCGCGGCCCGCGCGGTCCGCAGATCACCCTCTCGCGCACCCACCCCAACCTGGTGCGCCGCCTGTTCGCGCTGGAGGTCCCCGAGATCGCCGACGGCTCGGTGGAGATCGTGGCCGTGGCCCGCGAGGCCGGACACCGCTCCAAGATCGCCGTGCGTTCGACGGTCCCCGGCGTCAACGCCAAGGGCGCCTGCATCGGCCCGATGGGCCAGCGCGTGCGCAATGTGATGAGCGAGCTGGCCGGCGAGAAGATCGACATCATCGACTACGCCGAGGACCCGGCCTCGTTCGTCGGGAATGCGCTGTCGCCGTCGAAAGTTGTATCCGTCACCATCGTGGACCCCGAGGCCCGCGCCGCGCGGGTGGTGGTTCCGGACTTCCAACTCTCCCTCGCCATCGGCAAGGAGGGCCAGAACGCCCGCCTGGCGGCCCGGCTCACCGGCTGGCGCATCGACATTCGTTCCGATGCGGCGCCCGAGGTTCAGGGTGGTGTGCGTCCCGCGGCGGCGGCCGGCGGTGGCGAGGCCCACCGGGGTTGATCTTGCCGGATCCATCCGGCCCGGTCGGTCCTGAGATTTGTGAAACAGACCCCTGGGATGACAGGTTGGTAACTTCCAAGGGGTACGGATGCGGAGATCGGGACGTGACAGCGGTAGAGTGGACGCAGGCTCAGCGCGAGTCTTCGGCTTCTCTGCGCGCCGAGCGGGTGTCAGCAAGATCGGCACCCGTCCGGACCTGCATCGGATGTCGCAGACGCGAGCTGGCCGCCGATCTGATGCGGGTCGTGGCGCAAGGGTCTGCCTCCGGGCAGGACGTTGTGGTCATTCCGGATCCGCGGCACAGACTTCCCGGAAGGGGTGCCTGGTTGCACCCCTCTTCGGCTTGTCTGAGTCAAGCAGTTCGGCGCCGAGCATTCGGCAGAGCACTACGAGTGTCCGGACATCTGGATATCTCAGCCCTGGAGCATTACGTAGAGAACAGGCACGAGCACTCATGAGCAAACCGTGAAGTCCCAGAAATGATCGGCCTTCGAAATTAGTCGAGGTCGTGCGCGCGTCCCGTCGTGAAACGGGCTGCTGCGCTCGACCTCTGAGTGAGGAGAGCAGTGGCAGGCAAGGCCCGCGTGCACGAGTTGGCTAAGGAACTCGGTGTCACGAGCAAAGAACTACTCGCGCGGCTCAAGGAGCAGGGCGAGTTCGTAAAGTCGGCGAGCTCGACGGTGGAAGCACCCGTCGCGCGCCGGCTGCGGGAGTCGCTCGCACCCAAGAGCACCCCGTCCAACGGAACCGCCAAATCGGCGACCCCCAAGCCCAGTGGTGATGGCGCCCCGCGTCCGGCCGCCAAGCCGGCCGCCCCCGGTGCCGGTCCCCGTCCGGGCCCCCGCCCGACGCCGCAGGCTCCGGCCCCCGCGCCGCAGGCTCCGGCCCCGGCTCCGCAGGTTGCTCCGGCTGCCCGCGCCGAGTCGGTCGAGGCTCCGGCTGCCCGTCCGGCAGCCCCGGGTAGGCCCGGAGAGGCGGCGGCCGTCAAGCCCGCTGCTCGCGAAAGCATTGCTCCCGCAGCGGCTTCCGCGTCGGCTACCCCGTCCGCTCCGGCTCCGCAGGCCCCGCGTCCGAACGCGCCGCGTCCGGGTGCCCCGGCCCCGCGTCCCGCGCAGCAGGGCAGCGCCCCGGCGGCTCAGCAGGGCGCCCCGCGTCCGGCCGGACCCAAGCCGGGCCCGAAGCCGCCGCGGGTCGGTAACAACCCGTTCTCCTCGGCTCCGGAGCGTCCGGCGCCGCGTCCGGCTCCTCGTCCGGGCCAGCAGCAGGGCGGTCCGCGTCCAGGTCAGCATCAGGGCGGTCCCCGTCCGGGTCCGGCCCAGGGTGGTCCGCGTCCCGGTCCGCAGGGCGGTCCCCGTCCGGGTCCGGGCCAGGGTGGCCCGCGTCCGGGTCCCGGTCAGGGCGGTCCGCGCCCCGGCCCGGGTCAGGGTGGTCAGCGTCCGGCCGCGGCCGGTCAGGGCGGTCCCCGTCCGGGTGGCCCGCGCCCCAGCCCCGGCTCGATGCCGCCTCGGCCCAACCCGGGTGCCATGCCCGCGCGCGCTCAGCGCCCGGCCGGTCCGGGTGGCGCAGGCCGTCCGGCGCGTCCGGGT
>NZ_JBSGCB010000087.1:0-24391 GCF_053601595.1 Nocardia sp. NPDC004711 | reverse complement strand
CTGGTGTCGGGATCGGCTAGAATCCACTACGACTCGTTGATCGCTACGCGTTCACGCCGTTGATCCGAAGTCCACCACTCCCCGGGACGCTATCTGTCAATCAGTGCCACGACGTCAGATTTCACCTATGCGGAGTCTCGACCGTCGCGGGCGCCGTCAAGATCACCGATCGACAGCGTCACGATTGATCGTCATGAGGGACATGAAGCCCGAGGATCGTCCGGCGATCCTGGAGGCCCTTGCTCTCCTGCTTCGGCGGCGTAAGTGACTGTGGCCCGTCAACTGTGAGCACGCGAAGCTGCGCCGAGCGCCCCCGACTGGCCGCTCGGCCAACCGCACGGTAGCGCGTCTCACTAGCTCGTACTAGTGCTCCTACGGACTTCACTCACGTGGGAACGAATACCGAATGGAGAAGCCGTGATCAGGCGGACTCGCGCCGCACCACGGTGAACTCCGGGGAGACCGGATCCGGAGGGACAGGCAGGTGCCCCGCCGCATGCAGGGCGAGCTCCGCGACCTGCCGACCGAGGGCTACCGCATCCATCCGGACGCTGGACAGGGACGGCACGAAAGTGTCCGCGAGCCTGGTGTCGTCGTGACCGATCACCGCGAGCGGCGCGGGGACGCCGATGCCAGCGCGAACCGCGGCACCGACCACCACCGCCGCGCTGATGTCGTTGTAGGCCACTACACCCGTGACACCGGCGTCCCGCCAGTTCCGCACCGCTTGATCGGCCGAGCCGTCGGCTTGTTCGACCGCGGCCACGTCGAGAGGCTCGAGTCCCAGCGCAGCCGCTTCCGCTTGGGCGGCTGCGATTCGGGCTTGGGCCAGATCGCCGAGGCGCTCATCCCGAGGTGCGGCGAACGCCAGCCGGCGATGGCCGCGAGAATGCAGGTACCGAACCTGTACTCGAGTGCCCGCGGTCGCTGACTCCGAATCTCCCAGCGCCCCGGTCAGAATCTGGCCGACTCCGCTGGCATGCAGCGAATCCAGTTGAGCGGGACCGAAATTCGCCAAACCGATGACAACGTCCGGGGCCAGCGACTCCCAGAGGGGACGAGCCTTGTTGTCGCCGGTCCGGCGGGTGTCGGTCACCAGCGAATAGCCGGCCTCGTCGAGGACCGTGGCGAGCTCGTCGAGGAATTCGCCCATGGCCGATTCCCTCGGCCAGTCCGGTAGGACCAACAGGATCAGATGACTCCGACCGCGGCGCAGCGCTTGCGCGGCGCGATTGGGCCGGTAGCCGAGCCGGTCGGCCTCGGCCAGCACTCGCTTGCGCGTCTTCTCCGAAATCGTCTGCCCGGGAGTGTTGTTCAGCACGAAGCCCACCGTCGCCCGGGACAGCCCGAGCGAGCGGGCGACATCGGACGCGGTGACCCGCTGTTTCGCCGGCGGCACCGACATTCACCTCCCGAAAACGCATTGGCCAGCCAAACTTACGCTAGCACGTGCGAGGTACTGCGAGAGGGAAGCGCTCGCAGTACCTCGCACCCCTGCCGCTCACCGGGGCCGACGGTAGCCCCGAGTCCGACGTGAGCGACTCTCGGAACTCACACCACCGGCGCCGCGGATCTGCTGAGTTCCATGAGTGACCGCAGGGTCTCCCCCGGGATGTCGACCCCGGGGAAATCCAGTAGCTGCCGCATGGGCATCGATTCGACCATCTTCAGCATCTCCATGCCCTGTTCGGCCTGCTGCCGCTGTTCGTCGGACAGCCCCGCACCCAGCGATTCGACGAGCGCGGGCCCCACTGTCGGATGACCGAACCATTCGCCGACGGTCGAATCGAGTGAAAGCTCCCGGGCGAGAAGGTCACCCGCGAGCACAAGCGAGTGTTCCGCGATCACGGTGGAGGCATCGTCACAGAGTTGAATCGCATACTCACCGCTGGATATCGCCCAATCGCCTCGGACGATGTCGTAGTAGGCGAACGCACGCCGGTCCAAGGTCAGCTCCACCGTCGTCGATTCGCCTTGGGCCAGAGCTACCTTGCGGAACGCGCGCAGTTCCCGCACCGGGCGACGCACCTGACCGGCCTCGGTCGCCACATACACCTGCAGCACGTACTTGCCTGGCAGGTCACCGATATTGGTGACGGTGGCGCGCACGGTCGCGGCGTCGTCGCCGTCGCTGAGCACCTCGAGACCGGACACCGCGAAGCGCGTGTAGGTCAAGCCGTGGCCGAACGGGTAGCGAACGTTCACCTCGGCGGTCTCGTAGTAGCGGTAGCCGACCATCGTGGCCTCGCCATAGCGCACGTGCCCGGCTTCGCCCGGAAAGTTCAGATACGACGGATTGTCTTGCAGCCGCATCGGAATCGTCTCTGCGAGACGTCCGGATGGCGCAGTGACCCCGAAGAGCAGGTCCGCGATCGCGCCCCCACCGGCCTGGCCCAGCAGCCAGCCATCCAGGATGGCGTCGACGTCGTCGTGCCAGCCCTCCATCGAGACCACGCCGCCATGGGAGAGCACCACCACGGTCCGCGTCGCCACCGCCGCGACGGCACGGATGAGCGCCACCTGCTCGACGGGCAATTCGATGCTCGCGCGGTCGAATCCCTCCGACTCGTCCTTCTCCGCGAGACCGGCGAAAACGACGGCCACGTCGGCGCGGGCGGCAACGGTGACCGCGCCTTCTTCCAACCCGGCGGCGTGCACCACCGCGTGACCGTGCTCCGCGGCGTACGCCTGGATGGCTTCGAGGGCCGTCTCCACGCGTGTGGGGTTGATGTGCGAGCTGCCCCCGCCCTGAAAGCGCGGCTGAGCCGCGAAGGCTCCGACCACCGCGATCGAGCCGACGGCTTCCGTCAGCGGGAGCACCGCGCCGTCGTTCTTGAGGAGGACGGCGCACTCCGCGGCGAGTTCCCGGGCGAGCCGATGGTGAGCATCGACATCGAAACCTCCGGTGGGAGGCTGCTTTCGCGCGGCCAAAGCGGCGAGCCTGCGCACGCTCATGTCGACGACCTCGGCCGAGAGCTCGTCCGCCCGGACTGCTGCGGCGACCGTCGCGTCATCACCCGTGCTGCCGGGCATCTGCAGATCCAGTCCGGCGGCGAGCGCCGCGACGCGGTCGTGGACCGCGCCCCAGTCGGAGACCACGACGCCGCCGAATCCCCATTCCTCGCGCAGCACGTCGGTCAGCAGCCAGCGATGCTGTGAGGCGTGGATTCCGTTGACACGGTTGTAGGAACACATCACCGTCGCCGGATTCGCCTGTTTCACTATAGTTTCGAAGGCGGGCAGGTAGATCTCTCGCAGCGTTCGCTCGTCGATGTCGGCGCTGACCTGCATCCGATCGGTTTCCTGGTTGTTGGCGGCGAAGTGCTTCACCGACGCGGCCACGCCCTCGCCTTGCAGCGCCCGCACATGCGCGGCGCCCAGAGCGCCGGACAGCACTGGGTCCTCCGAGTAGTACTCGAAATTGCGGCCGCACAACGGGGATCGCTTGATGTTCACCCCGGGGCCCAGACTCACCGTGATGCCGAATGCCCGGCACTCCCGCCCGATGGCCGCGCCGATGCGCTGTGCGACGTCCGGGTCCCAGCTCGATCCGACCGCCGCGGCGGTCGGATAGCAGGTTGCCGGAAGGCTGTTGTTGATGCCGAGATGGTCGGCCACACCCTCCTGGTACCGGACCCCGTGCGGACCGTCGGCCAGTACGAACGACTCGATACCGGCCGCCTCGACCGCCTTGGTGCGCCACATGTCCGCACCGGACAGCAGAGAGGCCTTCTGTTCCAGTGTGAGAGCGTCGATATCGGACATCAGTGTCCTCCCACTTCCGCCGCCGTCAGCGCCGCGACGAGATCGGCTTTCAGGTCCGCGGGCGCACCGGGGACATATTCGAGAATGGTGTTGAGGGACACCGCGGCGGCCTCCGGCGCCTTGCCGTCGATCGGGATCCCCGGAAAGTGTTGGGAGAAAACGGCGGTCAAGGCACGCCATACCGCAGTGTCGTCGGCGAGGGTGCGCAGCGGAGTGTCCATCGTGTACTCCACAGTGGCTACACCCGGCAGGGTGTATTCCCACTCGTGGTGTCCGCCTTCGATCGCCACCGCGAGCCCGTCTGGATGGCACGGCAGTTCGACCGTCGCCGCGGTGCCGGCCGGGATGTCGACTTCGACGCGCATGGCGTCGCCGGTGATCCGCCAGGCGACGGTGATCTCCCCGTGCCCGGTCGTGTGGCGCAATGTGGCGTGGGTGAGCCCGCCTCCGGGTCGCGGCGCGATCCGCATGCGACGGTAGCCCGGCTCCTCACCGATCAGTCCGCCCACCACCCGGTGCAGCCAATCCGCCACGGCCCCATAGGCGTAATGATTCAACGAGGTCATGCCCGACGGATTCAACGTGCCGTCGGGGCGAATGGCGTCCCAGCGCTCCCAGATCGTCGTCGCGCCCATGGTGACCGGGTAGAGGAACGACGGGCAGCCTGTCTCCATCAGGACCGAGTACGCGGCTTCCAGCTGACCGGTGTCGGTGAGCGCGGGCAGTACGTGCGGTGTACCCGCGAATCCGGTGGAGATGCGATAGCCGCTGCGCGCCACCAGATCCGCGATCCTCTCCCCCGCCACCGCCAGCTGATCCGGCTCGAGCAGATCGAACACGATGGCCAATGCGTAAGCGGTCACCGTCTCGCTCGCCACGCGGCCGGCCGGGGTGATGTATTCGCGCCGGAAGGCATCCCGCACCCGGTCGGCGAGGGTCGTGAATTCGAGCGCGTCCTGGTCTTTTCCGATGACCTTGGCGGTGCGGGCGAGTTCCTTGACGACCTTGCAGAAGTAGGCTTGTGCGACCAGGTGCCGATCGGTCTTGGCTTCCGAGGGTCGGTCCTCGGGAGCGTCCGGATCGAGCCAGTCACCGTATTGGAAACCGGTGCTCCACAATCCGCGCTCGTCGAGCCGTTCGGCGACCTGACGCACGAAGGCGGTCATCGATTCGTAGCTGTCGCGCAGGATATCCGGGTCGCCGTACTCGCGGTAGAGCGTCCACGGAAGGCTCACCGCGACGTCTCCCCACAGCGCGGTGGGCGGGGAAGGCGCGGTGAGAACATCGGGGACGACGAAGGGCACGAAGCCCTTCTCGCGATGCTCGACTGCAAGATCCCGCAGCCAGGATCCGAGTACGCCGCGCACGTCGTACAGGAATGCCGCGACCGGGCCGAAGGCGTTGATATCGCCGGTCCAGCCGAGCCTTTCATCGCGCTGCGGGCAGTCGGTGGGCACGCCGACGAAGTTGCCGCGCATGGACCACGCCACGTTGGAGTACAGCTGATTCAGCCGGGCGTCAGAGGTTTCCAGCCAGCCGGTGCGCGGCATATCGCTGTGTACCACCACCGCCCGCAGGGAGTCGGCGCTCAATTCACCGGGATATCCGTCGATTTCGGCGTAGCGGAATCCATGGAAGGTGAATCGCGGCTCCCAGGTCTCCGGCCCGCCGCCGCGCAAGGTGTAGCGGTCGGTCGCCGCGGCGGTGCGCAGGGTGCTGACGTCGAGTTCACCGTCGCTCAGCAATTCACCGTGCCGCAGGGCCACCGTCGCTCCGGCCGTGCCCTCGACGGTGAGCCTCACCCAGCCACTGAGGATCTGACCGAAGTCGACGATGGTCTTGCCGCTCGGCGAGGTGGTGATGGCGACCGGCGCAAGTTCCTCGATTCGCCGGATCGGTTGGGCGATGGGCGCCACGAGGGTCGCTGCGTCCCATTCGAACTCGGCGGCCGGCTGCCACGCCGTCGCGTCGAAGCCCGGTTCGGACCAGCCCGCCGGTTCCAGCCGGGCGTCGTAGGTCTCGCCGTCGTAGATGCCGTTGGCCAGTACCGCGCCGGTGGCAGCGGTGAATTCGGGTCCGGAGCAGAGGGATTCGGTGTGATCGCCGTAGTCCAGATCCAGCTGCAGGAAGAGGGCGGGACGATCGGCATAGTGATGGTTGCGGCGCTCATAGCCGATCCGGCCCACCGCCCAGCCCTCACCGACCACCGCGCCCACCACGTTCGGTCCCGCCTGCACGAGCCCGGTGACGTCATGGCTGCTGACCTGGAGCCGATGCCGATAGGACGTCCAGCCCGGCGCGAGCATCTCGTCGCCCACGCGCGCCCCGTTGAGATGCGGCTCGACCAGGCCAATGCCCGTCACATGCAGGGTTGCGCGCACCGGCGCGGTCTCGAGCTCGAACTCACGACGGAAATACGGTGCGGCACCGCCTGGTTCGAGGTCGAATGGAGCGGTCACGAAGGCCGCACGCCATTGTGATGTCATTACCTTGTCCTTGTCGGTCTGTTCAGTGCGCGGATCGAATCCGCATGATCACCAAGCCGCCCGCGACGGTGAACGCCGCGGCCAGCAGATAGAGCAACTCGTAGTTCTTCTCCCCCGCCGCGACGCCCAACCCGAGCACGAGCGGAGCGACGAAGGGGGCCACCGACTGCGGCACCGACGTGGCGAAGCCGAGGACACCGAGATAACGGCCGGCTTGGGTCTCGCGATCGGGAAGCACATCCAACGCGAGCGCCTGATCGACAGTCGAGAACATGCCGAGGCCGACCGCGGTGATGAACGAACCCGCGACGAGCGTCGCGATGCCCGTGGACAGCGCCATCACCACCGCCCCTATCGCGAACACGATGCCGGACGCCAGCACCAGCGAACGGCGACGCCGCAGCCGGTCGGACAGGAAGCCGCCGCCCAGCGCACCGACCGCCGTCGCGAGCACGCTGCCCGCCGAAGCGACCCCGAGCACGGTGGTCACCTGGTCGACACTCACGCCCAAGCGGGAGGCGAAGTAGAAGGCCGCGTAGGTGGAGTTGAAGGTCAGACCGAAGTAGAACAGGAAGCGGCCCAGCCAGTTCAGTGAGAAGTCAGGATGCCGACGTGGATCGAAGACGTACTTGCCCAGCAGCGACCGCACGCTGATCGGCTCGGCCGGCGGCAGCGCGCGGCTGTCCTCGGGCACGCAAAACACGAACGCCGTCAACAGGATCGCGCCCAATACGCCGGGTACCAGGAACAACGTCAGGTTCGAGCCTTTGAGCGCGCCTGAGAGGACGACTCCGACCACCGGAGCGATCAGACTGGCGAAACCTCCGAGTCCAGCCACCTTGCCGCGCTGTTCCTCCGGCACCCGGTCGGCCTGAACGAAACTCAGCACCCCGAAGGCCGTCCCCCACCCCGCCTGGGCAAGGATCCAACCGGCGACGAGCATGGGCACGCTGTCGGCCAGCGCCATGACCGCGAGCGCAATCAGGCCGAGGCACATTCCCCCGACCAGGAACGGTCGCCGTCGGCCGAACCGGCCGCGAACCCGGTCGCTGAGCGTGCCGATCAGCGGTCCGGAGAGCAACGGCACCACCGCACCCGCGCCGGTGACGTATCCCAGGTATTGCTCGTGCCCCGGGGCCAGCTGATCGAGCTTCATCGACAACGAGATGGCCAAAGGGGTGATGAACGCCAGGAAGACCCCGAACTGAGCGCCGACCATCAGACCGATGAACGCGCCGTCGACCGGTTCCAGCACAGCGGGCGCACCCGGCAATCGGTCGGCGATCAACTCTTCGGAGGATTCCACTTTCACGTAACCATACCAATTTCGGAGATTAAAAGCCCAGATAGACAGCACTATTGCGTGCTAGTTCACACGATAGTACGGGCGGACCGTAATCCAGCGCAAGGAATGCGCCCGATCGGCTCGTCGCCGCGTACAGCTCCTCGGCGGTGGGCCCGGTCGATCCTGCCGAATCTGTATGGGCCGAAACGGGTTCCATCATTCCCGCCGACAACGCGCAGGCCACCCATCGCGACCGCCGACAGCATCACCGCGGTGCGCCACAGGGGCGCCCTCGCCTTCCCGGTACTCGATACCGACTTCTCCTGAATCTTTCGAATGCCGCCACATCCGTGGGCCTTCGAGCGCCATGTGGAAGCCACGATCAACTATCTCGCGCTAGTACGATCGCGTGAGAGTCACATCGAGTCACCTTTTCGGCTCCACGTTCACCAAAACCCCGAATAACGGCCCAAATTCATCGCAAAACCCCAGTTCCGTGAGGGTTGTCACGGCCGAATCGGAGTGTTACGGTCTCATTCACGACAGGTGAATGAAACGTTTCATACGGTTGTCCCCGACGCATCGACGCCCGGAGGAGTAACAATGTGTCGCCCTGGACCGGTTCGCGTACGCGAGACAGTTCCGGCTGGCCCACCGCGAACCGAAGCGGGGTCACCGCGATGAGTGACGCCGCGCCTCAGCCATACGCGGATCGCTACTGCCGCACCGTCGACGGCGCACTCCGATCGAGCGCACGACGGACTGCGGCTCGCCAGGCGGCGTGCAGGGTCCTGCTCCTGGTACTTCCCTCCCGCGCCCTGGATCCGGTCGTTTCGGCCTGCCTGGCGGAAGCCGAGCGGATGCTGGAACATTCGGGGTACAGCTTGCTCACCCAGATTCAACCCGCCCGGGGAGTCGCACGGAACTGGCGGTCACCGGATGCGGTGCGCACCTTCGCTTTGGGGACCTTCGCCGAGCACGACGCCGCAAGCCTGCACGCCGCGGGTGTCGAGCGGTTCCTGACGATACCGGGCGACGACTGGCCGGGGACCCTCATCGGAACCCAGCTTCAGGTGAAGCATCTGCACGAATGCCGCCATCACCGTTTGGGATTCGCGGCTCCTAGCGATCCGAATCGTCGCACCGCAGTGGCCGACCGCACCGCGCAGGCGCAGGACGCCGCCACGCGGCTCGGTCTCGCGCCACTGCTGGCGCACACCGTCGATCACGCCGCCTCGGCCGCGGCGGCGATCCGCGATTGGCGGCGCGTCGGCGTCACCGGCGTGGTCGCATTCGACGACGACACCGCCGCGGCCGTCGTCGGAGCCGCCCTGCGCGCCGGCTTGTCGGTGCCCGGCGACATCGCCGTGGTCGGCCACGGTGACAGCCCAACGGCCGCCGCCTTCGCCCCCACCCTGTCGAGCATCCGGATCGACCACATCGCCATGGCTCGGCACCTGGTGGATCAACTCCTCCACGAAAACCCGCAAACCTCATCCTCACACGCCCACCTGGTGACGCTCACTGCCCGCGAGTCGACATTGGCGGGCTGAAGCAGCCCATTCCGTCCCGGGCCGGTGAGCTGCCTGAGCAACGATTCTCGGGGCCGGAAGTGATGGCGGCGTCAGCCCCCGGCGAACCGTCCACGCGGCATAGTCGTTACCGCCTCGCGCCCGGACACGGCGGCCCGAGGGTCCGCACGGAGCTCACCGCGCCATACGAGGGGCTCAGCCGAGAGTCGATCGCCGGGTGACGAGTTCGGGCATGAACACCACGTGCTGATGGCGATGACCGTCGGCGTTATCGGCTTCCTCCAGCAGCAATCGCGCCGCCGTGCGCCCGAGTTCCGCGCGGGGTTGCCGGACCGAGGAGAGCGGTACGGCCGCGGCGGCCGCGAAATCGATGTCGTCGTAGCCGATTACAGCCATATCGCCGGGCACGGATTTGCCGCGCAGGGTCAGCGCTTGCAATGCGCCAAGCGCCAGCAGATCATTCGCGCAGAACAGTGCGGTGGGCCGGTCCGCCTGGTCCAGCAGGGCTTCGGTGGCGTCCCGTCCCGCCTCGAAAGTCATTGCCGCCGTGGGAATCACGTCCATGTGCGCCCCCGATTCAGCGATGGCTTCGGCTGCGCCCCGATGGCGGTCCGCGACCTGCGTGATGCCTGCCGGATCACCGACGAACCCGATCCGCGTATGACCGAGGTCGAGCAGGTGCCGGACGGCGAGCCGTCCTCCGAGGACGTCGTCGACCGATACCGAGCACCGATCGGGACGACCGCTCCGACGGTCCACCAGCACCGCTGGAATCCCCTGAGAGGCCAGCGTCTCCAGGGCCTGTTCACCGTCACCCAGTACCGGTGTGATCAGCACACCGCGCATGCGCTGCTCGGCGATGAGTTCGAGATGCCTGCGCTCGCGAACCGAATCATCGGCGCTGTTGCACAGCACCAGCATCGCGTTGTGCGCGGCGGCTTCCTCCTCGGCGCCGTGTGCGACGTCGGCGAAGAAGGGGTTGGCCATGTCGAGCACCACCATGGCCAGGGTGCGACTGCGCCCCTCGCGGAGCTGGCGTGCCGAATCGTTGCGCACATACCCGGTTTCCGCGATAGCCCGCTGGACCCGCTCCCGGGTGCGAGGAGACACCTGGTCGGGGCGATTGAGCACGTTGCTGACGGTGCCCAGCGAGACACCCGCGCGCTGCGCTACGTCCTTGATGCTCGCCGCCATAACCGCTCCTCCCATTGAAACGTGTCAATCGTAGTGGATTTTCACCGCTCGCAAGGAATGCGCGCCGGACGGTATTGACTGCCGTCATGAGCGGATATTATCTTCATCATCGTTCTGAAACGTTTCAATCCAGGAGTTGACGACGATGCCAGGCCCTGCCGATCCCAGCGCGGTACTGCGCGAACTGCACATCGAGCTGCCGTCTTGGGCGTTCGGGAACTCCGGAACCCGCTTCAAGGTTTTCGCCGAGCCCGGCGTGCCGCGCGATCCGTTCGAGAAGATCGCCGACGCGGCGCAGGTGCACCGCTACACCGGCGTAACCCCCGAGGTGTCGCTGCACATCCCGTGGGACGCTGTGGACGACTACGCCAAACTCGCCGAACACGCACGCGAGCACGAAGTTTCGATCGGAGTGATCAACTCCAACACCTTCCAGGATGACGACTACAAGCTCGGCAGCGTCTGTCACCCCGATCCGGTGATCCGGCGCAAGGCCATCGGGCATCTGCTCGATTGCGTGGACATCATGGACGCCACGGGTTCGAGCCATCTGAAGCTGTGGTTCGCGGACGGACTGAACTACCCGGGCCAGGACGATCTGACTACACGGCAGCGGAGGCTCGGCGAAGCACTGTCCGAGGTCTACGCACGGCTGTCGGAAGACCAGCGAATGCTGTTGGAGTACAAGCTGTTCGAGCCGGCTTTCTATGCCACCGACGTCCCCGACTGGGGCACCGCCTACGCGCACTGCCTGAAACTGGGCCCCCAGGCATCGGTCGTGGTGGACACCGGGCACCACGCGCCGCACACCAATATCGAGTTCATCGTCGCGTTCCTGCTCGGCGAGGGCAGACTCGGCGCGTTCGACCTGAACTCGCGTTTCTACGCCGACGACGACCTCATGGTCGGGGCCGCCGATCCGTTCCAGCTGTTCCGGATCATGAACGAGATCGCCGCCGCCGATGCCATCGGACCGGATTCCGGGCTGCTGTTCATGCTCGACCAGTGCCACAACATCGAGCCGAAGATCCAGGCGGTGATCCGGTCGGTGATGAATGTGCAGGAGGCCGCCGCCAAGGCGCTGCTGATCGACCGTGCCGCGCTGGCACAGGCGCAGCGCGAGGGAGACGTCCTGGGAGCCAACGCGATCCTGATGGACGCCTACAACACCGACGTGCGCCCGATGCTGCGGGAACTGCGCGAGGACATCGGACTCGATCCCGACCCGATCGGCGCATTCCAGCGCTCGGGATACATGCAGAAGATCATCAACGAACGACTCGGCGGCCAGGCCGCGGGCTGGGGAGCATGACAATGACCGACCACACCAACGACACCGTCCGCGAACTGCTCGAGCGCAGCAACCGCCTGGGCGCGGACCCGCGCAACACCAACTACGCGGGCGGCAACACCTCTGCCAAGGGCTTCGACACCGATCCGGTGACCGGCCAGCCGGTCGAGCTGGTCTGGCTCAAGGGTTCCGGCGGCGACCTGGGCACCCTCACCGCGGCCGGGCTCGCCACGGTGCGCCGCGACCGGCTGCGGGCTCTCATCGACGTCTACCCCGGCGTCGACCGCGAGGACGAGATGGTCGCCGCCTTCGACTACTGCCTGCACGGACGCGGCGGCGCCGCGCCGAGCATCGACACCGCCATGCATGGGCTCGTCGAGGCCGACCATGTCGACCATCTGCACCCGGACGCGGGCATCGCGCTGGCCACCGCCGCCGAAGGCGAGGCACTGACGGAGGAGTGCTTCGGTGACCGGGTTGTCTGGGTGCCGTGGCGGCGGCCGGGCTTCCAGCTCGGCCTCGACATCGCGGCCATCCGCCGGGACAACCCGCAGGCCATCGGATGCATCCTCGGCGGGCACGGCATCACCGCCTGGGGCGACACGTCCGCCGAATGCGAGGCGAACTCGCTCGAGATCATCCGCACCGCACAGGAATTCATCGACACCCGAGGCCGGGCCGAGCCGTTCGGATCGACGGTGGCGGAGTTCGAGCCGCTCGCCCCCGAACGCCGCCGCGCCCGGGCCGCCGAATTGGCTCCGGTGATCCGCGGTCTGGCGTCGACCGACCGGCCCCAGGTCGGCCATTTCGACGACAACGAAGTGGTGCTGGACTTCCTGTCGCGCGCCGGGCACTCGGAGCTCGCCGCGCTCGGCACTTCCTGCCCGGATCACTTCCTGCGCACCAAGGTTCGCCCGCTGATGCTCGACACCCCGGCCGACGCGCCCCTGGGAGAGGTGATCGCACGGCTGCGTGAGCTGCACGCCGCCTATCGCGAGGACTACGCGGCCTACTACAACCGTCACGCCGACGCGGCTTCCCCGGCCATGCGCGGCGCGGACCCGGCGATCGTGCTGGTGCCCGGCATCGGCATGTTCAGCTTCGGGCGAGACAAGCAGACTGCGCGGGTCGCCGGCGAGTTCTATATCAATGCCATCAATGTCATGCGCGGGGCGGAGGCGATCTCCCGCTATGCCCCGATCGAGGAGTCGGAGAAGTTCCGCATCGAATACTGGCGGCTCGAGGAGGCGAAGCTGGCCCGCATACCCGAACCCAAGCCGCTGGCGACCCGGGTCGCGCTGGTCACCGGCGCCGGGTCGGGCATCGGGCGGGCCATCGCGCTGCGGCTGGCGGGAGAGGGCGCGTGCGTCGTGGTCGCCGATCGTGACGCCGATGCCGCCGCACGGGTCGCCGCCGAAATCGGCTCGGCAGACGCGGCCGTCCCGGTCACCGTGGACGTCACCAATGCCGACGCGGTGCGCGCGGCCCTCGACGCTGCGGTGCTGGCGTTCGGCGGCGTGGACCTGGTGGTCAACAATGCCGGGCTGTCGATCTCCAAGCCGCTGCTGGAGACCAGCGAATCCGATTGGGACATCCAGCATTCGGTGATGGCACGCGGTTCGTTCCTGGTCTCGCGGGAGGCCGCGCGCGCCATGGTCGCCCAGAGCATGGGTGGCGATATCGTCTACATCGCCAGCAAGAACGCCGTGTTCGCCGGGCCGAACAATATCGCCTACAGCGCGGCGAAAGCCGATCAGGCCCACCAGGTCCGGCTGCTGGCGGCCGAACTCGGCGACCACGGCATTCGCGTCAACGGCGTGAATCCCGATGGCGTGGTGCGTGGTTCGGGCATCTTCACCGGCGGTTGGGGCGCACAGCGCGCCGCCGTCTACGGGGTCGAGGAGAAGGACCTGGGCGCGTTCTACGCCCAGCGCACCATCCTCAAGCGCGAGGTACTGCCCGAGCACGTCGCCAATGCCGTCTTCGCGCTCACCGGCGGCGAGCTCGCGCACACCACCGGTCTGCACATTCCCGTCGACAGCGGCGTCGCTGCCGCGTTCCTGCGATGAGCCGCGCTGGCGGGCCCTTCGAAGCGCCTGTGGAGAACAGTTTCGCCGCAATCGATCTCGGCGCGTCGAGCGGGCGCGTCGTCCACGGTGTGGTGACCGAGGAACAGCTGACGGTCCGGGAGGTGCATCGCTTCGCCAACGAGCCGGTGCACCTGCCCGACGGGCTGCACTGGGACATCACCGGCCTGTACCGTCAGGCATGCGCCGGGCTGGCCGCCGCCGGTCCGGTGCGGTCGGCCGGAATCGATTCCTGGGCCGTCGATTACGGACTGCTCGACAAGGACGGCAGGCTGATGGGATTGCCGTATCACTACCGCGATCTGCGCACATCCTGGCGTTCACCGATACCGGTGGACATCCAGGGCCTCTACCAGCGCACGGGTATCGCGGATCTGCCGTTCAACACCATCCATCAACTGCGGGCCGAGCCGGAGCACCGGCTCGACACCGCCCGTCATCTGCTGATGATCCCGGATCTGCTCGGCTACTGGCTCACCGATCGTATGGGCACCGAACGCACCAACGCTTCCACGACCGGGCTCTACGGCGTCGCCGAACGGGACTGGGATTACCCCCTGATCCGACGACTCGGGCTGCCGCAGCGCATTTTCACGCCGATCAGCAACGCCGGCACGGTCCTGGGCGGGTTGCGCGGCCCGGTGCGCGAGGCGATCGGCGGCCACGACGTCCAGGTCGTGCGCGTGGCGTCCCACGACACCGCCAGCGCGGTCGCCGCCATCCCTGCCGAGTCCGGATCCTTCGCCTACATATCCAGTGGCACTTGGTCATTGGTGGGTGTCGAACGGCCCAACCCCCTGCTGTCGACCACCGCCCGGGCGGCCGGCTTCACGAACGAAACCGGCATCTCCGGCTTCCGCTACCTGCGCAACGTCATGGGTTTGTGGCTGCTGCAGGAGTGCCAGCGGGAATGGCCGGGTCTGGACTGGTCGACACTGTGCGAACAGGCCGCCGAGGTGCCCGCGCTGACCACCGTTATCGATGTCGACGACCCGGTCTACCTGGCTCCCGGCCATCAAACCCCGGGCGGTATGACCACCCGCATCGCCGCCCACTGCGACGGTCCGCCACCGCGCACACCCGCCGAGTTCGCGCGCTGCGTGTTCGACAGCCTCGCCCTGGGCCATGCCCGAGCCGTCGCCGACGTCGTCAGCACCGGAGGCAGGGGTGTCGACATCGTGCATCTGGTCGGCGGTGGGGCGCGCAATGCCTTGCTGTGCCAGCTCACCGCCGACGCGTGCGGCCTTCCGGTCACCGCCGGCCCGGTCGAGGCGACGGCGATGGGAAATTTGCTCGCCCAAGCCATTTCGGCGCGTGTGCTGCCCAACTGGACCGCCGCGCGCCGATTGGTCGCGCACACCCACGCTCCCCTGCACTACGAGCCGAGATCGGACTCCGCGTGGCGGCTCGCGGCCGAGCGCGTGGCGCTGCTGACCGAGAAGCGGGTCGCCGCATGAAGATCGCGCTCTTCGTCACCTGTCTGGTCGAGTCCATGTTCCCCGACGTCGGCAAGGCCACGGTGACGCTGTTGGAACGGCTCGGCCACGAGGTCGTCGTCCCGCCCGCCCAAACCTGCTGCGGCCAGATGCACATCAACACCGGCTATCCCGATGCGGCACTGGGCCTGGTGCGCAATCACGTCGACGCCTTCACCGGCTACGACGCGATCGTCGCGCCCTCGGCCTCCTGCGTCGGCTCGGTGCGCCATCAGCACGCGATGGTCGCCCGCCGCGCCGGAGACGCCGGTCTCGCGACGGAGACTACCTCCGTCGCGGATCGCACCTGGGAACTGTCGGAGTTCCTCACCGATGTGCTCGGCGTCGAGGATGTCGGTGCGCACTACCCGCACCGCGTCACCTACCACCCCACCTGTCACTCGCTGCGGATGCTGCGGGTCGACGACCGTCCGCTGCGCCTGCTGCGCAACGTGTCGGGCATCGATCTCGTCGAACTGCCCGCTGCGGACCAATGTTGTGGATTCGGAGGCACTTTCGCCTTGAAGAACCCTGATGTGTCGACCGCCATGCTGGCCGACAAGATGCACCATGTGCAGTCCACCGGCGCGCACACCTGCACCGCCGCCGACTCCTCGTGCCTGATGCACATCGGTGGCGGCCTGTCGCGGCTGCGCGCGGGAACTCGCACGGTGCACCTCGCCGAGATCCTGGCGGCCACGCCATGAACGAGCACCGCAATCGAGGCGGCGTTTTCCTGGGAATCCCTGTTCCACACGGTAATTCACCGCTCAAGGGTGAGAACCCGTTCCCGGTGGCGGCCCGTGTCGCCGTCGCCGACACGCAGATGCGCCGCAATATCAGCGCCGCCACCGCCACCATCCGCGGCAAACGCGAACGGGTGGTGGGCGAGGTACCCGACTGGGAGGCGCTGCGCCTGGCAGGGCAAGGCATCAAGGGCCGAACCCTCGCCAACCTCGACAAGCACCTCGAGCAACTCGAGGCCGCGGTCACCGCGCACGGCGGAACCGTGCACTGGGCCTCCGATGCCGCCGAGGCCAACCGGATCATCGGCGATCTCGTCGCCGCCACCGGCGCCACCGAGGTGGTGAAGGTGAAATCCATGGTGACACAGGAGATCGGCCTCAACGAGTCCCTGGCCGACCGCGGGATCGCCGCGCACGAAACCGATCTCGCCGAACTCATCGTCCAGCTCGCCGGAGACGAGCCCTCGCATATCGTGGTGCCCGCGATTCACCGCAATCGCAGCGAGATTCGCGACATCTTCACCACCTCCATGCCCGGCGTCGACCCGAACCTCACCGACGACCCTCCCGAACTCGCCGCCGCCGCACGGGCATACCTGCGCCGAACCATGCTGAACGCCAAGGTCGCCGTGTCCGGCGCGAATTTCGCCGTCGCCGAGACCGGCACCCTCGCGGTGGTGGAATCCGAGGGCAACGGCCGCATGTGTCTCACGCTGCCCGACACCCTGATCACCGTGATGGGCATCGAGAAGCTGGTCCCCACCTGGCGCGATCTGGAGGTCTTCCTCCAACTGCTCCCGCGCTCGGCCACCGGCGAGCGCATGAACCCCTACACCTCGCTATGGACCGGCGTGCACACAGGCGACGGGCCGCAGGAGTTCCACCTCGTCCTGCTCGACAACGGACGCATCGCCACCCTCGCCGACGAAGTGGGACGTGAAGCGCTGCACTGCATCCGTTGTGCGGCCTGCCTCAACGTGTGCCCGGTCTACGAGCGCACCGGCGGGCACGCCTACGGCTCGGTGTATCCGGGGCCTATCGGCGCAGTCCTCACCCCACAGCTCACCGGTGTGGCCGAGAACCCCTCCCTGCCCTATGCGTCAACCCTCTGCGGCGCATGCTTCGACGCCTGCCCGGTGCGCATCGACATCCCGTCCATACTCGTGCACCTGCGCGCGGAAACCACTGCCGCGCATCGCCTCCCGACACCGGAATCCGCGACGATGGCCGCAACGTCCTGGATCATGCGCAGCCAACGGCGCTTCGCCCGGGCCATCCGGCGGCTGCGCGCGGCCAGACTGCTCCGCAATCGGCGCGGCACCCTCGACCGGCTGCCGCCTCCGCTGTCGGGATGGACTTCCGCGCGCGACCTTCCGCTCCCGCCCCGAGAGACCTTCCGTACCTGGTGGAACCATCGATGAATACCCGCGACGACATGCTCCGCCGCATCCGCGCCGCCATCGCGACCTCCGCGCCGACCGATGGCGTCAGCCGCGACTACCGACAACACGGCAATACCGACCGGGCAACATTGGTCGCGCAGTTCACCGAACGCCTGCGCGACTACGGGGCCGAGGTCCACACCACGACCGAACCGAACATCTCGGCGTTGTTGCGGGACCTGACCGCTGACCGAATCACAGCGGTACCTCCAGGATTCCCCACGGCATGGACACCCTCAGAGGCCCGGATCGACGAGCCGACGATGGACACCGCCACGCTCGATGCCGTCTCAACCGTGATCACCACCTCCGCCGCGGCCTGCGCCGAAACCGGGACCATCGCCCTCGACGGCAGCCCCGGTCAGGGACGTCGCGCACTCAGCCTCGTCCCGGACCGGCACATCTGCCTGGTCGACACCGCCGACATCGTCCACACCGTCCCGGAACTGCTCGCCCAGCTCGTTCCGACACGACCTCTCACGCTGCTCAGCGGACCATCGGCGACCAGCGACATCGAACTGCGGCGTGTACAAGGCGTTCACGGTCCCCGAAATCTGGTCGTCGTATTGATCGAGCCCTCCGCCACCGCGGCCACAGAGGCGATGACAACGCCATGAGCGACCCCAGCGTCCCGGACCACCCGTATTCCGTTCGCGAACTTCTGCACTATTTCGGCAGGTGCCCGGCGTGCGGTCACTTCGCCGAGGCATTCGAGATCAACCGCGTATCCGTCGACGGCAACCGTACGCTGGAGTTCCTCGAAACGTGCGGTCTACCCTGCGGGTGGGTCGGCCGCCGCCCCGACCCCGCTCCGCTGCCTCGCAGGGACCGCTGAGTGGGAACCAGCGCCGTGGACTTCCTCTGCGACGACGACCATGAGGACCCATGGCGCCCTACCTGCCCACGCTCGAACAAGTCCTGTCACTTCCCAATCCAGTCGAAGGCATCGTCACCGCCGACCTCATCGACCTCAACGGCCACATGAACGTCGCGCATTACCTGCACCACAACTCCAAAGGCGCGGGCGCTCTCTTGAGGAACGTCGGCGTCGACGAGTCCTACCTATCGGACCGAAGGCTGGGCCTGTTCACCACCGAACACCACATCATGTACTACAGCGAGCTACGCGAAGGCGACAAGTTCTCCGTGCACACACGCGTCCTGGGCCGGACCGACAAAGCCGTGCACATGATGACATTCCTCTTCGACCGATCGCGAGAATGCCTGTCCAATACCCTCGAAGTCCTTTCGCTGCACGTCGATCTCGAAACCCGCAAGGCCACGCCCATGCCCCAGGACATCGCCACGGGATTCGATCGCCATCTGTCCATCTCCGCCGACCTGGGCTGGACAGCACCGACCTGCGGGGCGATCACCCTGCGCCGCTGATCGAGCAATGAGCCGCCACCACGACACAGGCATCGACCATCATCGCCTCCTCGGAACGCGTCGGGCAGAGCGCGGACCTCATCCGGCAGGCTTGACCGATTGAAGCATTGCAACCGACGCGAAGTGCAGAACTCTTTGCGGCACAAGCAAATTCGAATGAGAACAGGACCGATTCGACGTCCTCTGGGCAGGCACGTGCCCTCGACCTCACGTCGGTGACGACAATAGGCTGTGTCCCGCGCGACGGACGGGACACAGCCGGTCAACGTTTGCCGAAACCGCGGAAGCGCCGCAGATATCCGGGAAGTCGCCGCAGCGGAACCGAGCGAGGCCAGTCGTCTGCCCGGAAGTACGCGTCGCTCCCGCCATCGACGAATACCACACTGCCGCACAGGAACCGCGCGGCCGGTGACACCATGAACACCGCCCACTCTGCAAGATCACCGGCATCGCCGAAACCACCGATCGGTACCGGGAAACTCCGGATCGCGGCCGCCTCGGCCGGGGTGGCGAGTTGTTTTTCCAGCAGTGGGGTCAGCACGGCACCGGGAGCCAGGACATTGAGCCGGATCCCCCGTCCCGCCCACCGCTCGGTCACCGCCTGGCGGCGCACCCAGTGGCTCACGGCGATCTTCGATGCCGCGTAGGCGATCGACGGGGCATGCCGACCGAAGATCCTGACCGCCCGCAGCGCCTTGTCCGTGTCGCCGGTCAGCAGCGCGCGAATCGCTCGACGAGGGACCGCAGGCGTGGTGGTCGTCGAATTGCTTCCGAACACAACAACTTTCGACTCCGATGCGGCGGCCAGGGCCGATTGCCAGCCTTCGAGAAGTTCGACGGCCCCGCGGAAGTTCACCTCGTAGATCAGTCGAGCGCGTTCGGCCCCGGGAATCGGACCCACACCCGCGGCGAGTACGGCGCCATCGAGCTGGCCGTCCGCCGCGGCGAGCACCCCGTCCACGGCGGCGCGGCGACCGGCCGGGGTCGACAGGTCGGCCACGATCTCCGCATCCCGCAGGTCGACGCCGAGCACGGTGTGCCCGCGCTCTCGCAGTTTCTCCGCAACAGCCCGCCCCATTCCTGAGGCCGACCCCGTCACTGCGTATACGCCCACTGAATCACCTGTTTTCCGCTGTTGCCAGCATCGAAGAGCGTCTGCCCGGCCGTTCGTACCGGGCAGGTCCGAGAGAAACCAGCCCTGGGCGATCTCCTATCCGCCTCGGGCACTTCAGAATTCGTGAGCACGGGCGACCACTATTTCCGCGGACTCCGTACGATCCGGCCGGGCCGCGCCGGACGGGCTTTCGATGGACGTCACCGTGGGCTCCGGTGGTTCGTGAGGGCGATGACAGCCGGCTCGTCCGTGGTCGTCCGCAGCCCTGCGAGCGGGCAATGCGTGTCGTAGAAAATCGTCGGCATGCATTTGTTGCAATGGATGCACAGGGACGTCTTCTCGTGATCCTCGCGAATGCGGTTGATCAGGTCCGGCTCGCGCAGCAGGGCGCGGGCCATCGCCACAAATTCGAAACCCTCGGCCATCGCGGTGTCCATTGCGGCCTTGTCGGTGATGCCGCCCAGCAGGACCAAGGGCATCGAGACGTTCGCCCGGATCTGCCGCGCGGCATCGAGCATGAACAGATCCTGGTACGGGTAGTTGTGCAAGAAGAACTTGCCCGCCAGCTTCATTCCGAACCGCATCAGCGGCGACATCACCGCGGCGAACTCGTCGAGTGGCGCCTCGCCTTTGAACAGGTACATCGGGTTGAGCAAGGAACTGCCGATGGTGAGCTCGATGGCGTCGAGACTGCCGTCGGCCTCGAGCCATTGCGCTACCTGGATCGCCTCGTCGAGCCAGAAGCCGCCGGGCACGCCGTCATCCATATTCAGTTTCGCCACTACCGCGATGCGGTTACCGGCGGCTTCGCGCACCTCGGCGGCGACCTCACGCAGCAAGCGGGCGCGATTGCGCAAGGACCCACCGTAGGCGTCCTTGCGTCGGTTCAGGATCGGGCTCAGGAAGGAACTCGCGAAATAGTTGTGGCCGAAATGGATTTCGACGGCATCGAAACCGGATTCGATGGCCAGCCGTGTCGCTGTGCCGTGCGCTGTGCGGATTCGCTCGATATCAGCCACGGTCGCCGCATGCGTCACCTGCGGCCCCATCGGACTGATGCGCCGCGAGGCGCTCAGCGCGGGGAGCCCATTGGACTTCGCACCCGCCACCGGACCCGCGTGACCGATCTGGGCCGAGATCGCCGCGCCCTCGGCATGAACAGCGTCGGTGAGCCGCCGCAGACCCGGCACCGCTTCCTCGCGCATCCAGATCTGGTCGGCCTCGGTGCGACCTTCCGGCGCCACCGCGCAGTAGGCCACTGTCGTCATGCCGACTCCGCCGGCCGCGACCTGGCGGTGGAAGTCGATGAGCTCATCGCTGACCAGTGCCCCGGGGGCCATGTGCTCGAAGGTGGCGGATTTGATGATCCGGTTACGCAGGGTCACCGGTCCCAGCTGAGCCGGGGCGAGTACGTCAGGAATCGAATTTTCGGTCACGACAATGCCTTTCGATGCGGTAGGAAGGTCAGGTCTTCGGGGTGAGGTGCGCGCAGCATGGTCCAGTAATCGACCAGGCGCCACGGGCACGGGACGACGGCCCGCCCCGCCGTATTGCGGTAGTACCCGTTGACCTGCGCACCGGATGCACCCAGACGGTCTCGTCGAGCGCTTCGTCGACACGCCGGTTGTATTCGTCCAGCGCCTGTTGTTCGACGTCCATCGCCGCGTGGTCGTGTATGACTCGGGGTGTCCACCGCCGCGCCGGGATAGGTGTTGCGCTGCCAGGTTCCGCCAATGTCGTCGCGTTCCTCGAAGATAGTGAACGGAAATCCTGCCTCCTCCAGCTTGATTCCGGCATTGATGCCGGCACCGATGACGATGACCTCGAAGTCGGGCGGCGGGGTCACCGTCACCGGAACGCGGCGCTGGTTCTTGATGAATCCGGCCTGTTCCAACAGGATCGGGACGAATTCGGCGTCCACTCGTTGCGCGGTGCAGACGATCGCCATCCGCTGAAACAGTTCGTCGTCCGGAACCTCCAGCGCGGCAACCGAATCCGGCGTCAGCACCTCACGGGCACGGACATCGGCGACGACATCGTCGGGGTAGGTCCCCGGCGGAACTGCCGGGCGGGTACCGGTGCGGTAATGGTTGCCGGGTTCCTCGATGGTCAGACGTGGCCCGAATTCGTCGAGGAGCCCGACATCACCGGTCACGTGCACCATCGACATCAGCAGCGGAGCCGCCTCGCATTCCTCGATCGCCTGGCGCAATACGGCTTCTCGATCGAATGGGGGCGGAGACGTCGCCGACGACGGTGTCGGTCATGAGTTACCTTCCGGGAGTGGTACGCCCATGCGGGCGAGCATGTCTCGTGGATTCGAGGGCGGGCCGAGGTTCAGCAGTTGTCGGCCGCGCCGACTCTCGTAGCCTTCGGCCAGCAGATGCGTCTACGCCATCGCGGATCGACGGACGAGGGCCTTCTCGCCCTCGAGTCGCTGTGTCATGATCGCTTTCTGCATCTGCTGTATCGGGGTCATACCCTTCCTTCATCATCGGCTGCGCAACGGCCGTGCCCGGGCCACCCTTCCGCTCAATGGGACAGCGAATCGGAGACGGCCTTGGGCAGAAGCACATCGCGCATCAACTGCCGGGCCGGGCCGGTCGGTGGCAGGTTCGGGATGACCGAGAATCAGTTCGCGCTATCCGCCCGAACGCGGGGGCCGGGCTTGGAAGGCTACGACGCGACAACGGGCGAGATGGCGCATTTTCTCGCTCATCGGGAAAGACGTCCGATGGCGATCTCGCACTCGTGCCATCGTGGTTGCGAGTTGACGCTCAGCATGCCTCTATCAACCCCCGTCAGGGACACGCCCTGCGGGCTGCCGTGGACACATCAACTGATGGCGTCACAGCACGTTTTGTCGGAGTCAGAGTTCGGACTGCTCGGCGACCCAAGCCGCTATCTGCGTGCGTGAGGTGAAGCCCAGTTTGGTGAGGATATGTTCGACATGTCCGTCGGCGGTGCGTGCTGAAATCACCAGCCGGGTGGCGATCGCCTTGTTGGTCAGACCGCGCGCAATGAGATCGGCGACCTGGCGCTCACGCTTGGTCAGGTTTCCCACTGAATGAGGGGTCGGTGCGGTCGCTTCGGCTCTCTCGCCGAGCGCGAAGCTCACTGCGGCGTCGAAACTCATTGCGGCGCCTTCCTGACGAGCCGCGTCGAATGTACGCGCGCCGAGCATCTCGCGACTGGTGCGCGTGAGTTCCTCATGGTAGACGAGCAGATTGGGAAGCATAGAGGCAGAGCTGCCGCCGATGCGGCTCAGCGCGTCGGCGGCGCCCAGCAACACAGCGGCGCGCCGGGCATGGTGTTGCTCGGTCGCGATCCAGGCCAATATCTCTAAACAGACCGTGGCGACGAGCGGGTCCGACATCAGCCGGGCCGCTCGAATACCCTCCTGCAATACGTGTTCGGCGCGGTCGCGCGCACCGCTTCGCCACAAGGCAAAGCCCGTTGCCCACAACACCCACGACCGAAGCATCGTTTCACCGGCGGATTCGGTGATCGCCAGCGCCTTCTCGAGGCTCGCGAGGGCCCGCGCGGTATCGCCCTGCAGTGAGTAAGCCCATCCGAGCGAAATCAGGGCGTCCACATGCAGTATGAGATCGCCGCATGTCTCATAGCAGTCGATGGCAGCGGCCAGGAGGGTACTGGCGCGACCCAGTTCACCGCTCGCAAAGGCGTTGATTCCCTCGACGTGGGCGAGCAGGGCTGCGACCAGCGGGTCGGCCGCCTGCTCGGCCAGGGTCTTCAGCTGTCCCACATTGTCGATGGCAGCCGATAGGTCACCCTGCATGACGGCCATCGTGCCGACCGCATAGCGGGCCTTGGCCTGATCCAGCGGCGGTGCATCGGTCGATTGAGCCAGCGCGCGCTCGCACCAGCGACGTCCTTCGCCGAGCCGCCCGCGCAAGGTCCAGAACTGAGACAGGGCTGTGGCTATCCGCAATCCGCTCTCGTCCGATTCGGACAGGCTGAATTCCAGCGCTTTCCGCAGATTCGGCAGCTCCCGCTCCAACCGGGCAACCCACGCCAACTGGTGCGGGCCGATCCATTCCGCTTCCACCTGGAGTGCCAACCGCTCGCACCAATCTCGATGCCGTCGAACGTATTCCGGGTATTTCCCGCTGTCCTCGGCCTGCTCCCGGCCGTATTCCTGAACGGTCTCGAGCATCCGGAAGCGGACCGTGCCCTCGGTTTCCTCGCGGATCAGGATCGACTTGTCCACCAGCGCGGACAAGGTGTCGAGCAATTGCGTCTCGGTCGGATCGGCGCCGCACACCTGCTCGGCCGCATCGAGCTCGAAAGTGCCTGCGAACACCGACAGCTGGTCCCACAACCGCTGCTCGGCCGGTGTGCACAGGTCATAGCTCCAGTCGATGCACCACCGCAGGGTCTGCTGCCGCATCGGGGCACCACGACTCCCGCGAGTCAACAGCGCATAGCGGTCGTCGAGCCGGGTCAGGATCTGCTCGGGCGACATCGTTCGGAGCCGGGCCGCGGCCAGCTCGATCGCCAGCGGCAGCCCGTCCAGGCGAGTGCAGATCCCGGCCACACTGAGCATGGAGTCATCGGTTACCTC
>NZ_JBSGCB010000086.1:0-24610 GCF_053601595.1 Nocardia sp. NPDC004711 | reverse complement strand
GTCGCCGGGATGGTCGTCCACCTGGCCGGGCCCGATGCCGCCTACACGACCGGCGCGACCATCGCCGTCGACGGCGGCGCCGGCGCGCAGCTCGGTCTCGGCCGCCCCGAATGGTAAGCCGCACAACCCATTTCCACCCTGTGAAGAAGTAAAGGAAACACCGATGAACGACACCCTGTTCGCTCAGGTCCGCACCGCCGTCGCCGAGGCTCTCGGCATCGAGGAGGACGAGGTGACCGCCGAAGCGTCGCTGCTCGACGAGCTCGGCGCCGAGTCCATCGATCTGCTCGACATCTTGTTCCGCATCGAACGACTGACCGGCACCAAGGTCACCGTCGCCGAGCTGTCGAACTACGTGCAGGGCGGCATCCCGGACGACGAGTTCGGCGACGAAGAGGCCAACGTCATCACCGAGGCCGGTATGGCACAGCTGAAGAAGGTCATGCCGCAGCTGGCCGAGATGGACCTGGATGGCAAGCTCGAGCCCCAGCGCGTGATGACCCTGTTCACCGTCGCCAACCTGGTCGCCCTGGTGGAGACCCGCGCTGCCGTTTCGGCCTGAGCGCCATGCGTTTCCACCTGATCGACCGGATCGACGAGTACGAGCCGAGCACACGCGTCCGTGGCCGCAAGATGGTTTCGGGCGCGGAGTCGGGCCTCCGCGAGACGGCGGACGGACCGGTTCTGGACTCGCCACTCGTGCTCGAAGCGCTGTGCCAGGCCGGCACCTGGCTGATCATGCTCTCCACCGAGCGCCGCAAACGTGCGGCGCTGCTGCAGATCGGCAGCGTCGAATTCAGCGGCGCTGCCAGGCCGGGCGATGAGGTGGTCCTCGACGGCGTCGTCGAATCCATGTCCGACGAAATGGCCGTGCTCTCGGGCACGGCCACCGTCGACGGCGTGCCGATCATGCGCGCCACCGACATCATGTGCGCCCTCATCGACGCGGGCGATCTGGCCGACGACGCGGACTCGCTCCGCCTACTGGAAAGATTGGTGCGATCGTGAGGCGAGTCGCCATCACCGGTGTCGGGGCGGTCACACCCGTCGGCCTTGACGCCACTACCACCTGGAATGCCGTGCTGGAAGGGCGATCCGGCGTCGGACCCATCACATCGTTCGACGCCTCGAGCTTCGCGGTGCACATTGCCGGAATGGTGAAGGACTTCGACGCCGAGACCGCCATCCCTGATCCGGCACTGCGACGCAATCTTTCGCGTCCCGGTGCCTTCGGAGTCGCCGCCGCCCTGGAAGCCCTCGCCGATGCGGGCCTGCCGGACGGCGGCGACTACGACCCGGCCCAGCGGGGCGTCAGCGTCGGCGCCACGGCCGGACGGCCCTCGCTCGAAGAGATGGCCGAAATCTTCCACCGCTTGCGGGAAGAACTGCCGCTGTATCGGCAGCCGGTCGAGCATGTCCAAGAACGTGATCAAAACACCCCCGCGGCCGTCATTGCCCGGGCGGGCCGCTGCACCGGGCCGATGGTCGGCGTCTCCACCGCCTGCACCGCCTCCGGACACGCACTCGGAGAGGCGTACCGGATCATCCAGGAGGGCGATGCCCGGATGATGCTGGTCGGCGGATACGACTCGCTGATCTCATGGTTGGACGTGCTCGGCTTTTCCCTGCTCGGCGCGCTCACCACCGACCACGCCGACGAACCGGAGCGGGCATCGCGGCCGTTCAGCGACGATCGGTCCGGATTCGTGCTGGGCGAGGGCGCGGTGATGTTCGTGCTCGAGGATCTGGAGTCGGCCCGCGCGCGGGGTGCGCACATCCACGCCGAGATCGTCGGGTATGCGGCGACGATGAACGCCTACCGCATGACCGACCCGCCGCCGGATGGAGGCGGCGTGAGTCTGGCGATGGCGCAGGCACTCGAGGACGCGGGCCTGGCACCGACGGATGTCGGTTACATTGCCGCGCACGGCACTTCGACGCCCGGCAACGATATCTGTGAAACCAAGGCAATCAAGGACGTGTTCGGAGCACATGCCCACCGGATCGCCATCAGCTCGGTGAAGTCCATGATCGGTCACCTCACCGCTGCGGCCGCCGGCGCCGGTCTGCTGGGCGCACTCGGTGTACTGCGCACCGGATATGCCCCGCCCACCATCAATCTCGAGCGCCCCGATCCCGCCCTCGATCTGAACTACGTCGCGAACACCGCCCAAGCGGTCGACACCGACACGGTGATGGTCAACGCATTCGCCTTCGGTGGCACCAACGCCTGCTTGATCCTGCGGAAGGACACGCCATGATCGCCACCACGGCGCCCGCGCCGACGCTTGTCGGCGTGGACCGCATCGTCGACCTCGTGGCGGGTCGCACCGCTGCGGCCGTGCGCAATGTGCCCAGCACACTGTCCATCTTCGACAGCCACTTCCCGCGCTTCCCGGTGCTGCCCGGCGTGCTGATCCTTGGTTCGCTCGGTGAGCTAGCGGGCCTGCTGATGTCCGAAACATCGGGGGGCAGCTGGCAATTGACGGCAGCGCGCACAGTCCGGTATCGGCATTTCGTGCAGCCGGGGGACCGCATGCATCTACATGTCGACCTGCTCGAGCCCGGCGTTTGCAGCGGCCGGGTTCTGGTGGACGGCAAGCGTGTGACAACTGTTGGCCGCCTGGAGCTTTCGGCGATCGATGCTGGAGGTGCTTTGTGAAACGGGTTGTCATCACGGGAATCGGTCTGATTACCGGCCTCGGTGTCGGGACCGCCGAGACGTGGAAGGCACTGCTGGACGGCCGGAGTGCGGTCGGTGATCTGCGTGGTTTCGACGCGAGTTCGCTGCATTCGCGGCTCGGGGCGGAAGTCACCGACTTCGATCCGACGCCGTTCGCGGTGAATCGACGCGTGCTGCGGAACATGACGCGCAACGACCAGTTCGGCGTCGCTGGTGCGTCCTTGGCCCTCGCCGACGCAGCCCTGTCGATCGACGATCGCGATCGCGCCGGGCTGTTCCTGGGCGGCAACAAGGAGATATCCGAGCCTGCCAAGGTGCTCGACGCGGTGCTGCTGGCCCGAAACCCCGACGGCACTGCGGATCTGGCCCGCATGGGTACCGAGGGGGCGGCGGCGTTCTATCCGTTGTTCTACGTAGAGGGTCTGCAGGCGGCCGCGCTGTTCTACATCTCCCAGGCGCACGGATTACGCGGCACCAATACGTATTTCGCTGGAACAGCCGAGGCCGGTGCGACCGCGATCGGTCGTGCCTTCCGTGCGGTGCGGCGCGGTGAGGCTGCGGTCGCGGTTGCCGGCGGGTTCGACGACCCCACCTCGTGGTGGAGCATGACCAAGCTCGATCCCGCCGAAGTCCTCAGTACCCGCAACGAACTCGGCTCCGCGGCGGTCCGGCCCTACGATCGTGACCGCGACGGCTTCGCGCCCGGTGACGGGGCAGCGTTCGTTGTCGTCGAGGACGCCGAGTCCGCCGCCGAGCGGGGGGCATCGGTCTATGCCGAGATCGCCGGTTTCGGGCGGGGATTCGCTGCTGCGGGCACGGAGGGCGCTATCGGCGCGATCACCTCCGCGTTGACCGAAGCCGGAATCGAACCCGACGCCATCGACTGCGTCGTCGCCGAAGGGTCTGCTGTTCCCGCTGCGGACGCTGACGAGATCGCCGCGCTGCGTGCGGTTTTTGAGTCTCGGCTCGAACACGTTGCGGTGACCGCAGTCACCGCGGCCACCGGTCACCTGGTCGCAGGCGCGGGTGCGCTCAATGCCGCGGTGGCCGCGTTGATCATCCGGCACGGTGCGGTGCCGCCCATCTCCACACTGACCAACCCGGACCCCGCCTGCGCGGGTCCGCGCTGGGTCACGGACCCGGGTCACGAGCAGCCGGTCGGGAACGTCCTGGCCCTGGCTCGTGGCTTCCAGGGTCAGCATGTCGCACTCGTCCTCCGGGCACACACAGCAAGGACATCACAGTCATGAGCACCCCAGTCACGAACGCCCCCTGCAGGGTCGCCGTCATCGGCGTCGGCGCCATCACCTCCCAGGGACCTACGGCCGAGGATCTGTGGCTCGGCGCGAGTTGGGGCCGGGTGGCCATTCGCCCGGTCGAGCACATGTCGATGGACGGCTTCCGCACCCGCCTGGCCGGGGAGGTGGTCGGTGCGCCCGCCCCCAAGCACGAGGTCGGGTATCCCGAGGGATTCTCCGACCGCGCTTTGGATTTCGCGCTGGTCGCTGCCGAGGAGGCCATGGAATCGGTCGGTGCGATCAACCAGTTCGTGCCCGTCGAACGGTTCGGTGTGGTGCTCGGTACCTGCAACGCTGGCCTGCTCAGCGCCCGGCACTGGTACCGCGCCCGCGATCTGGGCGAGACGATCGACCCGAGAGTTCTGCTGTTCACCCCACCCCAAGCGCTGGCCGAAGCGGTCGCGGGAGCCTTTGGTGCGCTGGGACCTGTGCTGTCGGTCAACACCGCGTGTGCGGCCGGCGCGAACGCGGTCGGCTACGCCGCCGACCTGATCCGCGCCGGGCGCGCCGACGCGGTCCTCGCCGGCGGCACCGATGCACTCTCGGATGTCCTGGTCGCGGGATTCAATTCCCTCGAATCGCTGTCGCCGGTTCCCGCCGCACCGTATTCCAAAGACCGGCAAGGACTTTCCCTCGGCGAAGGCAGCGGCATGCTGGTCCTGGTCCGCGCCGAACTCGCCGCGTGGCTGGGGCGCCCCATCCTGGCCGAGGTGGCCGGACTCGGATTGTCGGCAGACGGGTATCACGCCACCGCGCCCCGTCCCGACGGTACCGGCGCGGCCCGCGCCATCCAGGCCTCACTGCGTGCGGCTGGTCGCCGACCCGAGGACGTGGTGTACGTCAACAGCCATGGCACCGGCACCGCGAAGAACGATCCGGCCGAAACCATGGCAATGAAGGTCGGTCTCGGTGAGGCCAGCCGCACGATCGCGGTCAGCAGCACCAAGTCCATGATCGGGCACCTGTTGGGTGCGGCCGGCGCCGTCGAAGCGATCGTGACCGTGAAAGCGATCGAGGAACATCTCGCCCCGCCGACGGCGAGCTACACCCCGGGCGACCCGGACTGCGATCTGGACTACACACCGAATATTCCACGCAGCCTGGACATTCCGGTCGCCATGTCGAACAATTTCGCTTTCGGCGGCGCAAACGCCTCGCTGGTGCTGACCCGCGAGCCCTCCGTACCCGCCACACCGGTCACGGATCGAGTAGTGATCACCGGCATCGGAGCGCTCACCTGCGCTGGCATGGGTGCCGACGCTCTGCGCGATGCCTTCACGAAGCGGACGCCCTGCACAGCAGACGAATCCGGCGCGCGCATCGGCCGCGTGCCCCTCGATGCGAGCGAATTCCTCTCGACCAAGGCACGTCGCCGGATGGACAGGCTCGGCATCTTCAGTGTCGTCGCCTCCCGGATGGCACTCGAGAACGGCGGCCTGGTCCTCGATGACGAAAACCGCACACGCGTAGGCACGGTGCTCGGCACCGGCATCGGCCCGATGGACGCGATGGAAGCCTTCGCACGGCCGCTGTTCGACAACGGGCCGCTCGCCGCCAGCCCCGCCCTGTTCCCGAACACCGTCTACAACGCGGCCACCGGACAAGTAACCATGCACGTGGGCGCGGTCGGTCCCACCACCACGGTCACGACCGGTCATGCCGCAGGCGCCGCCGCGCTGGCCTACGCCTTCGACATTCTGACCCGCGACGAGGCCGACAGCATGTTGGCTATCGCCGCCGACACCCTCACCGACACCGTCATCGATGCCTACCGCGCGATCGGACCAATGGCCACCGAGGGATTCGGGATAGCCGAAGCCGGAATCGCGGTGCTGCTGGAACGCGCGAGCAGTGCGGCTGCCCGCGGCGCGACACCGTGCGCCGAAATGCTCGGCTACGGAATCGCCTCCGATGCACAGGGTGTCGGCCGGTGGGACCGTAAGGGCCACGGCATAGAGCGCGCGGTGCGCCAAGCGCTCGAGCAGGCTGGCGTACATCCTCGTGACGTGCGTGCGGTATGGACCAACAGCATCGGTGTTGCGGCCGCGGATGAACCGGAAATGTCGGCACTGTCGAGGGTTTTCGCCGGGCATTCGACCCCTGCGTGGTTCGATCCGAAACGGTTGTTCGGGGAACCGATCGGTGCCGGTGCGCCGCTGGCGCTTGCCCTGGCGACTGCCACCCCTGGCCTGGACGGCCCGGCGCTGCTGGTCAGCAGCTCACTGGGCGGCACGCACTTCGCTCTCGTCGTCGGACCGGTCCTATGACCCGCAGGCCACGACCACTGGCCCAGCAGGCCGACATCGGCGGAGTGCACCTGGGATACGGCGAACTGCGCGGTGGCGGGCCGCCGCTGGTACTGCTGCACGGTGTCGGTGCCCGCTGGCAGGTTTACGGTCCGCTGATGGTCGCCCTGTCCGACCATTACACCCAGTACGCACCCGATCTGCGCGGGCACGGCGTCTCGAGCCGGTCCGCCGACTACGGAATCGGTGATTTCGCCGAGGACGTCATCGCGTTCATTGACACCGTCGTCGGTGGGCCCGCGCATCTCTACGGGCATTCGCTGGGCGGCTGGGTCGCGCTGACTGTCGCCGCCCGCCGTCCGGACCTGGTGCGGTCGTTGATCATTGCCGACTCGGGCATATATCCCTGCGATATCCCGCGGGAGACGGCGCTGCTGTGGCTGGCTGGGCTGCCACTGGCCTTGCGCTCTCTGGCCAAGTCGCTGGACCAGTTCGACGCGCAGGTGCTCACCCAGTACCACGACGGGCGCATGACTGGCGCCTATGACCCGGACGCACTGCTGGCCGGGGTCCGCTGTCCCGCCTTGCTGATCCAAGGCGATGCCGAACGAGGCGCGTTCATGTCGGACAACGATGTCCGGCGCGCGACGGCATTGCTCGGCGATGTCCGCCACGTCCACCTCGAGGGTCTCGGCCACGGCCTGCACATCGAGGACACCACCGGCGTGGCCGACACCTTGTGTGAATTCCATCGAACCATCTCGTCGATCAGGAGCTGACCAATGCCCACCTTCGTCGATCGCGCGAAGAACCTCTTCCCCTCGTTGATCATCCGCTCGCCGTTCCACGGCATCATGAGCGCGAAATACGGCATGCTGACCTTCACCGGTCGCAAGTCGGGCCGGACCTACACGACTCCGATGGCCTATGTGCGCGAGGGCAATCGGGTGTTGCTGTCCACCGACTCGCCGTGGCACCGTAACCTGGCCGGGGGTGCACCGGTCTCGCTGCTGCTGCGTGGCCGCACGGTCCAGGGTGTCGCCACCTGCGTGTACGACCCCGTCGAGGGGGCGGCCATTCTGCGCAAACTCGTGGATGCCATTCCCTCCTACGCGGGTCCGGCCGAGCTCGCCACCGAAAACGGCCGGGTGTCCGATGCCGAGATCGTGCGGGCGGTCACCGAGGCCGGCCGGGTCAGCATCTCGGTGGAACTGGGTGCGGGCCAATGACGATCGGACGGGTCATCATCGCCGGAGCCGGGATCGGCGGGCTGACCGCCGCCATCGCGCTGCGCCGGGTGGGCATCGACGTGGTCGTCGTCGAGAAGGTCGGCAAGGCCGACGACCTCGCCAAGGGCGCCGGAGTGCACCTGTGGGCCAATGCCTTACGGGCTCTGCAGCACCTGGACCTCGCCGACCGCGTGGCCGCGATCGGCACCGAGATCACCGCGCACAGCTACCTGGACTGGCGGGGCCGCCGACTCGGCGGGCTGGACCTGGCCGCGCTGGGCAGCGAAATCGGTGCTCCCTCGGTCGGGGTGAGCCGCCCGCAGCTGCACCGGCTGCTGCTGGAAACCGTCGGCGCGGACGCGCTGCGACTCGGGGTCGAACTGATCGGGTTCGAGCAGAACACCCAGCGCGTGCTGGCCAGGCTCGCCGACGGCAGCACCGTCGACGCAGATGTGCTCATCGGCGCGGACGGGATCTCCTCGATCGTGCGCCGCCAGCTGCACGGTTCGGCCCAGCCGCGCTACTCCGGGATCACCGCTTGGCGCGGCATCACCGACTACACCGATCCCGAGATCCCGGTGGGCGAGATGCGGATCTACTGGGGACCGGGCGCGCGGATTCTGCACTACAACGTGAGCGGGAACCGGCTCTACTGGCTCGCCCTGGTGAAATCGCCGCCGCGGGTTCCGGATCCGGCCGAGGGCCGCAAGGCGGCCGTGCTCGCTGTCTACCGCGGGTGGCCCGCCCACATTCAGCGCATGCTCGCCGCCACCACGCCGGAGGCGATTCTGCGCACCGATATCGTCGACCGGGATCCGTTGCCGCACTGGGGATTCGAACGCGTCAGCCTGCTCGGTGATGCCGCCCATCCGATGACGCCCGATATGGCCCAGGGCGCCGGGCAGGCGATCGAGGACGCGGTGTGCCTCGCGCGGGTACTGACCTCGGCCACCGACCCGGTAGCCGGCCTGCACGAATACGAGCAGCGCCGCCTCGGCCGCGCCAACGAGTTCGTGAAGACCTCGCGGATCGTCAGCCGGATGAGCCTGATGGAAGCCGCACCGCTGCGGGCGGTGCGCGACAACGTCGTACTGCGCACCGTGTATGCCATGCAGTCCGCGGGCCGGGCCCGCGCCGATCTCACTCCGCAGCTGTAGAAGGGACCACGCCCGATGTCCGAAGAGCAGACCCTCCCGTCGCCCGTCCAGGTGCCGACGTTCACCACCACGACCCGCCGCATCGCCGGAATCCTGTTGCTGATCATGGTCGGGGTGGAATTCGGCGGCTACTTCCTCACCCAGATCGACGCCGGAAAGGTGCCGCAGACCGCGTTCCAGGACAGCTTCGCCCGGGCGGGCCACGCGCACGCCGGTGTGCTGCTGATCCTTTCGCTGATCTCGCTGATCCTCACCGATTCGGCGCGGCTGACCGGATGGTTCGGCCTCCTTACCCGCCTCGCGACACCGGTTGCGGCCGTATTGATCTCGGCCGGATTCTTCCTGTCCGCCATCGGCACCGGGCGTACCCAGCCGAACTCGCTGGTGGTGCTGCTCTGGCTCGGGGTGGCGAGCTTGACCATCGGATTGGTCACTCTCGGCGTGTCCCTGCTGCGTCGCTAGCCGTCCCGAATCCCCGTCTCGAAGTCGTTCCGCTTCAGGAGTAGTCATGTTCACGCGCATCGCCATCGTCAACCGTGGGGAAGCGGCTCGCCGCCTGATCCATGCGGTCCGGGAGTTCAATGCCGAGCACCGCGATCGTGAACCGCTACGGACCATCGCCCTATACACCGATGGCGAACGTCAGGCCGGGTTCGTCGGCGACGCTGACCAGGCCTACTGCCTGGGACCGGCCGCTGCCCGACCGTATCTGGACCTGGCGGTGCTGGAGCGGGCGCTCACCGAGACCGGTGCCGACGCCGCCTGGGCGGGTTGGGGTTTCGTGGCCGAGGACCCGGCATTCGTCGAGTTGTGCGACCGGTTGGGTGTGACCTTCCTCGGCCCCAGTGCCGAGGCCATGCGCGTGCTCGGCGACAAGATCGGTGCCAAACTGCTTGCCGAGCAGTGCGGTGTACCGGTGGCAGCGTGGAGCCGGGGAGCGGTCGACTCGCTGTCCGCCGCGTTGGCGGCGGCGGAGGAGATCGGTTACCCGTTGATGCTCAAGGCCACTGCGGGTGGCGGCGGCCGCGGCATCAGGATGGTCACTTCGGCGCAAGAGCTGCGTGAGGCCTACGCCCGCACCAGCGAGGAAGCCCTCCGATCATTCGGCAATGCCACGGTGTTCCTGGAACGGCTGGTCAACGGTGCCCGCCACATCGAGGTGCAGGTGATCGCCGACGCGCACGGCACCGCGTGGGCGCTCGGCGTGCGCGACTGCACGATTCAGCGCCGCAACCAGAAGATCATCGAGGAATCGTCTTCGGCGCTGCTGGACGCGGAACAAATTGCGACGGTGAAGAATTCGGCCGAGCAGCTGGCCCTGGCCGTCGGCTACTGTGGTGCGGCGACGGTGGAATTTCTTTACCAGCCGCAGGAGCGGCTCTTCGCCTTCCTCGAGGTCAATACGCGACTGCAGGTCGAGCACCCGGTCACCGAGCTGACCACCGGGATGGATTTGGTCAAGGCCCAGATCGACGTGGCCGCCGGGTTGCCGCTGCGCGGCGCGCGGCCGGTCGAGCGTGGCCATGCGGTTGAGGCGCGCCTCAATGCCGAGGACGCTGAGCGTGACTTCGCTCCCGCACCGGGGCGCATCGAATTGCTGCGTTGGCCGGTTGGTCCGGGTATTCGCATCGATACCGGTGTCATCGAAGGCGATGAGATCCCACCGGATTTCGACTCGATGATCGCGAAGATCATTGCCTACGGCCGGGATCGGGACGAGGCGCTGGCGCGACTGCGGCGGGCTGTCGCCGAGACCACCGTGGTGATCGAAGGCGGCGCGACCAACAAGACTCTGTTGACATCACTGCTGGACGCACGCGAGGTCATCGACGCCACCGCGGATACCCGGTGGGTGGATAGGGCCCGCGCGCTCGGCGGATTGGTACCTGCCCAGCAGACCGCAATCGCCCTGGCCGCCGCCTCGATTGCCGGTTACGAGGAGGACGAGCAGGCTCGCCGTACCCGACTGTGGGAAACCGGGCGAGGCGGTCGGCCACAGATCCTCGATGAGCCAGTACACGCGGTGGAGGTGAAGCTTGCCGGGCGCACATATCGCACGGCCGCGGCACGGACCGGGGCAGACCGGTACCGAATCGACATCGACGGGGCAGGCTTCGACGCCATCGTCGAGCGACGCGACCAGTACTCGAGCCGGCTGACCGTCGCAGACCGCACCTACCGCATCGTCACTGCCATTCATGGCACCGTGAATGTGGTCGAGGTCGACGGAGTGGCCCATCGGGTCAGCCGCGACGAGGGCGGCGCGGTGCGTGCTCCGGCCCCTGCGCTGGTGGTCGCTACGCCCGTTGGGCCCGGAGACGAAATCGGGGCCGGCGCACCGGTTCTGGTGTTGGAGAGTATGAAGATGGAGACGGTGCTGCCCGCGCCGTTCGACGCACGCGTGCGCAAACTCCTGGTTTCGGTCGGCAGCCAGGTTGCCACCGGAACATTGCTCGCCCAGCTGGAGCCGGTGGGCGAGACCGCGGAGCCGGCCCCGGTGGAGCCGGTCGACCTGCTGCTTCCGGTACCGTCAGCCCACAGCGACACCTCGGTCGGCGCGATGTGGGCGCTGAACGAACTGTCGAGTGTAATCCTGGGTTTCGACCACGCCGATGAATCCGCTCCGGCCCTGGCCCGCTATCTTCGCGAGCGCAGTGAGCTCGTCGCAGGGCATGCCGCGCCCCTCGCTGCCGAGGCGGATGTGATCGATACCTTCTGCGATATCGCCGAGTTGTCGGACCCAGCGCCGGAGCCGGACTCGCACCGCAGCCGCCGCGAGCAATTGCATGTTTACCTGCAGAGTCTGGACGTCCGTCGCGGCGCCTTGTCCGCCGGGTTTCGGCAGGCGCTGACCGCTGGATTGCGTCGCTACGGTGTCGAGGGGTTCGAACGCGCACCTGAGCTGGAACAGGCCGTGTATCGAATCGTCCTGGCAGGTAAGCGGTTCGACGAGGCCACCCGCATTGTGCTGGAACTGCTGAAGGTGTGGCTGAGCGAGCCGCTCCCCGACGGCGATCCGGCAGTCCGGGCCAGCTTGGAGCGGTTGATCCGAATCGGGGCCGCGCGCACTCCGGTCCTGGCCGACCTGGCGCGAAGCGTGGAGTTCCGGTGGTATCTGCACCCGGAGGCCGAAGCGGCCCGCGCCGCGATGTTGGCCGGGATACCGGACGAACTGCGTACTCTGGCAAGCCTTCCGGACTCTCCGGAGCGCACGCGACGGATCACCGCCATAGCCGACATTCCCGAGTCGCTGGATCGCATCGTCGTAGCCCGCCTGCAACGCGACGTCCACGCTCCCGTGGATCCGCTGCTCGAGGTGATGTGCCGTCGCCGATACGGCGAACAGCAGCTGCGCAGCGTGCACACCGTGGCCGTCGCCGGGCGTGCCTTCGCGATCTGCGACTACAGCCTCGAATTGCAGCCGCGCAACACCGTTCCGACCACCTGCGTCGCAACCGTGGCGCGCATGAGCGATCTGCGGGATGGGCCTTGCGGAGCTGTGGTGAGCGCATTGTGCGGCCTGCTCGACGGCGCTCCCGCCGACCACGTGCATGTGGTCGATCTACTGCTCTGCTGGCCCGAGGCACCCGGCTCGGTCGAGGAACGCGCGTCCGAACTGTTGGATGTGTTGCGGGGGACCGCGCTCGCGCCACACGCGCGGCGCATCACCGTCGCGCTGGCACCGCCTGACGGTGCCCCACTCGAACACTTCACCTTCCGTCGACGGAGCGGTGATCTGGTGGAGGACGACGTGATTCGCGGAGTGCATCCGCTGGTCGGTCGCCGGCTGCATCTGTGGCGACTGCGCAACTTCCACCTCAACCGCCTGCCCGCGCCCGCCGACATGGCCGTCTACCATGCGGTGGCCCTGGAAAACTCTTCCGATCAGCGACTGGTCGCCATGGCACAGGTCCGCCGCTTCGAGCCAGTGCGCGACGGTGCCGGTGCGATCATCACGGTGCGCGGTGCCGAGACGGTGCTCAACGCCTGCGCGGAGGCGGTGGCGCAGGCAAGACGTGAACTCGATCCGGTCGGCACGCGGCTGGAACTCAATCACGTGTGGCTCGATATCCGACCGGTCATCGACGAAGACATCGTCGCACTGGCGGACTGGCTGCACGCCACGGCGCCCCAGATCGTGCGGGCCGGAATTCAGGAAGTGGTCGTGCACGGCCGCGTCCGCCAGCCCGACGGCTCATATGACTTCCAGGTCACCCGGTTCCGCTATGACCTGACCGGCGGCACCGAAGTCACGGTCGACGCACCGCCTGCGGAACCGCTTGCGCCGCTCACGGATTACGACCAAAAGGTGATGCGAGTGCGCCGTCGTGGTGCGCTCTACCCCTACGAACTGATCGACCTGGTACGCGGGAAAGACGGGAAGTTCACCGAACTCGACCTCGACCCCGACGGGGCCGGGCTGATAGAGGTCGACCGGCCGCGCGGACACAACCAGGCCGGCATCGTCGTCGGTGCGGTGACGACGCCGACCGGGCTGCACCCCGAAGGCGTGCACCGGATCGCCTTGTTCGGCGATCCGTACCGCGAACTCGGTGCGCTCGGCGAACCCGAATGCGCTCGCATCGACGCCGCCCTCGATCTGGCCGAACGCAGGGGGATTCCGCTGGAGTGGTACTCCCTGTCGTCGGGGGCGCGGATCTCGATGGACTCCGGTACCGAGAACATGGACTGGGTGGCCCGGGTCCTGCGCCGCATCGTCCAGTTCACCCAGAACGGCGGCGAAATAAACATCGTCGTCGCCGGGATCAACGTCGGCGCCCAGCCGTACTGGAACGCCGAAGCCACCATGCTCATGCACACCAAGGGGATCCTGGTGATGACCCCCGCCAGCGCCATGGTTCTGACCGGCAAACAGTCCCTGGACTTCTCCGGCGGTGTATCCGCCGAGGATAACTTCGGCATCGGGGGGTATGCCCGCGTCATGGGACCCAACGGTCAAGCACAGTACTTCGCCCCGAATCTCGCTGCCGCGCAGGTGATTCTGATGGCTCACTATGAGCACACCTATATCGCAGCCGATGAGTCCGGTCCGCGCCGCCACGCGACGGCTGACGCGGTCACCCGCGACGTGACCGAGTTCCCGCACCGGCACCCCGACAGCGACTTCACCACCGTCGGTGAGATCTTCAGTGCGGCCACCAACCCGGACCGCAAGAAGCCATTCTCGATTCGCGCTGTGCTCCAAGCGGTCTCGGACCAGGACCACCCGCTGTCGGAACGGTGGGCGGAGATGGCCGAGGCCGACACAGCGGTGGTGGCCAATGCCCGCATCGATGGCCGCCCGGTCTGCCTGATCGGCATCGAATCCGCACAGGTCGCACGGCACGGCTTCCCACCCGCAGACGGTCCGGAGGCATTCACCGCAGGAACCCTCTTCCCCCTGTCGTCGAAGAAGGTAGCTCGAGCGATCAACGCCGCCAGCGGAAATCGACCGGTCGTGGTGCTGGCGAACCTGTCCGGGTTCGACGGCTCCCCAGAGTCCATGCGACGGCTACAACTCGAGTACGGAGCCGAAATCGGCCGTGCCATCGTAAATTTCAACGGCCGTATCGTGTTCTGCGTGATCTCCCGCTACCACGGCGGCGCGTTCGTGGTGTTCTCCAAGGCGCTCAATCCCAACATGACAGTCCTGGCCATCGAGGGGTCCTACGCCTCGGTGATCGGTGGCGCTCCCGCAGCCGCGGTAGTCTTCGCCCGCACGGTCGATGCCCGCACCGCCGACGACCCCCGAGTCCGCGCTCTGCAGCAGCGTCTCGACGCCACCGACGACGCCGGCAAGCGTGCCGAGTTGGTCACCGAACTCGCCGACCTTCGCACCGCGGTCCGTGCCGAACACCTGTCGGCTCTCGGCGCGGAGTTCGATGGGGTACACAGCATTCAGCGTGCGGTACAAGTCGGCTCGGTCGATGCGGTGATCCCGGCGGCCGAACTGCGCCCCCGCATCGCCGCCGCCATCGCGATCCGACCCGAGTAAGCCCCTGATCCGAGGAGCACCGATGAACTGGTTCGCATTCGCCGCCCTGGTGATCACCGGATTCACCTCCTGCGCCGAATTCGGTTCGTACGCCTTCGTCCATCCCGTCGTGCGCCGCTTGCCTTCGACCGAGCACATCCAAATCGAGCAAGGGCTATTGAAAACGTTCGGGCGAGTGATGCCGCCCTTGATGATCATCACCACGATCATCGGCGTGAGTTATGCGGTGAACGCCTGGCACCTCGGCGGCGCGGCCCGCGCCCTCGGGGTGACGGCAGCAGTGTCCTTCGCGGTGGCGATCGTCTCGACGGTGATCTTCAACGTTCCCATCAACCTTGCCACCGCACGGTGGAACGCCGAAGAGCCACCGGCGCACTGGAAGCAGACCCGCAATAAGTGGGAGTTCTTTCAGGGCCTGCGATCCTGGCTGCTCCTGATCGGATTCATCCTGCTCTGCGCGGCAGTCGCCGCACGGGTTGGCTGATACCGAGCCGACTCACCTTCGAATACGTAACCGCTGCGGTCGAGAGTTGTTCGACCGCAGCGGTTTTCGTGCTCTCGCCGGGACTCTGACGCAGTGACGCTCCCGCAGTGGGCGCGTGCGGAATTCCGCGGCCGACCGGGCTTGACGGCCCATTGGGGGCTAGTAGAACGTTGTTCTATAGCAAGGATGTGCTGATCCTGCATCCGGGCCCATGAACAACCACGTACCTGATGGGAATCGCCAGTCATGTCCGAACAAGTCCTCGCCGCCCGACCATTGAGCAAAGACGGAATGAGCAGACTAGGGGGCCTGTTGTATCGAAGGGCTCGTACGGTTCTCGCGTTCAGCATCCTCATTGTCGTCGTCGCGGCTGTCCTCGGGTCCGGGGCATTTGGCAAGCTGCAGGGGGGCGGTTTCGTCGATCCCGCCGCGGCGTCGAGTCGCGCGGCAGCCGTCATCGACAATCACTTCGGTGGTCAGACCAACCTAGTGCTCATGGTGCACGCGGACAGCGGCTCGGTGGACACCCCCGGCGTCGCGGATGCTGCCCGGCAGCTCACCGGGAGGCTGGCCGCGGAACCCGGGGTGAGTCAGGTCTCCTCGTACTGGACAACGGCCGCGCCGACCATGAAGTCTCGCGACGGCGCCAACGGTATCGTCGTCGCGCACATCGACGGCGACGCTACCCAGGTCAGCGAACGCGCTGCCGTTCTCGTCGATCGATACCGCGGCCCGAGTGGGCCGGTCACGGTGGGCGCTGGCGGCAGTGCGGCAGTGCAACACGACGTCAACGATCAGGTCGCCAAAGATCTCGGGCTCGCTGAATCGATCGCGATCCCGATCACCCTGATCCTGCTGGTGCTGGCATTCGGCAGCGTCGTGGCCGCGCTGGTCCCGCTGATCCTCGGCGTGGTTGCCATCCTGGGCACCTTCGCTGAACTGGATCTGCTGGGCCGAATCACCGAAGTGTCGGTGTATTCGGTGAATCTCACGACCGCACTCGGTTTGGCGCTCGGGGTGGACTATGCCCTGCTGCTGGTCGCGCGGTTCCGTGAAGAGCTCTCCGGTGGCGCCTACGTGCGCGAGGCGGTGGCAGCGATGCTGCGTACGGCCGGGCGCACCATCGTGTTCTCGGCGACCACGGTAATCGCTGCGCTGGCCGCGCTGCTGGTGTTCCCCGAGTTCTTCCTCCGGTCATTCGCCTACGCCGGCATGGGTGTTGTCGCGATCGCCGCGATCAGCGCCCTCACCGTCGTGCCCGCACTGCTGGCGGTGCTGGGCCACCGGGTCAACGCCTGGTCGCTGCCCTGGTCGAACGCTCATCGCGGCTCGGACGCACCGGCCTGGGGTCGGCTCGCCGCTGTCGTGACCAAGAATCCGATCGTGGCCGCGCTGCCTGTTGTCGTGCTGCTTACGCTGGTGGCCAGCCCATTGCTCGGAGTCGGTTTCTCCATTCCCGATGAGCGAGTGATGCCCGCCAGCGCCGCGAGTCGCCAAGTGGCAGACACCTTGCACGACGACTTCGCCGGCTTCGGTCATGCCTCGCTCGATGTCGTGATCGACGGTCCCGCACCAACATCCGCGATCGCCGACTATGCCGCGGGGGTGTCCCAGCTGCCCGGCGTCACCGGCGTGACCACCAGCCACGGCACCTGGGTCCACGGCGAATCCACCGACACCGGCCGCTCGGTCGACGCGCTTGCCCAGTCCGGCTTGCAACGACTCACGATCGCCAGCGACCTGGACGAGAAATCCACTGCCGCAGCAGATCTGGTGCGGTCGGTCCGTGGCGTGTCCGCGCCCGCGGGCGCCGTTGCGCTGGTCGGCGGCGTCGATGCCCAGCAGGTCGACACCGAGGCATCGATCGGATCTCGGCTCCCCGTCGCCGCCCTGATGATTGTCCTCACCACGTTCGCGCTGTTGTTCGCATTCACCGGCAGTGTCGTGCAGCCGCTTCGGGCGCTGCTACTCAATGCTCTCGGGCTTTCCGCCGCGCTGGGCGCCATGGTGTGGATCTTCCAAGATGGGCATCTGAGCGGGCTGCTCGGCTTCACCGCACGCCCGACTGATACCGCCATGGCTGTGTTGTTGTTCTGTGTCGCATTTGGGTTGTCCATGGACTACGAGGTGATTCTCACCAGCCGTATCAAGGAGCTGCACGACCAGGGTGCGGCCACGACCGATGCAGTCGTGCATGGTCTGGCCAAAACTGGGCGGATCGTTTCGACAGCGGCCGGGTTGCTCGCGGTGAGTTTCTTCGCCTTCGGCGTGTCGAAGGTCAGTTTCATCCAGATGTTCGGTCTCGGTACTGGTCTGGCGATCTTGATCGACGCTTTGCTGATCCGTGGCGTCCTGGTGCCGGCGGCCATGAGCCTTCTGGGTGGGATCAATTGGTACGCTCCCGCCCCGCTGCGTCGGCTGCACCACTACATCGCCCTCCAGGACCGCGCCTGAACCCTGCGAGGAAGCCGGACGCCTCGGTCGATTGTCGAGGCGTCCACCGACAGCATCGGCCGTAGAACCCGAGCAGTGGAGCCCGCACGAGGCCTTGCGGACACCGGAGCAGTCCGTACCGAAGAGCCAATTGGATTCGGATCTCACGGATCCAAATGACCGAGCCGTGCCTCGGGCTCGGTGCCGCCCATCCTAGGCGGTTTGGGGTCCGTTGCCGCTGCGCTAACCGTCATGGCGTAGCGGCAACGGATTCCCAGTTTCTATCGTCAGTCATCATGGCGAGTACGCAGCGAGCCCGTTGGCTGCGATTCTGTCGACCAGCAGCGGAACGAAATCTTCAGCGATTTTTAGGCGGTCTGAATCCGGTTGGGGTTCTGGGCTGGTTACGCGACCGACTTGTAGCTTGCGAATGCCACTGAACAGCCTGTCTTACCTGGCGGTGTGTGTTCGAATAGTACAGGCCTGCTATCAAAGTCGAGTTCCGACCCCGAACAGGGATCACCATGAACAAACGACGACGTCAACCGCAGAAAAACCAGCCACGGCAACGTCCCACGGTGCCCGCTACCTCAGACCCAGCAACCTCGACAACCTCCTGGTGGAAGAACAAATGGTTGTTGGGAGTCCTCGGCACGGCGATGAGCGGGCTGCTGGTGGCCGGCATCACGGCCCTGGTCAGAGAAGGGGCAAACAAGGCAGGCGACACCTTCGGCCAGCACACCGAGAGCATCCCACTCACATGGCATGTCGATCTGGCCAACGGTCAGCTCTGCCACCACTGGACCTTTCCCAAACAGATCTCGGAGCTGCCCTACCACCAGTTCAGCGATATGGCCCAGGACGACAAATGGGCATTGAGCCAGGGCGGGGTCGAAAAGAGCACCGTGCTGTACACGATCACCGTCCAGAGCTCGAGCGATACCCAGGTTGTCATCCGCGACTTGAGACTCAAGGTGCTCTCGACTTCGTCGGCACTCAGCGGCATCACTGTCATCGCCCATACGGGGTGCGGTGGCGGGTTGACCGACCGCTACTACCAAGGCGACCTGGGCTCCTCCGACCCCCGCATTATTCTTGTGGACCCCAGCGAGTTGGGCCGGCCTATGGCCACTGGCGTCGAACCTGTTGATCAGAGCTACACGGTTTCCAAAACCGACTCCGAGGTATTTGCCGTGTTCATCTTCGATTCCTCATCGAAGGAAAATCTCTTCGATTACCAATTCCAGCTGGACTGGAGCCAGGGGAACAAGTCCGGAACCGCGAACATCTTGGCGCCCGACAACAAGCCGTTCCAACTGAACGCCACCGCATACTCCCGCACCGACCCTGTGTACTACTCCTCCGACGGATCGTGGCAAAAATTCACCCGCTGACATGCCCATGGCTCGAAAGGCACTGGACCAACCACAACCTGCAGCACACCAGCGTCAAGGAATGACATACGCCAAGCGCACGCGAGAATGGACAAGGTGACCAGCGTTGTCGACGGCGACAGCTGGCGACGACCGTGAGCAGGCGGCCTGGGGCCGCATGCGTGACACCATCTCCGTCGGCGCCGCCATCGGCACCCTGGTCGGCGGCCTCGGTGGCGCGGGTCTGGGCTGCCTGGCCGGTGCCGCCCTGGGCGCGACCCTGACCGGCGCCCTGGCGCTACTGTTCGGCGCGGGCCCGCTGGCCGGCTGTGTCGCGGGCGCGGCCGCTGTCGGCTTCCTGGGTACCATCGCCGGTCAGCTGTTCGTGACCGCGCCGGTCGCGATCGCCGCTGCCATCCAGTACTTCACCACGATCAACCAGCCCTTCACGCCCGCGAAGTAGGCGTGTAAGACCCGGCGAGTCTCGCCCGGGGGACACGGCCCCGCCCGGATCACCGATCCGGACAGGGCCTTTGGTTCACAGGAGGGGGGCTTCCTGTCCCAATCGGCGTACTTGAGCAGATTCGATGTCGAGGGCTGTACGGAACGGACAGCGGGACCCACGAGTAACGGTGCACCTCCGACACTGAATGCGCGCACGCGTCGATTCGTGGAGATCGGTGCCGGGGCGTATCGGCAGCTGGCCGAGCGGGCATCCATCCCGATGGATGTCACGTTCGGGCCGGGCGAAGCGCGGCTCGCCGGGTTGACGCCGCGGGAAACGGAGATTGTCCTGCTGGTCGTCAATTTGTGCGCTGCACCCCCGTCGGCGACATTCTCTCGTCGGCCTGGACGATCTCGATCTCAGGGTTTGGCCGGAATGCCGAATCGGCCCGGCGGCAGGCCACAATCGGGGGGTGACGGATGAGGGTGATGCGTATGGATTCGACGAGATTCCGCTGGCCGAAACAGCACTGGCGGGGCAGCGCCACGAGCGGCTGACCGCCAGTGAGGCCGACGTCATCCACGCCTACACCCACAACGCGCACGACGACATCAACAAGGCGTTGTGGGGCGAGATCGAGATGACACCGACGAACGCTCGCCGCATTCGGCTGATCAGGTCGGGTCTGGCGAAGTATCCGCTCGAGACCGCCGTCCGCGTCACCCGTGAGGTCGAGGCCGCAGAGTACGGCATCGTCGACGAGGGCTCGGCGTACTCCCTGGTCGATGAGGACATCATCCATCACGGGTTTCTGTCGACCTCCGGTTCGGCCAACCCACCGCACTCGTAGACGCGCGTCAACCCCGTGATCTTGGATCTGGTCGTTCAGGCCGGCGTCCCGGCCTTGCGGCTGGGCGAGCTCGCCGAGGTTCCCGCGGAAAAAGAAGTACTGGTGATCGACGCGCGTACCCTCTTCGTCGTTGGCGTCGAGTGGGACCCAACGCGTAGCATGTGGCGAATCAAGGCGATTGTGCGAGGAGGTGAGTGATGGGTGCGTTGACGCAGGGAACGATGCGCGTCACCCGGGTGAAGCTGACCGCGGAGCAGATCGCCGAGCGCCGCCGCGAGGCCGAGAAAATCCTCGGCCGTAAGCTGCCGCCGCGACCCACGCCTGCCAAAGCTGCCAAGTAGCGGCGTCGGCCAGAACTTTTGCCACCACGCGCCGTCGCATCCGGCACGGGATGCGGCCGTCGGTGTGCCTTGTCCAAGACCGTACTGGGTGGTTCCGATCGGTCGATGAGGTGGGTGCCGGGCATCACCATCGCATCATCGCCAGCCCATGGCCGACCGACAGTGAAAACTGAACACCCGCAGCGAGTTTCGTTCCCCGCTTCTACGTGCACTACATCCAGACCCGCGGCCTGGCCAATCGATGGCGGCAGCTCGCAGAATGTGCGCCGAGGGCGCGATCCACCCCAGCCGCCGCTTCCCGCTCCACAACGTCGAACTTCTGACGCATCCTCGTACAGCGGTTCTACGCTTGGAGCGCCTCCGGTATTCCCCGAGGAGGGTCGATCGACATCAGGAGTGCGGTGAGTCCCAGGAAGGGCGGCGAGGCCGACAAATTCGGTAACGGCTACGAAGCCGCCTGGGTGGTCGCCCGCATGCTGAATGTGCTTGCGGGGCAGAGCAAATGGTTGAGGATCGAACCCCTCGGAGATCTCGGCGAGGGCGTCGAGCTCGCGTTGTGTCGCAACGACGGGGTTGTGGCGGCGCACCAGGTGAAGCGGCAGATCGGAAACGCAAACGAATGGACCGTGGGTGCGCTGGATCGAATGGGTATATGGGACTCGCTCCTGCACCACGCTTGGATGGGCCATGAGTTTCATTTCGTGTCCATGGTGCCGTTTCGACCGTTGCAGGAGCTGGCAGACCGTACGCGAAGTTCGGGTGACTATGCGTCGTTCGTCAACGAAGGCCTGCCTCGTCAGCTGAACGACCTGAGCGAGACCCTGGGGCACCGTCTCGGTGGGTCGGCCGAGGCCTATGAAGTGCTGCGTTCGCTGGTCATCCGGACAGTCGATGACAGGGAACTGCGCCAAAACAATGCCGTACTGGCAGCTCTTCTGCTCGATGGCGTTGCGGGGATGCCGATACGGGCGTCTTTGGCCGACCTGATCGGAGGGCTGTATCGACCATGAACTGACCGCGGACATTCTTGTCAAGAAGTTGCGTCCGTACCAACTGCGCCGTCGGTTATGGGCGAGTCTGCAAGGTTTGGTCGAGCTGGTGCGGTCGCAGACATCGGTGTGGTTGGAAGGGGTTGGGGCACTGCTGCGCCCGGTAATCGCCCGCGATGAGGCAGAGCGGATTGCAGCGGTTACCCAATCTCCGGTCAGGGTGACCTTCCTGGTGGGTACAGCTGGCGGCGGCAAAACCGTCGTCCTGCATCAAGCGGTCGACAAACTAATGGCGGCTGGCGTTGCGACACTGGCGATCTCACTCGACCGATATGGACCGCTCGGTTCGACACGAGAGCTGGGGCGCCATTTCGGCTTCGACGCCTCGCCCGTCACCGCCCTGGCAGCCGCTGATCGGCCGGCGGTCCGGGTAATCGACCAACTGGATGCGGTCTCTGGTATCCGGTAGACAGACCGAGAACCTCGAAATCGCCGTCGATATGATCGCCGAGGCGACGGCATTCCCCAACCTGCGGATCGTATTGGGATGTCGCCAATTCGATGTCGACAACGACCACCGTATACGCACCTTCATACGCCGGGTGGAGGCAGACGCCGTCACTGTCGCACCCTTGATCGATGCGCAGGTCAACACCGCGCTGACAGCAGCGCCGCGCCCAGGTGCAATGGTGTCGATGCCATAATCCTCGGTTTCCGTTCGTGCTCTCGTGTCACGCCGGATCGGCGTGCGCTCCCCTCAGGCACCTTCGTCCTTCCCGGTCGCGGTGGTCAACGGTTGAGATCAGGCTGATCCTGCGGAAATGCGGTGGAGGAGAAAGGAATCGGCCTGAAATTCGACTCGTGCTGCGGTTAATGCCTGACCGGGGGTGGACCGGCAGCGACGATGGGGTCATAACTGCTGATCGGGCCGTCGCACGCCCGAGGAAGGACACGCAATGACAGTCACGGTCGTCGTCGGGAATCCGAAACCGGCGTCTCGAACCCTGACCGCGGCGACGATGGTCGCCGCCGGTCTGCGCCCGGATACGGACGCGCGGGTGATCGATCTCGTCTCGCTCGGCCCGAAGCTGTTGAGCTGGGGTGACGCCGAAGTTGCCGAATCTGTTCGCGCCGTCGCTGATTCGGCGCTGGTCATTTTCGCCAGTCCGACGTTCAAAGCGACCTATACCGGTCTGCTGAAGCTGTTCCTCGAGCAGTTCGACGGCGGGACCGGGCTGGCCGGGGTGGTGGCGGTGCCGCTGATGCTCGGCGCCGGTCCAGCGCACGCCCTGGCGCCGGACCTGCTGCTCAAGCCGGTGCTGGTCGAACTCGGCGCGACCGCCGCGCTGCCCGGTCTCTACCTGTCGGACCGCACCTTCGAGACCGACGGCGTGATCGATGGATACACCGCGCGCTGGCGGCCGGTTGTCTCGGCGCTGACGGGTTAGCGGCCGGTCGCGCACGCGCCGGAGTAGCGGACAAGGCGGCGGCACCGGCGCGTTCGGTGAGCCGCTTGCTCTCCCAATCAGCGCTGTTCTCTGGGCAATTCGCTCAGCGACAGGACGCGTCCACCGAATTCCCCTGGCAGTGCGTCGAGCTGCAGCGCTGGAATCGGCGGGAATTTATGTCCTGGCGGGCCGGCCGGGTGAAGGTCCGGGTTGTTTGTGCGGGGGCGAGGGGTGGGCCGGCGAGCGGCTTGTGGCGGTGGGGCGGTTGATAATCCGGTGGCAGGCCGCTTCTCTGATCGTCGAACAGGAATCGTATTCATGAGCCTCGAATTGCTTTGGTACATACCGAATCAGGTCACCGCGGGTCACCGTCGCGATACCGTCCGCGATGATCACCCCAGCTTGGCGACATTGACCGCGCACGCGGTGGCCCTGGAGGAGCACGGGTGGAAAGGGTCGCTCATCGGCACCGGGTGGGGCGGCCCGACACGCTCACGGTTGCTACCGCGCTGGCCGCGCGGACGACCACATTCGAACCGCTCGTCGCGATCCGGCCGGGGTACTGGCGGCCGGCCAATTTCGCCACCGCGGCGGCCACGCTCGACCACCTGTCCGGAGGTCGTGTCCGCGTCAATATCGGCTCGGGCAAGGACGATCTCGCGGCGTACGGGGAGGGAGAAGAGGATCAGGCGCGGCGGTACGGGCGCACGAAGGACTTCCTTCAACTCGTTCGCAAGCTATGGACCCAGAAGAGCGTGACCTACCGCGGCGAGCATTATCAGGTGACCGATTCCACTGTCGTTCCGCGTATTACGCCGCATGCCGGGCGACCGCACCCGAAACTGTAATTCGGTGGCGCGTCCAGCGCCGCGGAACGGGTCGCCGCGACCGAGGCTGATGTGCAGCTGTTCTGGGGAGAGCCGCTCGAGGGGGTGCGTGAACGCATCGAATGTCTGCGTGCGCTCTCCGACGAGCTCGGGCGCGAACACCCGCCACTCGAATTCGGCCTGCGAATAACCACTTTCGTGCGCGATACCACCGAACAGGCGTGGGCCGACGCCGAGGCGAAAGTGGCCCGGTTGGCAGAACACCACGGGGAAACCGGGAATCCGGATCGCGAAACGGCGGTCGGACAGCAGCGGTTGCTGGATCTGGCCGCTCGCGGTGAGGTGCTCGACGACAACCTCTACACCACACCCGGCCGCTTCGGCGGCGACGGAGCGGGTACCACGTGGCTGGTCGGCTCACCCGAGGATGTCGCCAAATCGCTGCGCAAATACCGTGATCTCGGCATCGCGCACTTCGTGCTCTCCGATACCCCGTATCTGCCCGAGATCGAACGTCAGGGCAATCAGCTGTTGCCGCTACTGAGGGATGCAACGATCGTCCAGTTCTCGTCGCCGGTTGCGTAGTATTCGGCTCGAGCTGCGGTCAATACCTGACGTGGCCCCGCGCGAGGGTCACGATACGCCCCATGACCCAGATCTCTGCTTCCGCGGATCAGCTGGTGGCACAGCGCTACCGCGACCCCGCACCGACCCCGGCCCCGGCCCCGGAATGGAACCCGGTGCTGCGGGTGCTGCACGAGCACCGCTCGATCCGTCGCTATCTGGCCGATCCGGTGCCGGACGCCATCTTG
>NZ_JBSGCB010000085.1:0-25393 GCF_053601595.1 Nocardia sp. NPDC004711 | reverse complement strand
CACCACGATCAACTCGAACCCGACGCCGAACATCACATCGGCAACACCAACGACGACTCAGCCCCCGAAATCGTCATCCCCAATGACGCTCAACAGGTGTGGGTGGCGGGAGGTGGCAGAGCGTCAGCGGGTGGTGGACTCGATGGTGGCGGTGGCGGTTACGGCGAGAAGGGTTCGCCAACCGTAAGTCGATTCCTACCGACCCTCTCGATCGCGCCCCGCCCCTGACGCGACCGGGCGGCTGTCAGCCAGGCTGAGTGTCACCGATCAGCCGTAACCCTTCGACCTCAGGTTCGGATGTCGACGGACCTCGGCCGTGTGCGGCAGGCTGCTGGTGGAGGCGGTCGAGGACCGCCGAATTATGTTGTCGCTTGACGTGTTCGGCTGTGTGGCACTTGTTTCGCCTCCGACAGCTGCCTAACGCTGGGATGTGAGTCCTACGCGAGTAGTCAGCGGCCTCCTTGATGATCACCTGCGCGGCAACGGTATTTGCCAGCACCGGCTCCGGGTGCCCGGTCAAGACACTGGCATCGTGCAGGTAGATCGGCCCGCAAATCACGTGAGGGGACCGACCTCGGACCGTTGTGAATGTCACCGGGCGTTGGAAGCGGGGGTGCCCCAGTCAGTCGATCAGTACTTGTCCTCTTCTTCGCCGACGTCGTGACGGGCCGGGTATCCGGTAGCTGGTCGAGTCCGATTGGGGTAGAGCAGGTCTTGGATCACCGGGTCGCCGTGACCGAACGCGGCCTCGTTGTAAGGCAGTTCGGCGCTGGCGTGGTGACCGATCCGTGGGCCGCGTTCGGACAGGTCGGCCAGTCGGAGCCGGTGGGTGACGGCCCTACCGCTGTCTGTGGTCCACAGGGCCCACACCGGTCCTGCCGGGCCGTCGGGGTGGGTCATGTCGCGGCTGGTCGTCGCGATCACCAGGCCGGGACTGTAGCTGCTGCCGAGCGCGCGACTCAGCGCGGCTCGTAGCCCGGTCTCGCGGCGGGCCGAGTGCACCGAGAACAGCAGGATCCCGAACTTTTCGGTCGGGAACCGTTGATAGTCGGCGAGTTTGGAGGTCACTGTCTTCAACGACTCGGTGCCGGTGTCGTATTCGAGGAAGAACCGCACTACGTGGCCGTGCTGTTCCCAGCAGCCGTAACCGTCGGGATGGAGTTGATCCTCGCCGGAGGCGTGTGTCCAGGACATCTCGGCGCATTGGCGCTCGGACCACCACTGGGTCAGTCCCTGCACCGGCTCCGGTGCTGCGGGGTGTTGAGCCGGCGAGCGGGGTTGCGGTGGGAGGCCAGGGCGCAGAAGAAGCCGTTGACGCCCAGGCGGTGGGTGAGCATCGGCGAGGACGCCAGTCGCTCCAAGCCCAGGGCGTACTTGGCTGGGGCGGGTGGGGTCTGCGCGCGCTGGGCTGCGATCAGGCGGGCACCGGAGTAGCCGAGCGCGTGGCGTGTCTGGGTGGTGCCGCCGCCGTAGAGGGACTCGCGGAAGGCGAACAGCATGCCCATCTCGCGTAGTTTCCGCAGTCGATCCTGCGCGCGTCGCACCGACGCGAACTCCAGCGACGCGATCTGGTCGGTGGTGAACGCCTTGTGCTCGGCGAGCAGGGCCAGCAGGCGGCGGTCACGGTCGAGCAGACGGAACCATGCGCCCGCGTCCGGGTGCCCGCCCTGATGCACGCTGCGCCCGCCCCCGCCACGTCGACCGATTGCGGAATACCTACGAGCTTTCGTAATCGTTCTGGATTCCGTTCCCTTGCCCCGAATTCCCGCCTGAGCTGCCTAAATACCGTTGGCGTGTTCGGCGTTTGGGGTGGCGGCTATAGGACGCCGAGCACCCGCCGCCCCATCCGCGCCACCATCCGCCGACCCATCCGCCACCGTGTCGGCCTCGCGGCCGGTCACTGGGCCTCACCCCAGGTCGGTTGTCCGGTCCCTCTCGCGCGGATCCAGACGTCCGGCCCGTCGAGGTCCACCTCGCGGTCCGGGTGCTGGTCCGCCGAGTCCGCCGGCGCGCCGCCGCCTGTTTGCCACCGCCGCAGTACCTTGCGGCCGTAGTTGTTCGTGCCCGCGATCCGGTCCAGCTCCGCGCCGGTTGGTGTCCGCCCCTGTGACCGCTCGCTGCGGTAGTACTGCCACATGCGCTGCTCGGCTGTCAGCTCAGTCGCTGTGCGCGAACATCGCGGCGGCCCCGATGCTGAGCGTGTTCAGCGTCGCGGTGGCCGCGTGCCCGCCGGTGGCGTTACTGCTCGCCGTCGAATTGTTGAACCGCGCCCTGAAGCGGCATCACGCCGAGACCACCGAGACTGTGGATGAGAACACTATCGAGACCAGCCAGACCGGCGAGACCACCGAACCCGCGGCACCGGTCGTGCGACTCGCATCGGTACCGGTCTGGACCGGTTCGCCCGACCCTGGCAACAGTCGAGCTGTGGAAGAGCGGCCATGACCGCAATGCGGGCGGCCGGTGGGCGGCCTGGTCGGCGTTCGCGTTCGGAATCTGTCCGTCCACGATCACCGGCCAGATGCCGGCCGTCTTGGAATCCGCGCCGTACCGTGACGCGAACTCCCGGCCATGTCGGTAGGAGGCCGCCGCGCCGATCGCGACCACTGTGGTACAGGCGCATTGGATCCACAGCGTCCGGTCGCGGCCATCGGAAGTGTTGCTCATCTGTGTGCACCTCCCGCCTGGTCGGTGTCGCTTAAATCGCAGGAGGCACAAGCGAATACCTGCGAACCGGTGGCCGATCGGCCGACCGGCCGATGCGGAACACGAACCCGGAGGTAGTCAACTCCGCACACCACGCAGGCCACCCCATCGGCCTGCGACACGGTCAACCCGGCGATGATCCGTTCGGCGTTCACTGGGCACCACCGCCCGTGGAGCGACGACGCCGCCGGACGACGTCAACGGTGGCGGAAACCTGCAGTTCATGGCAGGCACGGTTACGTGCAGATCCAGTACGTGCCGCGCCAGGGGCACGAACCTGCGACAACCGACCGCCAGGCTGTTTAACATCTTGCCCGGATCGCAGGGCCGATGGGCCACTCCCCCGGCGAGCGGCACCGGCCGGCAACATCTTCAGCTCGACGAATAGTCCACACGGTCGCGCTCGGACCAGAATGCCCGACCGTGACGTGGACAGTAGGGCCGCGCAGGTCGATCCGCGTTGCAGTGCGCGGACTCCTGGGCTTGCGTCTCGCACTGATCCAAGGTCGTATCAGCCCGCCAACGTTCGAGGCGGCCATCGCCTACGACTCCCCTGTTCCATTGTTCGTGTCCGGCGCGGAAGCCGCTGACCACGGCCAGGCCGAGATCCGCTACCCCGGGATCAGACGCCCGACACGCAATAGCCGCCGGCGCACCGACATAGTCTGAGCGGCAACACCTTCGCCGGGGCGCCGTCGACAACGATCCATACAGTCACGGGCGCACGCGGTCCGAAGAACCGCTTGTTTTGCGTGAATCATATCCGGGCCGATCGGTCACCTGGTGGCACTTCATCGTCCGAGCCTTCGCGCATGGCGGGCGTCCGCCACGGCGGCCTCGATGCATGCAGCGACGGTACCGACGGTGGGGTCATAGATCTCGGCGAACGGCATCCCGCGAGTGGATAGGACGGCATCGAGGCCGCACAGCGGGATCGGTGCGACGCGACCACAACCAGTCGAGAAGGTACTCGGTGACAGTTCCGGGGTAGAAACCCCAGCTGCCCTTGTCGATCTCGGTGAATACCAGCGTCCACCGGGCGGTGTCGGGATCGTGGGCGTCCCAGAGACGATAGTCGCCACCGAAGGAACCACCCCACTGACAGCGTCGCCGGATCGACCGACGCCCCGACCGGCACCTCCTGCGCGGGCTCGCCGAATTCGTTGTCGGCAAGAGAGTCCCGCGGGGCGAGCGTGACCTGGGCCAGATCGAGCCAGTGTTGCTGGGCCGGCCGGAACACGCGCAGCGCGTTGCAAAACCGCACATCTCCGTAGGTCGCGAGCATCTGTTTGAAGTCCGCCGGCAGGCCGGCCCCGCAGACGGCGCTCGACGCCGGTCCAGTCGAACAATCGCCGGTGCCCGCAGGAGGTGGGAAAAGGGTCGTCAGTTCATCCAATGCAATCATCGGTAAAGATCTTGCCGGTCCACCGTTCTCGACGGACGTCAGTGGCAGGATCCATCCCCGAACGTACCGCGGACCCGGCGGCACGGAGCCTGGACCCTTACGACTACGCCTCCAGCCACTGCCACGGCGCCGATTAGCCGGTTCCAACTCATGGACGGCTGGGCCTCTGAAATGCAGAAGACGCTGCGCCACAGCATATCCCGAGAAATGCGGTGGAGCTGTGTGGACTCGCCAGGCAGTTGACTGCCAGCTCAACCTAGGCTGCTTCCCATGGCGCGCCGAAGTCGCCGCCGGGAGCACGATGGTGAGCTCGTCGAACACCGTCATCGTGTCGATCCGGTCGGAGGTTCTGCAGCAGCACAGACGTGGAACTGCGTCCTGTTCTCTCCTGGCAGTCCGTATCAGGTTGCAGTCACCGACCGCGTACACCCAGCAACGGGGTCGTCGCCGAGCCGACCCAGGCAGCCTCCGCGAGTCTGGGCGAACATGCCGCGTGCACCCGTAACACCAGCCACCACCCGGCGAAACACTCTCTGTCCGAACCCGACCGAGAGGAAACACGTTGACCATCAACCGGATGATCGGCGCCTTTTTGCTGTCAGTGGCTGCCACCGGCGCGCTCTACGGAACCGCCACCGCAGCCCCTGCAGGGATTGACTCCGGCTCTGCCGGTAGCGGATCCGACGACGGTTCCAGCGGCGGCGGCACCCTGTGCAACGACGGAACCTCGAGCCCCAGTACTGGGCCGGGTACGTGTTCGCACCACGGCGGCGAGGCCAAGAACAAGGGCCACGTCCATCACGGCGGCCAGGGCCGCCACAACTAGCATCGCCGGACGGTTTTCCGCGCGGCCCGTTCGGGCCGCTGCGCGCGGGCTCCCCTCACTCCGCTTATACGGTGAAGCGCCGAACTCTGCCTGGATCTATCGATCTCAGATCCGTGAGTACCCAGTCAGCCGGATTCGGGCTCATCCCACACAGGGCGGGCCTCCTCATCTCCACGAGTCCTCCTGTGGTTCGGCCGCTGGGTTCCTCGACCCGGTGTGTCTGCCGCGATGTTCCACCACGGATGGATTCATCGCTGTTCTCGCAGTGATCCCACGACCTTGCCGCTGCTAGACAATCCGGTCCCGGCCCGTCCTTGCGCCCGCCAGGATCACACTTGCTCACTGGCGCGTCTGTATCGCTGGGCCCAGGGACTCGCCGTGTTCAGACTCTTCTGATGTTCGACCGCTCCGACCTTCAGACGGCCCGGCACCGCGATCGCTCAGCACAGTGTCCGGCCCTGGCAGGGCGGCTCGACCGCGGCTGAGCATGCAGACAGCCTCCGGCTCGCTCACCAGAGGACGGCCAGGGCCGCCAACGCAATTCGTCCACTGCCAGAGTGCTTCTCAACTGTTGATCCTTCGGATTCTGAATCTCGCTGTTGGCGTCACGACCGTGCGAGCGGCGACTCGATCAACGGGGAGCGCTGGTCGGATGCGTCAGACCGAGTTGTTCTCGGCGATCGTGGCCGCCATCTTGACGTCCGTCGTGGTCAATGCGGTAAGCGTCCGACGCAGTGGAACATTCTCGGTGAGCGCCTGGTCGACGAGAACAGGCATATTCGTCTCTCAACGGTCGACATGAGGTGTACGCCTCACGTGCCACTTTCGACGCGCACGAGCAACAACCGCGCACGCTCTGGTTCCTCGCCGAGCGTGAGAAGTTCGTCGACAACTTCCGCATCGAGTTCCTCACCCCGGCCATCTCGAAGCGGCTGCCCGCCTGACGATTACAGGGCGTGGGTGACACCGCACCACGACGCGAATCCGCTCAGCGTGTCCGTGCGCCGAGCCTCCGCCCGCGCCTCGGGCAGATGCGCGTCCACGAGCTCGCGACACCGCGAACCGGCAACAGCCAGGCCGGACTGCAGACGCCGTGATTGAGGTCGACAAAGACGACTCGACGCCCGGTGCCGAATCCGGCCGTGAGCCACCGCGCTGGGTGGCCCGCGTAGTGTCTGAATCGTGAAGCGTCCGACGCAGTGGAACATTCTCGGTGAGCGCCTGGTCGACGAAAACAGGCATATTCGTCTCTCAACGGTCGACGTCGAACTACCTGACGGCGTCAAATTCACTCAGTACGTCGCGCGTATGCCACGATGTGCAATGACGCTGGTACTCAATGAAAACCACGAGGCCCTGCTGATGTACCGGCACCGGTTCATCATTGATCAATGGGTGTGGGAACTGCCTGGCGGATACGTCGACCACGCCGAGGACGTCGCTTCGGCGGCGGCGCGCGAGGTCGAGGAAGAGACCGGGTGGCGGCCGCGCTCCATGGAACGGCTTGTCACCTATCAGCCTTCAATCGGAAGTCTCGACCAGCCGCAAGAGATCTACCTCGCGCGCGGGGCCGACCTCACCGACACGGCACCGGATATCAACGAGGCCGAGGACGTTCGCTGGATCCCGCTCGACGAGGCGGCGGCCATGATCGACCGCGGCGAGATCGTCGGCGCGGCAACGGTGGTCGCGATCTACAGGGCCCTCAGCCTCGACGCGTGAGCTCGAGAACCTGCTGGCGGAACTCCGCGACCTCGGTCAAGTCGTTGAACGGGCGCAGCCGATAGCGCAGGTCCCGCAGATAGGAAAGGCTGCGCTGCGAGGCGAGATCGCTGGCAATGCTCAGCGCGCCTTGTCCGACGCGGACGGCCTCGCGGGGGTCGGCGGATACCAGCGCCGAGGCGAGCAAGCTCAGATTGAAGGCTCGCCCACGCTGGTAGCCGACGGACATTTCGAGCGACTGCTCGGCGAAATGTGCTGTGCGAGTGTTATCGCCGAGCTCACGGAAGCAATGCGCGGTTTTTGCAGACAGGTAGGACCGATCGAAATAGGCCAGCCACACAGGTTGCTCGCCAGGCTGGGCGCGATCGAATGCACGTTCTGCGGCGTTGAGCGCCGACGTGCACGATGTCGCGTCCTGGCGGGCGGCGTGTCCGTGGGCCTCGACCATGTGACATTCAGACTCGAGCGCCGCCAATCCTGCACCGCGGGCGGCGATCTGCGCGGCGCGCGCGAGGTCGACGGCGTCGCCGGGTCGACCGACGTAGGTGGCCTGGTGGCTCATGGCGGCCATGATTTCGGCGCTGAGCGGGGTATCGCTCGCGGCGCGGGCGAGGCGTAGCGCTTGAATCAGGTAGCGCTGGGCAAGGCCGTGGTCCTCTTGGTCGTAGGCGGCCCACCCCGCCAAGCGCACGAGCTCGGCTGTCGAGCCGAACAATTGACGGCCGATGTGCTCGTTGAAACTGCCGCGCAGCAATGGCGCGACCGAGCTGTGCAGATACTGCACGATGGTCGATCGGACCTTGCCGCCGCCGACCTTGTTGTCGAGGTCGCGGAAAGCGCCGGCCATGTCCCGCACGGCGTCGACGTCGAGTTGTCCGACCCGGCGCGACGACCCGCTGGACACCGGATGTTCGGGGCCGGGAAGTGTCAGCCAGCGCATCGACGCGGCAGGGTACACCGCTACCGCGTAGTTGGTGCCTTGCAGGAATCGGCGGTGTTCGACGTCGCTGCGCCACAACGCTGTAGAGGCTTCGACGGCATCAGTGAGTTTCAGCGAAAACTCGAGGCCGAGATCGGCCGTAGCGTCCTGGCTGCCGACCATGCCGCACATCGTCGCGGTGATCCTGCGGCCGAGCAATTCCGTGAGAACTTCCGCGATCAGCTCTGGACCGGGAGGTTGCGGCTGCTCACCCGCGAGCCAGCGACTCACCGAACTGTGGTCGTAGCGCAGTGTCAGGCCGCGAACGCGACCGCGCTCGACCACCCGGCGAGCCAGGGGCTTTCGAATTCCGCCAGCCTCCTCGAGCAGTTCATCAAGCTGGCGATTCGGCTGCTTCGGGCGGCGTCCCATCTCGCGAGTGTGGCACTCGTACGATGGACACGCTACGAATCGGCGGCCGTGCACGCCCCCTGTGCACACACCTGCCCTATATGCGCGTCTTCCGGCCACGCTCTAGCCAACGCACGCTGGAGTCGTTCATGCGCCCCGCCGCCGGGTTGACCCCCGTAGCCACGGTCCCGCGGTGGTGAGCGCCCACGACCGGACAAGGGGGCCGTATGCGAGCGAAACCGACCGCGCTGGGATGGCTCGACACCGAAGTGACCATCGCGCCGGAATGGGACCGAGCGCAGATGCGCCGCCTCGCACGCCATCTCGGATACGTGGTCGAAATGGCATCCGAGATCTCACTGATCCCGCTCGTCGACGTCGTGCGCTCCGCCGACGCGGATGCGCTGATCGTGCCCAGCCCGAACCATCTCGACCCACTGATGCTGAACGCGCTGTTGTCGGTGGCTGATGTGGAGACCGTGTTGCCGCGGTTGTCGTTCGCGCGATGGAACCCGGCCATGGGCGTAGTGACCGTCCCAGACCACCGGCCCAACAGGGACCGGTGAACCGATGGCGGTGTCCGCACCGCCCGAACAGGGAGAACCCGAAATGACCGACACCTTTGCCCCCAACGCGGCAGCGCTGGCGCTGCGCGTGCCGTTCCGCAAGGCCACCGCGTCCAACCCGTCCGGCAACTGCGTCGAGGTCGGCGAACTCGACGACGGCCGCGTCGCGGTCCGCCACTCCAGCGCCCCGCACGGCGGCGCAATCCTCTACACGCCCGGCGAGTGGGAGGCGTTCTGCGACGGCGTGCGCGCCGGGGAGTTCAGCCGGTCTGCGTGAACTGGAACGTGATCGGCTGGGCTGTGGTCGTGGGCCTGCCGGTGGCCGTGATCGTGTGGGCGGCGTGGCCGCGGCGTGACCGGTCGATGTGATACGGGTGCCCACCTGTCCGAGAGAGGCGGACAGGTGGGCACTTTCTATTGTCACCCGGCGTCCAAGACGCGCGACCGTCACCATGCGGTCGATCACCGACGGACACCCCGACCAGTAGCGGACAGTGATCTCCTCAATCCACCTGCCGCTCGGCGTCGTACCCGCCCATACTCTTGGCGCACATGGCACCTGACGAACGGTGCACAGAGACGATCGCTGGCGGATCACTCGATCCTGAGTGGAAGCTCGATCTCACGAATCAAATCATGAGGTCGACCCCCGAAACCGCACATTGCGCGATCGCACTACGGGGCAGATGCTTGCTCTAGAAGGTGGGTCACAAGGTCCACGATGCTTCCGACGATGGTGGAATTCGACCTACGGGTGCGTGCCGCCGAGCCCCTCGGAGACTGGACCGGGTTGGTCGATAGCTGATGCCGCAGATGGGAGCCCGCCAGCAGTCATAGTGGCGGGCCCTCGCCACCTCAGTGCCTATTCGGATACCGCCGATCCGGATGTTCCCAGGATTCGCCTGGCGTGAGGTGCGACCCAGCGCAGGCAGGCAGCCCTTCTGGCCGACCATCGCGCCCGTGCCATGGGAACTTTCCCGTGGACGTCAAGGTCCAGTGGTACTCGCAAATGCCGCACTGCTCTGTGGGTTGGCCGTCAATTTGCATGGTGCCGAAAATCCCTCGCCTATCACCGTATCCAGCCGACCGCGGCTCCTGCGGCGTGGTGCGGTCTCTGCTGGCGGCCGGTAGCGGCTTCCCGCCCGTGCGGGAAGTGATACCGTCCGCCGGATCCGCCGCACCGAACCTTGTCGAGACCGCACCACAGCGAGAGGTAGCCCCGCTCCGATGAGCAGCATCGACATCATCGTTCTCACCTACAACAGCGCCCGCCTGCTGCCCGACTGCGTGCCGAATTCCTCTAGAGCACCTTCTCACTGAACGTCGACTACACCGGCGGCATGGGTTTCGATCAGCCCATCAAATACTCGGGCGGGTGCTTCCCTGCCCGCGTCGCAGGAAGCCGGATCGGCGTGGCGATGACGCGTTCGCTTCAGCAGGGTGTTGACCAGCCGGAGGATGCGAGCTACGAGCCGGAGCCTGGATTCGAGGAAATTGTCTGGCTGGCCCCAGGCAATAAGACATGATTCGCCGCTCAGCTTGCGCTGCAACGTACTCTGGATCCGCACGCTGACCCTCGGGTCATCGTGGGCGGCCACCACGGGCTGGCCAGGCTGCGCAACATCGATGATGGTGGTCCCGATGCCGTTGGACGTGGCCGCGATCCGCACTGTGCGGGCTGTTGGGGCCGTCAAGGCATGGCTTGTCGAGAAAGACGACGCTGCTGCGGCGCACCCAGCCGCGAGACAAGCGGTTGGCCGACGACGAGCCCTATCGACGCGAGGGATTTCCAGAATTATCCCGAGGGGATTCTCACGAAAATTCGAACAGACTAGCGGGCACCGAATGACCAGCGTTCGATAGCCGATCGAGGGGTCATTCTCCGGGCCGACCGGAAACCCCTTGCCTGCCGGTGGTTCCCAGAATCCAGACTGCCGAAGCGGGCCGGGATCCGTCCTTAAGGTCGTATGTACGACCTTCCCTACGACGAACCATGCGACGTTAATGGTTCAGAAGTCGAGTGACAGCTGTGGATCCCTGGGTGGATTAGCTTCTGGGGATCGACCCGGATGCCGGGTCGGTGCCGTCGCCCGCAAGGTATCGAGTTGGGGCACATCAGGTTTGACCTGACCCAGCTGCCGGGCCACCACCTGGTCCGGTTGTTCGGCGGCCAAACGGCTGGCGTAGGTGGCACGTAGCACGCCGGGTGCGATGCCGGAGCCGTCGCGGAGCCCGGTTTCGCGGCCGAGCTCCCGCACGATGTCTTCGATCTGGCGGCGCGACAGCCGCCGTATGCGCCCGCCGTCCCCATCGTGGTCTCCGGCGAGGAAGAAGGCCTTGATCCGCTGATCCCCAACCAGGGCGGCCCGCTCGGCGCGCCATTCCGCCAGGGTGTGATGCGCCCGCCCGGGTAGATGGATCAAACGGCGCGGGGCGCGTACGAAACTCTGGGCCCCGGTCAACACCACATCCTCGTCGTCGAGGCCGGAGACCTCCGACTCTCTCAAACCGCTGTACAGCAGCAGTACGACCAGCGCGAGATTGCGGGTCCTCCGTATCCGGAACAATCGGGTATGCGCCGGCCGCGCCTGCGCCACCGCGATGAGATCCGACTGCTCGGACACGGTCAGTGGCCGGGTGATCACCCGCTCGATAGGAGCCGGAGGCACCCGGGATGGCTCGAGTTCGAGGTAGTCGTAGTAGGCGTTGAGAGCCGCGAGGGTTACGTTCCACGTGCTGTATCCGCGGCCGAGTGACTTCAGGTGCGCAAGGAATGCGGCAACGGCGGTGTCCCTCCCCTCAGCGGTGGCGAGGGCCGCCGGATGATCGACACGAACGTCCCGCAACCAGTTGAGGAACAATGCGACACGTTGCGAGTACTCGCCTCGCGTGCGCGGGACGAGAGGGCGACCGGGGCGAGCCGCCAACCACAGCGTGAATCGCCGATCGAGGACATAGGGATCGCTCGATTTGGTGACCCCGGTCGGGGCGGCCGCCTTTGGGAGCGTGTCGTCGACTTCGTCCATGGCTCTTCACCTCCGGTGCTTTTCAAGTTTCGAGGATGCCATCGGTCGGTGACATGCTGGCCGAGCCGCACGATTAGTCACTAAAAAATTCGCTATGGCCGTGACTAATTGTTGTTGGTTGAACAGAGGCGCTGCACGCACCTTCAGCCCGGTGAGCACCCGATCTCAGAGCCTGGTGACAAAGGGTTAAGCCGTGGTCGGGACCGGCCCGTAGAGGGCCGGTCCGATCTTTCTGATGTGTCCCTGATGCGACCACTGCGACAGGCGGACCCGGAAGCTGTTGACGTTGTCGGCACCAAGGATCGCGGCCAGCTCCGCGCCTTTCCACGCCCGCCACGGCTGCGCGGTGATCAGCTCGATCACCTTGCCGCGTGCGTCGGGGCTGACCGGTTCCGGTAGCGGTGGCGGGTCACCCCATCGACGGGCGGGCGGCTGTCCGGCCAGTTCCCGGGTCAACCGCCGCGTCAGGTGATGGGTGGTGGCCCACCAGATCATCGCCTCGTGATGGGCGGGGGCACGCTCGTAGACCCGCACGAGGCGCCGGTAGCGAGTCAGCCACGCGAGCAACCGTTCTACCACCCAGCGGCGTGGCAGCACCACGAATCCCCGCACGTCGTCGGAGCGTTTCACGATCTGCACTGTCAGTGCCAGAACGGATTTCGACCACACGACGAGTCGGCCGGCGTAGCCGCCGTCGGCCCACGCCAGCGAGACGGTGGAGTACTTCTCCCGCAGCCGGGCCAGCAGCGTGTGCGCGCCGTCGCGGTCCTGGATCGAGGCGGCGGTGACGACCACCGTCAGCAGCAGTCCTATGGTGTCGACGGCGATGTGGCGTTTGCCGCCCTTGATCTACTTGCCGGCGTCGTAGCCGGCCGCGGCGGCGGTGACGGCTTCGGTGGCTTTCACCGTCTGGGAGTCGATGCTGCCGGCGGTGGGCAGCTCACCGCGGCCGGCGGCGACGCGGATCCGTCCACTCAGCCGCCCGGCGAGGCGTTCGGGCAGCCCACGCGCGGACCAGCGGGTGAAGAACGCGTACACCGCGGCGTGTGGCGGGAAGTCGACCGGCAGCGCGCGCCATTCGATGCCGTAGCGGGTGAGATAGCCGATCGCGTCGAGCATCGCGCGCAGGTCGTGGACCATCGGCCGGCCCGACACTTGGACGAGTTCGGCCATCACCGCGCGTGCCTCACCCGCCAGGACCGCCCATTCCGCGTCGGAGAGGTCCGACGGGTACGACCGTGGCCGGTCGTGACAGCCGCAGCCTGGTGAGGCGCAGCCAGTGGCGCCCGCGGCCGCGGGCGTGTAGACAGACAGCAGGGCTCCTGGTTCGGGTGGGTTGCGTAGACAACAACCTCACCTACCAGGAGCCCGCGTTCGTCGTGGCCGGATCGCCGGTATCTCAATCATCTTCGCGGTCAACACATCACGCGGGGCCGGTCAGCATCGAGCAAAACCCTTTGCCACCAGGCTCTCAGTTGCCGTGCAACACGGTTCGTTCAGCACTGCGAAACGTGTCGGCCTTCTCGTCTATCGTGACTTGTGCCGATACGGCGCAGCATCGAAGGGTTGTGAGGGGATGGCGGAATCCGACGGGGAGCCACCGCATCTGGATCTCTTCCGCTATCTCACTGTTGAGGAGCGAATCGACTACATCGCCATCATGACCCGATTCACCGCGTCGTTGCTGGCCGATATGTCCGCGAGTACAGTCGCGGAGCTCTTGGCGCGAGACGGTTTGCGGCTCGACGCCGACACGGTTGAGGCGCGCTGCCGGCAGCTGGTCCGCTGGGGGAATCTCGTTCCGTCGCTGCGGGATGCGCGGGTGAGCACGGTGGCCGACTATTTGCGCGCTCGATCGCGATATCAGATTTCCGGTCTCGGCGGACGCGTGCATCGAACCGCCGTGGAGATCATGGATGCCAGTGACGGCGCCCGTGAAGTTGCCCGAGAGTTGTTGGGGCAGATCGCACAGGCACTGGGCGAGATCCTCACCCTGTTGGACTCGCCGTCGAGTCCGGAGCGTACCGAGCGGCTGGCGGGAGTGGTGACCACCATCTTCAACAACCAGCGTCTGTTCACCGCGAGCGTCACCGACTTCTACGCCTACCTCTCAGGTGTACTTACTCGATTCGATCTACACGGCGAGGAATATGCCCACTTCAAGAGCCTGCTGCTGGACTACGTCGACCTGATCACAGCCGACGTCAACCGGCATGCCCCGCTCATCGCCGACCACCTGGATCGACTGCTCGGGCGGATCGATGAACTGCTCGCGGTTCTCGATTCCGTGCCCGGACTGGCACTGGGCGAGCTGACCGACGTGGAACGATCCGGCGGCCGCACTCGAGTCGAGTGGGAACAGCTGCGGCAGTGGTACGCCGGAACAGGTAACGAATCGGGACCCGCGCAACTGCGAGCCGCGGCCGGGCAAGCGCTGGGGCAGTTGATCGCCAATGCCAAACGCATGCTCGATGCTTCATCGACGGGATACTCGCGGCGGGCCGACCTGCTCCGGCTCGCGACCTGGCTGGATCGCTCCTGCGATGCGGAGGCGGCGCGATTGTTCTCGGCGGGTTTCGGCACGTGGTCGGCTCGACATGTGAGTTTGGGCCCCGACGAGCCGGATCCACGGTTGGGACCGATGACATCGTGGGCCGCCTGCGACCCGATCGAGGTTCCGGTGTCGTTGCGTGAGCGCGGAAATCGGGTGGCGCGCGGACGTACCGCACGGGTCCCGGACACCACTACCGATCGCGCGCTGGTGGAGGCCGCGGCGCGGGCCGAACAGGAGCGCAACCAGGCCGCTGCGGCCGAACTGGCAGCAGCAGGTGGGCTCGACGGTGCCCACCTGTCACCCAACGCTCGCACACTGCTGCTCGATGAGCTGGCACGTCTGCTGGCCACCAATCCCGAACCTTCCGCGCACGCCGAAGCCACCAACTACGATCTCGGGCTCATTCTTTGTGCATCGCCAGGCGACCAGACCGTCGTGCACTCCCCCGACGGCACCTTGACGGTCACCGGATACCTGCTGTCGGTCCAGGCCATCGATACGGGCCGCACGTCGAGACTGGGGGTCGCTCGGTGACCGGCGCATTCGAATCGACCGATCGGTCGCTGAACACCCGAAGCCACGACGCGGCAGCCGTGCGCGAGGCGGCGCGGGCATTGCTGCGCACTCCCATCGTGACCGCCGCGCGCGCACCCGACACCCTGGCACTCGTGCGGCGGCATGCGACCGCGCTGCGCGCGATGTTCGATGCGCAGCTCGGCTACCGGCTGACGTCGAAGCGTCGTTCGCCCGACTGGCCAAGCTGCCGCCCGAGGCCGAGTCACCGAACCGTTTCATATCCCGGCGCACCGGCGCGCCGTTCGGGGCACGGACCTACGCGCTGGTGGCGATAGCATGCGCGGCTCTGCTCGCCCCCGGAGTCGGTGAGCAGATCCTCGTGTCGCAGCTGGTCACGCAGATCCGATCCGACGCGGCCGAGCAGGGAATCGTGTTCTCCGACAGCATCTCCGACCGACGGCAGCTTGTCGCGGCGCTGACGGCGCTCATCGACGTGGGCGTGCTCGTGGAGACCGACGGCACGATCGCGCAGTGGGGCGATCGAAGCGGTGACGAGGCGCTGCTCACCGTCTGCCGGCCACTGCTTCCCTATCTACTCGTACGTCCGATCGGGCCGACGGACACACCCGCCGACATCACAGAGCCGGATTCGAGTGCGCCGAGGCGCCGTTTGCGCCGCCGGCTGACCGAGGATCCGGTAGTGCTGCGCACCGACCTCACCCCGGAAGAATTGGATGTCCTCTCGCGTGAGCGGTCGGAACTGACTCGCGTGCTGGCAGAGAACTTCGGACTGACGCTCGAGGTGCGCGCCGAGGGCGCGCTGGCCTACGACCCGAGTGATCCGCTCAGCGATATCGAGTTCCCCGGCAGTGGCAGCCTGAAGCAGGCGGCCTTGCTGCTCATCGGCGTGCTCGTGGACCGGCTGGGTGACGTCCCCGCCGGTGGTAGCGAATTCGACTGGCCCACGGTGGATTCGGCGCTGGCCGAGTTGGTGCGACAGCATGGCCGGGCGTGGCGGGCCGAGTATGCGGACTCGATCGCTGTTCTGCGTGCCGACATTGTCGAGTTGCTCGGCGCGCTGCGGCTGGCCGAAACGCTTCCCGAGGGGCTGCGGTTGTTCGCGCCGGTCGCCCGCTATCGGCCCAGGACCGTGTCGGGCGGTATCCAGCCGACCCTCGAACCGTAGGAGCAGGCCGTATGTCTTTGATCCAGCGAAAGCACTTCGAGCAGCGCTGGCGGCTGTCCCGAGCCGGTGTGGTCAATGTCTGGCACTATCTCGACACCGAGTTCGCGATCTCCGGCGGCAGGCTGATTCTGCGGGGGACCAACGGTTCCGGCAAGTCTCGTGCCCTCGAGATGCTGCTGCCGTTCCTGCTCGATGCGGACCGTCGGCGCATGGACGCGACCGGGTCACAGAAGGTGGGTCTGGACGATCTGATGCGCACCGGTGCGCGCGGTCAAGTCAATCGGGTCGGCTATCTCTGGCTGGAGCTGACGCGTCCCGGCGAATTCCTCACTGTCGGAGCGTATGTCAAGTACAGCGCCTCGGCGAAACGCAGCGAGGTCAGGTTCTTCACCACCGAGCTGCGGATCGGCGAGGGGCTGCGGCCCATGGACGGCAATCGCGAACCGCTCTCGCGGGACGCCTTGAGCGAGCTGATCGGCGCACACAATCTCGGCACGGCCGACGAGCATCGGGAAGTCGTGCGCGGCAAGGTGTTCGGATTGCATGGTGAGGTGGGCAGGGACCGGTTCGCCGGGCTGATGCAATTGCTGCACACTCTGCGGGCTCCCGACGTCGGCAACCGCATCGACGAGGGCCGGTTGCCGCAGATTCTGTCCGAGGCGTTGCCGCCGTTGAGCGAGCAGACTCTCGACAAGGCCGGAGAGCGACTCGATGGTCTCACCGAGACCCGGCTGGCGCAGGAACGACTCGCTACAACGCTCGAGCATATGCGGCGGTTCCATTCGGCTTATCGCGCCTATGCCACAACGGTTCTCGCCGCCACGGCCACCGCTGTGGACGATGCCGTCACCGGGCTGCTCGACGCTCGTGACAGGCACGATGAACTCGCGAAGCGACTTCGGGGCCTGACCGAAAGACTCACGACCACCCAGGCGCGGGTGAGCGAGTTGGACGACTCGGTCCGCGAACTCGACGTGGCGATCACGAATTTGCAGCTGAATCCGCTGTTCAACGACGCCGACGATCTGGCGCAACGGGACAAGGCGGTCGCAGCTTTGCGTACCACTGCCGAACAGGCCCTGGGCGCGGCGCGGACGGCACGCGCCACGGAGCGCCAGGCCGCGGAACTGGCGTGCGAGCATTTCGACGAAGTGCGCGACGCCGTAGGAACGAGTGCGAATCGCCTGCGCACCGCCGTAGATCACCTTGTCGCCGTGGGTCTTTCGCACACCGAACTGCCCACCGATATCAGCTGCCAAGATGCCGGCCCATTCGGCGTCATCGAAACGATGATGGATTCACTGGATCAAGCCCCGGTGACGGTGGAACGACCTGTGATCGTCACCGCAACCGTGATCCCGCACGAGACCACACTGGTAGCCGACGCGGCGCGACGATGCGGCCAGGCCGCCACCCGGCGCGGCGAGCAAGCGGGCCGCCGCTGGAATGAGGCCAACCGGCTCGGCAGAGAGTACAGCCAGGTCCGGGAACTGGAATCCTTGGCGGAACAGGCCCAGAATCATGCCGACCGTGAACGGGAAGACGCCACGCGAGCAGAACAACAGCGCGACATTCTCGCGATCACGTTGAACAATGATTGGCGGCAATGGATTTCGTCCTCCGAAACGACCCGGGTCATGCCGGACGCCGAGTGGACCCAACCCGCCATCACGGTGCTGCTCGACAATGTGGAAGCCCTGTGCGGGGCGGAACCGGCCACCGAGGAACTGCTCGCGCACCTGGACGATCTCGCGGAGGTGACAGCGCGCCCGCTACGGGACGAACTGGCCGAACATGTCGGCTTGCTGCGTGAGCAGGACGACGCGGACGCCCGGATCCGCGAGAACCTGGGTGACGAGACGCGCGCGCTGGAAGCGGCCCGCGACCCGCTCCCGCCGACCGCGCCCTGGCATACCGAGCACTCCGGCATACCGTTGTGGCTCGCCGTCGACTTCCAACCGAACCTGACTGCCGCCGATCGCGCCGGGCTCGAGGCGGCACTGCTGGCCTCCGGTCTGCTGACCGCGACGATTCGTTCGGACGGCACGGTGACCGCCGCCGACGGCGAGGTGTTCTTGTGGCCCGCCGACGAGCCGGTTCGGTCGCCGCTGTCTACCGCGTTGCGGGCCGATCCTGCCCTCGCACTGCCCACCGCAATCGTGGAAGGGCTGCTGGGCCGGATCGGCTGGGGCGACGAACAGGCCGTGACCAGCGTTTGCGCCGACGGCAGCTGGCGTAATGGAGCGCTGGCGGGCCGCCACAGCCAAACCGAGGCCCGTCATATCGGAGCCACCGCGCGAGCGGCCGCACGAGCGGCGCGGCTGGCCGAAATCGCCTCGCTCACCGACGAACTCGATCGCGCCGCCACCGCTCGCGGTGAACAGCGCGCAGCGCTGCGCCGGCGTCGCGCGGAACTCGACGACCAGGTGCGGCGTGCGCCGCGGGGGTGGGATCTTCGCACCGCCCGCAACGCCGCGTCCGTGGCCGCCGGGCGAGCGGTCCGGGCTGCGGCCGACCTCCGGGCAGCCGAGCAGAGCGCGGCCGCCGCGCGCACCGCGTGGAGCGCCGAACTCGAAAATCATCGCAGGCTCTGTGCCGGAATGGGATTGCCGACCGACGCCGACGAGCTCTTGACCGCTGAGAAGAGGTGCGGGGTGGCGGCCGCCGCCTGTACAGCTCTCGCCGAATCATGGGAGTTCACCACCGCGGCCGTCGGTCGGGCGTGGCGTTCGTCCATGGCCTTCGATGCCGCGCACGAGGTGCGCCGCCGAGAGGAAGGCGAGGCCGAACACCGTCGCCGTGACTGGCATGAGGAAGCGGTGGGCGTGGCCACGTTGCACGAAACCCTGGACATGCCGCTCGAACAGCTCACGCGGGAACTCGAGCTCACCACCGCCGAGTACAAACGTACCAAAGGCGACCTCGAGCAGTACCGGGGAACACTGAGCGGTCTCGATGTCGAATCCGCCACGACCAAACGCGATCTCGACTTCGCCGCGAACGCCGTCGAACAACGCACCGCGGACCTCCGCGCTGCCGGCGAGATCTTCAACGCTCGGCTGCGCCTGCCCGGTCTGGCCGCGGCCACTGGCGCGGAACTCGAAACCGTCACCCACGTGGCCGATCCCGAGCACGCACGCAGCATTGCGCGGTCGGCTCTGACCGTGTTGACCGTTCGAAAACCATTCAGCGTCAATCAGCTGCTCAACGCCCTCACCCGGTTCGGAGCCGACACCACCGGACAACTCGATGTCTCGCAGCGCGTCGAACACGATGTGCACCTGGTACATGTCGACGGCGTCGAGAACCACCACGACTGTGCGGCGGTATTGACGTATCTCGAGCACCGCGTGGAGCAGGGGCGCCATGCATTGACTCGACGGGAACGAGAGGTGTTCACCCACTTCGTGCTGGGCGCCGTCACCGATGAACTGCGCCGCCGCATCCATCAGGCTCGGTTGCTGATCAAGGCCATGAACGACAGCCTGGCGGGCACCCGAACCAGCCACGGTATCGGAGTCAGTATCGTCTGGCACCTCGACAACCCCGACCCGGAGCTGAATCGGCTGCTCGGTTTGGTCGAGATCGCCGATCAGGTGCGATCGGAAGCCGACAGCGAGGAATTGATCGCACTGGTCCGCGAGCGCGTCGAAGCGTTGCGCGCCGCCGACCCCACGAGCGGTTACGCCACGCATCTGCGGGCCGCCCTCGACTACCGCTCCTGGCACCGCGTGGATGTCGATATTCTCGGTCCCGCACCACAGCAGCGGCAGCGAATCTCTCGCCGTGCCAAGATCTCTCAGGGCGAGACGCGTTTCGTCTCCTATGTCGCGCTGTTCGCGGCGGCCGACGGTTACCTGTCCGGGCTGCCCGAACCTGGCGCCGCGTTGCGGTTGGTGCTGCTCGACGACGCATTCGCCAAGGTCGACGACAAAGCCATCGGCGAACTCATGGGCCTGCTGGTGCGGTTGGACATCGACTTCGTCATGACCGGGCACGCGCTGTGGGGCACGGTTCCGCAGGTGCCCGCGCTCGACATCTACGAGATTCGCCGCATCGGCGGCAGTGCGGTCATCCCCACCCGGATTCACTGGGACGGCAGAAACCGTACCTACATGCAGGCGGTGGGACCGGCATGACACTCCCCCACGCGGTGCGCGGTTACCTGGCCGACCCGAGTCTGGCCGACATGTGGAGCCGGATTCGAAAACGGTTGGAGCACAACGGTCATGTCGTCGAAGGTTCGGTCAAGGTCGCACTGGACGAGCGGGCGGCCGCACACCTGTCGGGGTTACTCGGCCGTCGGGTCGCGGCGGGACACCGAAATATCGCCTTGGCTGACGTGGAGGCGGCGCTGCTGCGCAGCGCCGCCGCGCGCGGTCTGGTCGCGATCGTCGCGGACCTCACCGGTGCGCCGCTGCGAGACCGCCCCTCCGAGCGGCTCGCCCAGCGCACCGCCGTGGCCGAGCTCTGGTCAGGGGTCGAATACTCGCTGGTGGACAACGGACTCGCCGATGCGCCATGGATCCGGCCCTTTGTGCAGTGGCTACACGCGTCTGGACTGCTGGTGCGCGCGAGCGAGCACGCCAACCACGAGTTCGACATCGCCGCGCGGGCACTCGCGGCGGTCCTGGCAACCGAACCGCCGCGCAGGATGCTCGGTGAACTCGCTGCCGACCTCACCGGTGACGCCCACGCACTCGACAACGACCGGCTCGCCGGACGACTCACCCTGCGCGGGCTCAGCTTCGCGTTCGACCTGCCCGATCCGGTCACACCGCGAGACCGGATCACGGCCTGGGAGCGAGTCGCGGTATCCGCCGACACCATTTCGGGCACCGTGCTCACGTGGAATCTCCGTCCGCCCGGTGACGACCCTTGGTCGGTCATGATGCGGGCGCGTGCCGATCTTGGACTGGTTACCCATCTCACCCTCGCCGAACTCACGAGCACCACCGCGTCGCTGGCCGAGTCCGGCTCCGTCGTTTCCGCGTGCGAAAACCCGCAGGTGTTGCAGCGTGCCGCGGAAATCGGCGTCGCCCGTCCGCTCGTGTGCTTCAGCGGCAATCCCGCATCTGCGGGAATGCTGCTCGCCGAACGTCTTTCGATCGAGTATCACGGCGACTTCGACTGGCCTGGGGTGGCTATCGCCGCCCGGTTGTTCGCCGCAGGTGCCCGGCCTTGGCTGATGGGTGCATCCGATTACCTGCGCGGCGCGGCATCAGGAATCCACCGGATCCCGCTCGTTGGCCGCCCGGTCGCAACACCGTGGGATCCTCGGCTCAACACCGCGATGGTCCGCCACGGCTGGGCACTCCATGAGGAAGCGGTACTCACCGAGCTTCTCGACGATCTCGGACGACCGTGCTGATCGCACGAAAAGCGATCTCTCGCACGAACGGACAGGACCCTACGACAGGTGGGGATGCAGGCAGAACCCGATCATGACTCGACGCCAATGCATCCCAGAGGAACCGGGAAGCGGGCAGCCGATGGCATAGCCGGTGCATTGCCATCGAAAGTAAAGTCGTCTGGGGAGGGCGCCGTCGTGGAGCCCGAAGTGAACTCCGCCAACCTGGAGTCGGTCGCGCAGCATCCATATCCGAGGCTGCGGTGGCCATCTCCGACACCGAACGCGACACCGATCCAGCGGGTACCGACCGCCAGGAGATCCCGGTCATTGCCGAAGTGGTTGCGCCACCGGCGGACCGGATGGACAAGTGGGCCGTACGGACCCGCGAACGTTACGCCGCGGTCCACACACTTGTTGCCGACGGCGTGAGCATGCGATCGGTCGGCGCCCAGCTCGGGCTTGCTCGGGGAACCGTTCGGCGCTTCACGCGTGCCGCCAACGTCGAGGAGTTGCTGGTCAACACTGGCACCGGGCAGCGCCGGAGTCTGCTCGAGGAGTTCAAGCCCTACTTGCATCGCAGATGGAACGAGGGCTGCACGAACGCCACCGAGCTGTTCCACGAGATCAAGGCCCGCGGTTACCGCGGCGGACCGAAGATTGTCATGAATTACCTTCACCCATTCCGCGCGACCGGCCACATTCCTCGCGCTGTTGCCAAGCCGCCGTCGGTGCGTCGTGTCGTGAACTGGCTCATGAGCGACCCCCGCCAGCCTTGATCCCGATGATCGGCAGCGGCTCGATGCGATCCTCACCTCGAGCCCCGAACTCACCGCCCTGGCCGGTCACATCCGGGCCTTCGCAACGATGATGCGCCAGCTACGCGGCCGTGAACTGGAGCAATGGATGAACGCCGTCGACGCCGACGACCTGCCGGCCCTGCACTCATTCGTCCGTGGCCTGCGCCGCGACTTCGATGCGGTGACAGCCGGCCTGACCCTGCCCTGGAGCAGTGGACCGGTCGAAGGGCATGTCAACCGCATCAAGATGATCAAGCGCCAGACGTTCGGGCGCGAAATCTTTCTTCGGAAGCGAATCCTGTTGAGCGACTGAGCAACCCGAACCAAACGAATCACGAAATTTGTGCCAGATCCAGAATTGGCATGCCGTTGACAATTGGGGCCCGCCCAGGCGTTTTACCCTGGGTGTCACTATCGCCCCCTACGAGGGGTCGCTACTGGCCCAGGACGGCACTCACCGTAGTGCAACGGCGCTGTTGCCACCGGATCTCAGGCCAACAGCATCAAGTACAGCGGATCTCCGGCCTCTACCGCTGCCCCCAGTGAACCGTTATCGCGGGGTGGTGGACTTGGTGACGGATACCGGAGGCAACGGACGGCCAAGAGCCTTCTCGGCCTGACGACGGCGCCTTTCGGCTTGCTCCGGAGTGAGCTTGCGCATGATTGGCTGCCATGACTCCTGCGTGAGTGCGCTCATGAGTCCGCCTCCTCGATCACGACTGCCTGAATACGCAACATATTACGCGTCCGATCGCGACCAACACCAACGACGAGGATCGTGCGCGCGTCGATCAGCAGAACCTCATGCTCGTCGGGTACTTCAGCGAGTTCACCCAACCGCAGTGCCGGAGTGCCTTTAGGCACCAGGATGTCCATGATGAGCGGCTCGATGTGGAGAGTGTTGTGAGGTGGGTTCGCCAGGCCACTGGTCGATAGGAACGCTGGCTCGTAGATTTCCCGGAAGAGCAGATCCTGTGCAGATACCTCATCGGTCACGCCATACACCGCGACATCGATTTCGCGGGTGACGCGGACAGTGGCAGGAATCGGGTATTTGGCCAGCCCGGAACGGATCGCCGCGATACGTCGCTCCAGGTTCGCTGTCATCGGGATCTGTCCGCGCATCACCTGATTGATGTGTTCGTACGCTCCACCCGAGTAGGCGTGAATCCAGCCGCGCTCGGCAGCAGTCAGCAGGTCGTGGTTCTGCCCGGCCAATACCATTTGGGCCAAGGGGATTTCGTCGAACCCGTAGTCATCCGCCACACATGCATTGTTCCGCAATGACTGCCACGGCCAATGAAGGGCCCTCCCAACCTCTGCTTCGATCCCGACCTGCTCGATCTCGTCCGCGGGTGAAGACGTGTCTCGGAAGGCGGAAGAACGCTCACCTGAACCCGGCCGCCAATCCTGGCAGATCGAAATACCTTGATGCCCACATCATTCTGGCTTGTCATATACGGACATGCAGGAAACGGGCGCATCGGGCAGGAATGCGCCCCTGCGCCCCGACGGGTATGACCGGAAATCTCCAGTTCTATTCTTGGACTCGACCTCCACCACACGGCGCTGCGCCAATCTGTACCGACAGGAAGTCACCCAGAATGACTGGACACATACGATGTCGCTGTTGGAGCGTCCAGAACTATGCCAAATATGTTGCAGGACAACACTATTGTCACACCGATGATGTTATGCCAAGTCGAAGTGCCCACCTCGTCCGACACGGCTCCCATGCGTCGCTTTCCGCGTCCGCCCCCTGTGCCGGCTGTCACGCTTGCTGGTACGTGGGTGCGTACGTGAACAATTTCCCGGGCGCGCATTGTGTGTGCCGAGGCTCGCGCGTCAACAGAGCCGATGCGGTGATGAGTGTTGACGTGACGGAAGGCGTCGGCCGGTGGCTGGCCCTGCCAGTTGGGCCCCTGAGTCAACCTCGGACGCTCCCCATCTTCACTCCGTTACGTCACAGTGACGAACCTCTGATGAGTTCGGGGCGGAATTGATGTTGGCCCTCAGGAGCCGGTGCCGCCGCCTGGTATGTGTTTCGCGGAATCCGCCTCTGCGGTGTCCTGGCGTCCGATGCCGTTGCAGCCCTCGACCGCCCACACGCGTTCGGTGAATTGCTGGCCGGCAGTGAGTATTTCGGTATAGCCGGTGGTATCGGTGGCGTATCTGCCGACGGCCAGGACGTGACCGGCGCGGTCGATGATTTCGATGGTGGCCGGGCGTTTGTGTAAATCGATTCCGATGATGACGGGCACTGGTGTCCCTTTCTGCCTCGCAATCGGTGGTGTCCGTGCGAGGAGGGCACCGCTACTTCGAGCCGGGCAGACCCCTTTTCAGCCACCCCCGCACGGGCATCCGGTGGGAGGCAGGCCATGAGAGAGCCACACCGAATCATGCTGGCGGGCAGCCGATTGAGGGAGCATTCCTCCGGGCACCTGGACCGAATCCTGGCTGGGACCCGGCCCTGATACCGGTCTCATAGATCGCTCCCGCAGATGCGTGCCAGGATCTCGACGGGCTGACCGCCGGCCGTGCGCATCCACACGACTACCTACTGGCTGTCTGTGTTGCGCAACCACACCCGCTGACCGCCGAGCCAGTCGACGAAAGCGTCGACGACCTCGCCGATGTCGATTCCCGCGACACCGAGCAGGTAGGCGAGGCGATAGTGCCAATCAATAGCCACCTACACACCCTAGCGGGTATTACGCGGTAATACGGTGACCTTGTCGGCGACCACACGCTCGGTCTGCAGGGTTACGACGATCTCGAGCAGCGGCGACACCGGAGCCGGATTGAAGAAATGCACCCCGACCACCCGGCCCGGGTGGGCGGTGGCGGAGGCGATCCGGATCACCGGGATTGAGGAGGTGGCGGTGGCCAGGATTGCCCCCGGCGCCACGATGGTGTCGAGTGTGGTGAAGAACCCGGTCTCGAGGGCTTCGCTCTCCCGTGTGGCCTCGATGACCAGGTCACGGTCGGCGAAGTCGTCGATATCGGTGGTGAGAACGATCCGGCCCGCGGCAGCGTCGGCGACGTCGCGGTCGAGCTTGCCGGCCTCCACCGCACGGGTCAGCGACCGCGCAATGCGGGCGCGGGCAGCGTAGGCGGTGTCGCGTTCGAGGACGAGGACCTCGCCGCCCGCGCGGGCGGCGAGCTCGGCGATACCGGCACCCATGATGCCACCACCGATCACACCGATACGGCGCATGACCTCTTACTCCCTATCTGAAATATCGTGGCTTGGAACAGAATTGGCGGCTAGTTGACGCGGATGATGAGGGCGTGGCCCTGGCCGCCGCCGCCCGACATCAAAACCGGTGGAACCACCGCTACCCCTTGACAGAGGAGCTATTTACAGTCCCCGGGACTCGATTGTTCAGAAGGCTCCGCGTACGCC
>NZ_JBSGCB010000084.1:0-25486 GCF_053601595.1 Nocardia sp. NPDC004711 | reverse complement strand
CGCAAACGCGCCGAAGGCAAGAAACACACTCAAGCCGTCCTCGCCCTGGCCCGCCGCCGCGTGAACGTGCTCTGGGCACTGATCCGCGAGCACCGGACCTACCAGCCAGCGCCGCCCGCCGCAGCAGCCGCCTGAACCACCCATCGAACGTCAACTTCCAGGCTTGACAACTTCATTGGGAAGCAGTCCGTGGGCCGGGATCGGCGGGTGGCGGCTCTCAGCCCGGCGTCAGCTCGAGTCCGGTCGGGCACGCGACGCAACCACACTCCCCGGTCCCTGCGCACGCCAGCAGCACACGAGCGGTCCGGGAATCACGCTGCCCGTGAACCCCACCTTCGGCAACTGGAATCGATGGCAGCGGCGACCCACTCACCGACGTGATGTCTATCGTTCACGCGAGGAATGCCCGTTGGGTCAAGACGTTTCGGGGCAATCCATCCGGTGCGTCCCCGATACGGGGAATCCTTGCCCATGACAACGGTTTTCCAGCCGTCGGGACTGTCGTTGACCAGCGCGTGGCAGTGATCGCAGGCCAAGGTCAGGTTGGTCAGATCGGTGGGGCCGCCCTTGGCCCAGTCGGTGATGTGGTGCACCGCGCACATCGAGGCGGGTGCGTCGCATCCGGGTCGGGTGCAGCCCTTGTCGCGGGCGATCAACGCCAAACGCTGGGCGGGGGTGGCCAGGCGCTGGCAGCGACCCAGGTACAGCGGCAGCCCGTCGGCGTCGAGGACCGCCAGCACCGGGCGGGTACCCTCGGCCATCTTCAACGCCTCGTTGATCGAGACGTGGCCGCCGGAGGCGGTGGTCGCGACCCCGGCCCCATGCTCGAGATCCGCGACGGACATGGTCAGGATGGCCTGCACCGGCAGACCACGATGGGAGCCGATCTTGGCCGGGTCGACACCGGGCTGCAGCAACGCGAACAACGCGTCGTGGGTGCGCTGACCGGCATCACGACGGTCCCGACGCGCAGCAGCCTCCAACACCGTCGAGTCGACGACCTTGACCGTGGCGGCAACGCTGTCGGCGTCGTCGATGTTGCACATGCCCGGGCGCGCCAACTTGGCGAACACCGCATCCAGCAGGGCCCGCAGCTCGGGAGTGATCCAGCCCTCGATCCACGACATCCCGTCCACCCCGGGACGACCCAGGATCAGGCCACGGCGGCGACGGCGGTCGGTGTCGGAGACGACCTTGCCGTCGGGGTCGATGCGGGCGAGGATGTCGCGGCCGATCTTGGGCAGGTCATCAGGCCACCCGACCCGCGAGTGGCCGACCAGGATGCCCTCGGCATCCGCGCGCGTCTCGGCGGGAATGTCAGCAGGCAGGTGGTTCATGATATCGATGATGTTGCGGACATGATCACGCGAGATATCGCCTGCCTCATAGGCTTCGGCGGTCTTCTCCAACGTCGCCGGACGCAGGTGTCCGGTGGGTTCGAAGAATTCTCCGCACTGGCGGGTGATCTTCACCCGCACCGACGCGTCGTACCTCGACAACCCCAAGGTCTGACGCAGGAACGGCACCACATTCTTCGCTCCACTGCCTTCGGGCAGCGAGCGGTTGCAGGCCTCGATGATCAGGCGTGAATCCAGCGCCGACAGTTGACGTTTGCAGGTTTCCAACCGCTGCATCAACTCCACGACATCACTGTCGGAGAACGGGTTCAGGTTGCCGTGGAGGACGGAATTCGTCAGGGATTGCACGGCGGCTGCCAGGTCGGCGATGCCGCACGTGTCGAGTGTTACCCCCTTCGAATCCATGCGTCTATTTTACCTCTGCCACATGCCAATAATGCGTGAATTACCATGTGATATAAGGAAATTCAGACCGAGGACATTTCCACTAACCCAAGCAATTGCCCGGGCGACATGTCCGAAAACTCTCGAATATCCCGAGTCAAATGCGCTTGATCGGCGTATCCGACTAATACGGCGACCTCCGCGAGCCCCATCCCACCCCGCGCCAGCGCCAACGCCCGCTGCATCCTCAATACCCGGCCCAGAGTCTTCGGCCCATACCCGAAGGCCGCCAAGGAGAGTCGATGCAGCCGCCGTGGACCCGTCCCCAATTCTTCGGCCGTCGCCGACACCGACATCCCTGAGCCCAACGAGGTCACGATGAATCGCACCATCGGATCCGCGGCATCGGTCTCGCTCGCACGCCAGCGTGCGATGGTCTCGAGACCGACCGCCGGATTCGGCGCCTTGGCGATCAGCCCGGAGGCGCGGCGCAGGTCTGCCGGTGACCAGAGGTCGGCAAGATCAGCTCTGGCGTCGCGTAGTTCGTGCGCGGGCACCCCGAGGAGAGCCGGAGCCGTGCCAGGGAAGAAACGGATCCCCGTGATCCGGTCGGCGAATCCCACCGGCGGGCGGTAGGCGCGGGTGTCCGGGCCCGCCACCGAGAGTCGCCCGTCGATCCACAGCAGATCCATGCTGCCGTCCGGCAGCACGGGCAGATCCGTGTCCACGACACCCTCGCGAGTCCACACCACCGCGCGGCCAACCCCCGACGGTCGCTCCCGATAGCCCCGCGGCGGGTGGATTTCCATCACCACGCCCACTCCTCACCGCATCCCGACCCCGAGAAGCGCTGAAACACACCCCTGTTCAGCACTTCGTGCACACTTGCATCGTTTGCGTGTTTGCACTCGATGCAATATCGCACATTATGCAGTCGCGGGTTCCGCTGCATCGGAGACTTCGACCACGCGCTCGGACTGCCCCGGCTTCCAGGCCGTCACCTCCATGCGCCCGTCCACGATCTCGACCGACGACGCCCCCGTGATGTCGACGGCGTAGAACGGCTCGAACTTGCGGCCGCGCAGGTCGAACCCGCTCTCGGCGAACAGGTCCTCGGCCCAGCGCCGCTGCAGCTCGGGATCCTGGACATCGTGCACGGTGCCGAAGATCTTCACGTCCCCATCGCTGACCTGCGTGTCCACCGTTGCCGTGTGCAGGCAGAAGCGTGGGTCGCGGGCCAGATCCGCGAACTTCGTCGTCCCCGGCATGCCGACCAGCCATAGCTCGCCCTCGAAGATGCGCGGTTCGAGCGGGCTGATGCGCGGGAAGCCGTCCTTGCGGAGGGTGGCGAGCATGCACAGGTTGCCGGTGGCGGCGTGACGACGGGTGAAGATGGTCGAGATGCGGGGTGCGGCGGCGGCGAACTCGGCCCAGGAGGTCATGTTCGCGACCGTACTCCTGGGGACCGACACCTCCGCTCGTCGAAACTCTCTGATCTCTGTTTGAATGGCCAGATGTCGATCTCCCGCCGGATCGCCGTGCTCGCCGCGGCGCTCATCGGTTGCGTCAGCCCCGCCACGCTCCCGGCGAATGCCGTGGTCGGCGGCACCGAAGCCCAGGCCGGCGACTATCCCTGGCTCGCCGCAGTCGGCACCCCGCTGTTCTTCCCCCGCGCCTCCGGCCAGTTCTGCGGCGGCGCGCTCATCGCGCCCGACCAGGTGCTCACCTCCGCCCACTGTGTGGCGATCGCCCAGCTGCTGCCGCAGGCGCTGACGGTCACCTTCGATCGCAGCGACCTGACCTCGCACGACGGAACCACCGTGAGCGTCACCAATGTTCGCCTGCACCCCGATTTCCGCACCGACACGGTCAACGGCGTCGACGTCTATTACCACGACCTCGCCATCCTGACTCTCGGGACCCCGCAGCACCGGCCCAGCGTGCCGATCGCCGCGCCGCAGGGCGGCAGCGCGACCGTGCTCGGCTGGGGCGGGACCTCCGAAAACGACCTGTTCAACACCGTGCTCAGGCGCGCCACCGTCCCACTGGTCTCGGACGCCGACTGCGCCGCCGACTACCCCGGCGTCTTCGATGCCACCGAGATGGTGTGCGCCGGCTCGGCCGAGGCCGACACCGCCGAATTCGACAGTGGCGGACCGCTGCTCGTCGACGGCAAGCTGGCCGGCATCACCTCGTGGGCGCGCGGTACAGCCCTGGCCGGCTCTCCGACCGTCTACGCTCGGCTGCCCGCACCGTTCTGAGCCGTCAGACCTTCGACGCCGACTGGTCGAAGGTGAAGACGCCATTGGGGTCGTAGTGCTCCGCGATGCCGTGCAGACGAGACGCGTTGTCGCCGTAGTAGGCGCTGCCCCAATTCGATAGGTCGGGGTCGATGTAGTTGACGAATGCCGTGTTCCCGGTCAGGTCGCCGAGCCGATCCCGTACCTCGTTCACGGCGTTCCGGGTATCCGGTGTGGTGGCGCCGACATAGATCTGGGCGGTCGCGAGTGCGCCGCGATACGGAAAAGCCGTGTCCTTCGCGCCGATTCGTGAGGGAGCCCCGGAGAGACTGTCCAGCAGAATATCCATCCCTTCGCGGCCGGTGAGCAGTGCGGTCAACCGACTCGGGTCGGAAAGCGGTTTGGTCAGTACTCGCGAGGAGGCCGTGAACGACTCGCGACCCAATACTCCCCCGCCATTCCAATTCGGCCGGCACTGCTCCACCGAATAATTCGCGCACCCGCCGAAATACATCATTCCCGATAGGTAGTCCTTGGTCAGCGAATACCTGTTGGACGGTTGGGTCTTGGTGGCTGCCACCAGTTTGTCGAGGAGACCGTTCATCTCGCTCTCGGATCCGACATAGCAGCCATTGATCCGGCACGTCGGCGGGCTCCCCGCGGAAATGCCGAGGGTGGACCAGAATTCGTCGGGAGCCGACGCGGTGAAGGTCTGCCAGGCGCCCAACACATCGGTCAGCGATCCGGCCGGAAAGCGGACCTGGAAGACCGCCAGCTGCGGTGCCGCCACGGTCTGGAAGGTGAACGAGGTGACGATGCCGAAGTTGCCGCCACCGCCACCGCGCAGCGCCCAGAAGAGATCCGGTTCCGAGGTCGCCGAGGCGGTCCGCAGCGTGCCGTCCGCGGTGACCACCTGCGCCGAAACCAGGTTGTCGCATGTCAATCCGTACTTCCCGGCCAGCACACCGACCCCGCCGCCGAGCGTCAGCCCGGCGATCCCGACCGTCGGGCAGGACCCGGCCGGGAGGCAGCGGCCCGCCTGAGCCAGCGCGGAGTACACGTCCATCAGCCGCGTGCCCGCACCGATGACCGCGGTGCCGTCCGCTTTCACCTCGACCCCGCTCATCCCGCCCAGCTCCACGACCAGGCCGTTGTCTGGTGTCGAGTAGCCGCCGTAGCTGTGCCCGCCGCTGCGTGCTGCCACCGGGATCTTCGCGCTCGCGGCAGCATCTACGCAGGCCTGCACATCGGAAGCCGTGGCACACTGCGCGATTGCCGCGGGCTGGCGGGTGTCGAACGCGGGGTTGTAGGCCAGTTTCGCCGTCGCATAACCGGAGTCGGACGGCAGATTCAGTGTCCTGCTCAAGCGCTGCCGTAGCGCGACCCAATCCACCTGTCCAGCAGGCGGTTGCGCGGCAGGCACCTCCGGCACGCAGCCGGTCGCCGACCCGAGCGCGGCCAGGCTCGCGCCGAGTCCGGCCGCCCGCAACAGATTTCGCCGATTGATCGCCATGACGGCGCCCCTCCCCCGAGGGTGTGCCCGGCCCGCCGGGCACACACGAACCATTCAACGGTCGGTTATCGCGACCGTGAACCTTCGTGTTTCACCCGAGCATGCCCTCGGCGAGCCGCGCCCAGTCGGCGAGAACCTGCTTGCGCCGCAGGCGATCCCGTCCCACCATCTCGTCGAGGGTCGCGCCGCGCACCAGGTTGATGGTGAGCCAGAACGCGGCCTCGAGGCGTTCGCGCGGCGCGTCGATGAAACGCCCGCAGGCGTCGAGCAGTTCGATCGTCAGGTCGTGCTGCACGCGCAGCATGTTCCGGCGCAGGTCCTTGTCGTTGGCGATGCCGACATACAACTCCACCGCGGCCTTGCCCAGCTTCCCCGCGAACGGCGCGGTCACCAGCTCGACCAGCACCTCCCCCGCCGGCACCGCCCGCGACAGCGTCCGCTCCCGCCGCTGCAGCGCCTCCCCCTGCCGCTGCGTCAGATGCTCGATGGTCTGGGCGAACAATTCCTGCCGGGTGTGGAAGTGATGCAGCTGCGCGCCCCGTGTCACCCCGGCCCGGGCGGTGATATCGGCGATGGACGCGCTCGCGTACCCGACCTCGGCCAGGCTCTCGATGGCCGCATCCAGCAGCAGCGCTCGGGTGCGGAGGCTCTTCTCCTGATGCTTGTTCGGGGGCAGACCGGATACCACCTGGTCAGTCTAGCCGCCTGGCAAAATTGCGTGCTCCCTTGCACGCAATTGGGTGTCGGTCGTAATGTGACCAGCATGCCCGTCGATCGCCTGCTGCCCACACCCGAAGCCCGCGACCTCATCGAGCTCACCCGCGATATCGCGGACAAGGTGCTCGAGCCCCAGGTCGTGGAGTACGAGAAGCAGGAGCGCTACCCTGCCGAGGCGTTCCGCGCGCTCGGCGCCGCGGGGCTGCTGAGCCTGCCGTATCCGGAGGAGTTCGGCGGGGCCGGGCAACCGTACGAGGTGTATCTGCAGGTGCTCGAGGAGCTCGGCGCGCGCTGGGCGGCGGTCGCGGTGGCGGTGAGCGTGCACAGCCTGTCGTGCCATCCATTGTTCGCCTACGGCACCGAGGAGCAGAAGCAGCGCTGGCTGCCGGAGATGCTGTCCGGCAATCTGATCGGCGCCTACAGCCTGTCCGAGTCGCATGCCGGATCCGACGCTGCCGCCCTGCGCTGCCGGGCCGTCGAGGCCGAAGGCGGCTACCGGATCACCGGCACCAAGGCGTGGATCACCAACGGCGGCAAGGCCGACTACTACACCTTGTTCGCCCGCACCGGCGAGGGCTCACGCGGCATCTCGTGCTTCCTGGTCCCCGCCGGCACCGAGGGCCTGTCGTTCGGCAAGCCCGAGGAGAAGATGGGCCTGCGCGCGGTCCCGACCACCACCGCCGCCTACGACAACGTCTTCCTCCCGGCCGAGCGGCTCATCGGCGAACCGGGACAGGGCCTTCCGATCGCCTTCAGCGCCCTGGACTCCGGCCGCCTCGGCATCGCCGCCGTCGCCACCGGCATCGCCCAGCGTGCCCTCGACGACGCCGTCGCCTACGCCAAGGAGCGAGAAGCCTTCGGCCGCCCCATCATCGACCACCAGGGCCTCGGCTTCGTCCTGGCCGACATGGCCGCCGCCGTCGACTCCGCCCGCGCCACCTACCTCGACGCCGCCCGCCGCCGCGACGCCGGCCTCCCCTATTCCCGCCAGGCCAGCGTCGCCAAGCTCACCGCCACCGACGCCGCCATGAAGGTCACCACCGACGCCGTCCAGGTCTTCGGCGGCTACGGCTACACCCAGGACTTCCCCGTCGAGCGCTACATGCGCGAGGCCAAGATCACCCAGATCTTCGAGGGCACCAACCAGATCCAGCGCCTGGTCATCGCCCGGAGCCTCGCGAGCAGCTGAGGCTCGAAACGGTGCGGCGCTAGCCCCAGGAGCCGGTCGGCACCTGGGAACCGGGCGCCGCGCCGGTGATATTCCACGAACTCATGACGTCACCGCCCGCGCCCGCGAACGCCGCCAGAGTCGCGATCTTACGTGGCCTCATTACATTCCCCCTCGACCGATCGGATCGCCTCGACGGTAGGCCCCGAATCGGTCGCGCCACAACGTGTTTACCTCCCCACGGCCAACATTCGGCCATACCTTCGACGGAGGTGGCGTCCCAGCGCCCGATGAGCTCCTCGAAGCCCTATGCTGAGCTCAGGCCACCGAGGAGGTGTCATGGGACGGATCGTCTCCGCCCTGATCGGCGTCGTGCTGTGCGTCGTCGGAGTGATCTGGATCGTGCAGGGTGCCGGTTCCCTGCACGGATCGCCCATGACCGGGCACTCCGAATGGAGTTACCTCGGTGGCGTTCTCGTCGTGGTGGGCGCGGGCCTGCTGCTCTGGACCGGGTACCGGACGCTGCGTCGCTGACCGGCGTCCGGGACAGGCGAAATCCCCGGGTCGACCCCGGGGTTCACTGTGCCCGACTCACGCGGTAACCGTTGCGTCCCAGTCGATGACGAAACGGTGCACCGGGCCGAACATCTTCTCCGGCTTGAGGAAGGTGCGGGTCGCGATAGGCATCATCAGACCGAACAGGGCCTTGGCGACCGGGCCGGAGGTCTTGCCGTTGTTGGTCTTGGCGGCATTGTCGGAGATGTCCTCGACGCGGGGGCGGCGCAGACCCTCGTAGGCCGCGAAAGCCGCTGCGGGGTCGGGGATGTCACGCAGGCAGCGGGCCAGCTCGACGGCCGACTCGATGGCCAGCGACGCACCCTGGCCCGAGCTGGAGGACGGGGCGTGCACGGCGTCGCCGACCAGGACCACACGACCGCGGAACCAGTTGGGCACGTGGGGCATCCGCTCCATCGGGCCGGTGACGATCATGTCCCCGACACCGGCCTCGGCGAACAGCCGCTCGCCGGGAGTGTCGCCGATGTGCGCGGCGCGCAGCTTCGCCAGCCAGTCTTCGGCGGGCACGGCCTTCGCCTCGGCAAGAGTCATGGGCTGTTCCTGCGGGAAGTTGCTGAAGAAGACATACTTGCCGTTCGGCTGACGCCAGTAACCGTAGAAGGCACGCTTGCCGAATGCGAAGTGCATCGCCTCGATATCGCCCTCGCCGCCGTCGGAAAGCTTTCCGTCCGGGGTGAATTCGCCGAAGCCGAAGCTCATCAGGCCGGTGTACTCCGGACCGGGGGCCTGCGGGTCGATCAGGGTGCGCACGGTGGAGTGGATGCCGTCCGCGCCGATCAGGATGTCCCCGGTGGCCGTGGTGCCGTCCTCGAACTGCGCGATCACGCCCGTCTCGGTCTCCTCGAGATCGACCAGCCGCTTACCGTGCTCGATGGTGATGCCGTTGGCGACCGCGTGGTCGTGCAGCACCCGGAACAGGTCCGCGCGCAGGATGGTGCAGCTCGGCGGCAGGCCGGGCAGCGCGTCGACCTGCATGAGCGTGCGGCCCGTGCCGGTCTCCATCACCATGCTGTGCAGCGGGTGCCCCGCGGCCTCGACGAGCTTGTCCGCGCCGATGACCCCCAGCGCCGCAAGGCCGTTCGGCGCTACGGTGAGCATCGCGCCGGTGTCGGCCGCGGCCGGGTACGCCTCGTACACCGTCGCCTCGATGCCGGCCTTCTGCAGCGCCAGCGCGGTCACCGGGCCCGCGATGCCGCCGCCGATGATCAGTGCCTTCTTGATGCCGTTCATGACTGTTGCCTTCCCCGATTCCTTCGATCACCCTCGCGACCGCTGTAGCAATAGTATCCATGAAACTAGTTTCTACGCAACTAGTTCGTGGAACAAAAAAAGGGCCTCACCGGGGACACACCCCGATGAGGCCCACTCGGATCTACGCCGTGGCCTGCCGTTTCGGCAGCTTCCAGCCCGGCCGCGGGAAGTGGCAGGTGTAGCCGTTCGGGAATCGCTCCAGGTAGTCCTGGTGTTCCGGCTCGGCCTCCCAGAACGTGCTCGCCGGGGTCACCTCGGTGACCACCTTGCCCGGCCACAGGCCGGAGGCGTCGACGTCGGCGATGGTGTCCTCGGCGACCCGCTTCTGCTCGTCGTCCAGGTAGAAGATGGCAGAGCGGTAGCTCGTCCCGATGTCATTGCCCTGCCGATCCTTGGTGCTCGGATCGTGGATCTGGAAGAAGAACTCCAGCAGCGCACGGTAATCCGTCTGCGCGGGGTCGTAGACGATCTCCACCGCCTCCGCGTGCCCGGGGTGATTGCGGTAGTTCGGGTTGTCGTTGCGACCGCCCGTGTAACCCACCCGGGTCGACAGCACACCCGGCTGCTTCCGGATGAGATCCTGCATGCCCCAGAAGCATCCGCCGGCCAGAATGGCCTTCCGCGTATCGGTCACGCTTCCTCCTTCGTGAACAGAGACTTGTACTGCCCGTAGCCTTCGGCCTCGAGCTGGTCGAGGTGGATGAACCGCAGCGACGCCGAGTTGATGCAGTAGCGCAGCCCGCCCGCATCGCGCGGCCCATCGGTGAACACATGACCCAGATGGCTGTCGCCGTGCGACGAGCGCACCTCGGTCCGGATCATGAAGTGGCTCCGATCCCGCTTCTCGACCACATTGGCGTTGTCGATCGGCTTGGTGAAACTCGGCCACCCCGATCCGCTCTCGAACTTGTCCGTCGACGCGAACAACGGCTCACCGGACACCACATCCACATAGATACCAGGCTCGTGGTTGTCCCAGTACTCGCCCGTGAACGCCCGCTCGGTCCCGTTCTCCTGCGTGACGTGATACTGCTCAGGCGACAGCGCGGCCACAGCCGCCGGATTCCGGTTGTACTCCCGTGCCACATGACCTCCTTGATCGGCCTCAGCTACAACCCACCCTGCCCGCTGGAAAGTCCACCCTCAACCCCGCGTCATACTTCTGTCACCATTGGCCGCCGGGCATACTCACCAGCGTGAGCGCGCCCGGGAACGAGACCGACGACGATCAGGTGCCCGCGTGGGCGCGGCGAACAGCAGGGGAATCGCGGTGGGCGGCGACCGCGGCGATCGTCGGGATCCTGGTCGTGCAGTACTATCTGCCCGCGCAATTCATTGCGGGGCCGCGCTGGGTCGTTCCGGGCATCGGGCTGCTGTTGCTGATCGTCCTGATGATCGGCAACCCCGTCCGCCTGGACCGGGACGAGATTCGCCTGCGCCGCTTCAGCCTGCTGCTGATGGCGCTGCTCGGATTCGCCATGGTGTGGTCGGTGGCGCACCTGGTACAGGGCCTGATCGATGGGACGGTCAGCGACAACGCGGCCGGCCTACTGACCTCCGGCGGCGCGGTGTGGCTGACCAATGTGCTCGTATTCGCGCTCTGGTACTGGGATTTCGACCGCGGCGGGCCCGCCGCCCGCGCCCACGCCCGCAAGCCCTATCCCGATTTCCTCTGGGTGCAGATGCAGAATCCGGATCTCACGGATCCCGAGTGGGAACCGCAATTTCCGGATTACCTCTACCTGTCCTTCACCAACGCCACCGCGTTCAGCCCGACCGACGTGATGCCCATGTCCCGCTGGGCGAAAACCCTGATGATGATCCAATCGGCGATCTCACTGATCACGGTGAGCCTGGTCATCGCCCGCGCGGTCAATGTCCTGAAGTAGTGCCGAACCTGTTGTGTCAGCGGTTGAACCACATGTCGGCGACGAGCATGATCACCGCGACACCGACGAAGGCGGCGGCGAAGCCGATGGACTGGCCGATGGTGCCGACGATGCCGGCGGCGAGGAACAGCGTCAGGACCGGCGCCCAGACGAACATGTCCGGCGGGCCGAAGGTGCGCTGCTTGCGGGCGGCGGCGGCGCTCGAGGCGGGCTGACGGCGTTGCGGGGTTCCGCGTCCGGGTGTAGTCACCTGGGCGAGACTACAATTCGGCGGCCGCCGGTGCCACCGCGGGGCGGCGCGGCGGGAGGGCACAGCAGCCGACGACGCAGGGCGCGCCGTTGACGGTGCAGCCCAGGGCGGTGATCTCGCTCAGGCGGGCCGGAGCGGCAGCGGTGCGGTACTCGTCCACCAGGTCGGCGACCAGCTGCGCATAGCGCGGGTCCGGGCCGGGTGTGGCGGCGCGGGCGAAGGCCATGCCCAGTTCGGCGGCCCGCTCCTTCGCCTCGTTGTCCAGGTCCCAGATGACCTCGAGGTGGTCGGAGACGAAGCCGACCGGGCACACCACGACCGCGTCCACGCCGCGCTCGGCGAGGGCGTCGAGGTGGTCCACGATGTCGGGATCCAGCCACGGGATCTGCGGCGGGCCGGAACGTGACTGCCACACCAGGTCGTAGTCGTCGAATCCGGTTGCGGCAGCGCACAATCGGGCCGCCTCAGCGACCTGACGGCTGTAGAGGTGCTGCTCGGACGGCGGGCCGGAGGCGACATCGGCGGAGACCGGCACCGAATGGGCGGTGAAGACCAGGCGGGCGGACTCGCGTTTGTCGCCCGGCAATTCCGTGATGGCCGCGCGGATCGAGTCCGCGAAGGCTCCGATGAACAGCGGATGGTCGAAATACTGGCGCAGCTTCACCAATTCGGGCGCGTCGGCGACCGCGCCCCGGGCGCGCACGATGTCCTCGTGGTACTGCAGGCAGCCGGAGTACCCGCCCCACGCCGAGGTCGGGAACACCAGCGCGGACCGGACACCGTCCGCGCGCATGCGCTCGACGGTCTCCTCGACCATCGGATGCCAGTTGCGGTTGCCGAAGTACACCGGCAGATCGATACCGCGCGTGGCGAATTCGGCCTCGATGGCCTTGATGATGTCCAGGTTCAGGGCATTGATCGGCGATACGCCGCCGAAGTGCAGGTAGTGCTGCGCGACTTCGGCGAGGCGCTCCGGCGGCACGCCCCGGCCCCGAGTGACGTTCTCCAGGAACGGCATCACGTCCTCGGGGCGCTCGGGACCGCCGAAGGACAGCAGTAGCAGGGCGTCCACTTCACGAGCCGTGGGCTCCGCAGCCACTGCTCTCCTCCTTACCCTCGAGTCTCTACCGGTTCAGTTGGCGCCGAAGCCGTCCGCCGGGAACCAGGTGTTGTGGCTGGCGCCGCCGTCGACGTAGATGATCGAACCGGTGGTGCCCGGCAGCCAATCCGACAGCAGGGTCACCACGGACTTGGCGACGACCGTCGGGTCGTCGACATCCCAGCCGATCGGGGACGCGCCGTCCCAGTAGGTGTTGAGCATGTTCAGCTGCTTGGCGTCATCGGTGGCGGTGCCCGCGATGGCCTTGGCGGCGAGGGTCTTGATCGGGCCCGCGGCGATCAGGTTGGAGCGAACCTTCTTGGCCTCGCCCACCTCTCGCGCCACGTACCGGTTCACCGACTCGAGCGCGGCCTTGGCCACACCCATCCAGTTGTAGTACGGCATCGCGGTGCGCGGATCGAAGTCCATGCCCACGATGGAGCCGCCCTCGTTCATGACCGGCAGCACGGCGCGGGCCAGCGAGGCGTAGGACCACGCCGAGATCTCGAACGCCTTGGCGGCGTCGGCGCCGGGGCCGTCGAGGAACGGCAGCGCCTCCGGGCCCATCAGGGTGCGCGGCGCGAACGCGATCGAGTGCAGCACACCGTCGACGCCCTCGGGCGCCAGCTCGCGGACCTTGTCGGCAAGCTCGGCCAGGTTCTCCTCATTGGTCACGTCCAGGCCGATGGCCGGGGGGACCTCCTGCGGCAGGCGCTTGGCGATGCGGTCGATGAGCCGCAGGCGCTCCGGGATACCGGTGATGATCACCTTCGCGCCCTGCTCCTGCGCGACCGCGGCCGCGTGGAAGGCGATGGACGAGTCGGTGATGATGCCGGTGATGAGGACGGTTTTGCCGTCGAGCAATCCAGCCATGGGGTGGTCGGTTCTCCTCGTTTGGAAAGTGCTGGGGTTGAGGGTTCGGGTCGGGCCTGAGCACACTGTGTCGTGCACAGTGAAAAGCTCAGTGGCCCATACCCATACCGCCGTCGACGGGGATGATCGCGCCGGAGATGTAGGAGGCGTCGTCCGAGGCCAGGAAGCTGATCACGCCCGCGACGTCCTCGGCCTGACCGATCCGGCCCGCGGGGATGAAATCGAGCGCGGTCTTGCGCATCTCCGGGGTCATCTCGTCACGGGTCATGTCGGTGTCGATCAGGCCGGGCGCGACCACATTCGCGGTGATGTTGCGCTTGCCGACCTCACGGGTGATGGCGCGCGCCATGCCGACCAGACCGGATTTGGCCGCCGCGTAGCTGACCTGCGCCGGCGCGCCGATCTGACCGACCACCGAGCCGAGGAAGATGACACGGCCGAAGCGGTTCTTGAGCATATTGCGGTTGGCGCGCTGGGCGACTCGCCACGCACCGGTCAGGTTGGCATCGATGACCTTCGAGAACGACTCCTCGCTCATGCGCATGAACAAGACGTTGTCCACGATGCCCGCATTGGCGACGACGACCTCGACCGGACCCTGGTGCGCCTCCACCTCGGAGAACGCGCGATCGACCGATTCGGCATCGGTCACATCGCATTTCACGCCGAAAAGCCCCTCGGGCACGCCGGACCCACGATGAGTCACGGCGACCTTGTGTCCGTCGGCGAGCAGGCGCTGGGCGACCGCGAGACCGATGCCGCGGTTACCGCCGGTCACCAGTACCGACCGGGATGTGATGTTCGACATAAGGGCAAACCTATCTGTTCGTGTTCGGGACTCGGCGCGCGGTACCGATTTACGGCAGACGCTGACGATAGAGCAGGGCGGTGAGCACGCCACCGGCGGTCACCAGCAGGCCGAGCAACAGCCACGGACGGCTGGCGTCGCCCATGGTGGTCTCGTAGCCGATCTGCTCTTCCAAATGGGCATAGACGTTCTTGAGTTCCTCCAGCGTGGAGGCGGTGAAGAACTCGCCGCCGGACAACTTCGCGATCTCGCGCAGCGAATCGTCGTCCACCGGCACCCGCACCCGCTGCGAACCCTTGCCGTCCTGATCCGGAATCTCGACGGTGCCCCAGGTGGTGCCGAACGAAATCGTCGACACCGGAATGCCTTTCTCCTTCGCCAGCCGCGCGGCGGTGAAGCCGTGGCGAGGGTTCTCGACGTCCTTGTCGTCCGGAACGGTCTGTTTACCGTCGGACATCATGACGATCTGGGCCGGCGGCGGCTTCTCCGCGCCGCCCAGCACCGACGCCAGTGTGTCGATCGACTGCATGGCGGTGAGAATGCCCTCGCCGGTGGCGGTCCGCTCGGCCAGCTTCATATTGTCGATGGCCGCTTTGACCGCTTCCCGATTGGTCGTCGGCGACACCTGCACCGACGCGGTACCGGCGAAGGTGACCAGACCCAGGTTGATACCGGGCGTCAGATTGTCCGCGAACTCCTTGGCGGCCTTCTTGGCCACCTGAATTCGGCTGGGCGGCACGTCGGTCGCCTCCATGGACAGCGACACGTCGATCACCAGGATGACCGTGGCCCGGTTGCGCGGCACCTTCTTGGCCGCGGTCGGACCGGCGGCGGCGAAGGTCAGGAAGATCAGGCCCACCAGGGTGAGCGCCACCGGGATGTGCCGCCACGGCTTGGGCTGCGAGGGTGCGACCTTCTCCAGCAGATCCATATTGGCGAAGCGCAGCATGTGCTTTCGCCGCCGCTGCTGGATCAGGATGTAGATCAGCGCGATCGCGGCCAGCACGGCCAGGAATCCCAGCCAGTACTGCGCCGTGAAATGCGAAAGGCTCAAAGTGACATTGCCAATGCTCACTGTCGCGGCACCCGCCCGGCAGTCGGGGCGCCGAAGGTGTGGCGCCGGGTCGACACGAATCTGACCACGTCCGCGATCCAGTCGCGATCGGTGCGCAGGGTCATCACCGGCGCACCGCAGCTGCGCAGCGCCTGCTCGACCTGGTCGCGATGACGCTGCGCGGCGCGCGCGAAATCGGTACGGAGCGTGGGGGTCACACTGAATTCCCGGGTCCGGCCCGACTCCGGGTCGTGCAGGACCACATCGCCGACGTCCGGCAACTCCAGATCGCGCGGGTCGAGCACCTCGACGCCGAGCAGGTCGTGGCGGCCGGAGATGGCGCGCAGCGAACGCTGCCAGTCGATGTCCCCGAGGAAATCGGAGACGACCACGGCCAGACCGCGTTTGCGCTGCGGGCGGCGCAGGGCCTCGATGGCCCCGCGCAGATCACCGCGCACCCCGTCGGGAGCGTGCGGGGTGGTCGCGATCTTGCGCAGCATCGCCTGCTCGTGCACGCGGCCGCTGCGGGCCGGAATACGGATCAGCTGCTGGCCATTGGCCACCACCGCGCCGATCCGGTTGCCGCCGCCACTGGTCAGATGCGTGACCGCGGCCGCCGCGGCGACCACCAGATCCCGCTTCTCGCACAGCGCGGTACCGAAATCGACACTGGCCGACAGGTCGATGACCAGCCAGGTCTCGAGTTCGCGGTCGGCGATCATCTGCCGCACGTGCGGATGGGTGGTGCGGGCGGTGACCGACCAATCCATCTGCCGCACATCGTCGCCCGGCTGATACATGCGGGCGTCGCCGGGTTCGGAGCCGGGGCCGGGGATCAGGCCCAGGTGGTCACCGTGCAGCACGCCGTCCAGGCGGCGGCGCACGGTGAGTTCGAGCGTCTTCAACGCCGCCGACAACCGCGGGTCGGTCAGCTGCCCCTGCCGGAACGAGGGCGGGGCGTGCGTGGAGCCGCTGGGAGGTGAGATCGTCACGGGCGCAATCGATTCCGAGACCGGCCTCACTTCGGCTGGGGCTGACCGGGAACTCCGGACACCTGACCGTTGGGGGGCTGCGGAATACCCTGCTGCGGCGGCTGCGGAATGCCCTGGGCGGGCACGCCGGGCTGCTGCGGGGCGCCACCGTGCGGGACCATCACCGGCTGCTGCGCCGGGGCGGGCATCGGCGCTCCGCCTCCCCGCGCTTCGGCGGGCGCGGGGCCGCCGGCCGGGGCATTGGCCTGGGCGGCGACCTGCGGCAGGCCGACGGTCTGCAGCACGCGCTTGATCACGTCGTCGGGGCTGACCTCGTCGGCGAGCGCGTCGTAGGACAGCACCAGGCGGTGGCGCAGCACGTCCGGGATCACCTCGACGACATCTTGCGGGACCACGTAGTCGCGGCCGCGGATCAGCGCGACCGCGCGGGCCGCGGCGATGATGCCGAGCGAGGCGCGCGGCGAGGCGCCGTAGGAGATCCAGCCCGCCACGTCCTGCATGCCGAAGTCGGCGGGCTTGCGGGTCGCCGCGATCACGCGGACCACGTAGTCGACCAGCGCGTGGTGGACGAACGTATTGGCGGCCACGCTCTGCAGCCGGACCAGTTCCTCCGGATCGAGCACCCGCTTGGCCTCCGGCGGGGTGACACCCATCCGGTAGATGATCTCGCGCTCCTCCTCGACGGAGGGGTAGTCCACGACGACCTTGAACAGGAAGCGGTCGCGCTGCGCCTCGGGCAGCGGGTACACGCCCTCCGACTCGATCGGGTTCTGGGTCGCCATGACCAGGAACGGATTCGGCATCGGATAGGTCTTGCCGCCGATGGACACGTGCCGCTCGGCCATCACCTCGAGCAGTGCGGACTGCACCTTGGCGGGCGCGCGGTTGATCTCGTCGGCGAGCACGAAGTTGGCGACCACCGGGCCCAGCTCGGTGTCGAACTCCTCGCGGCCCTGCCGGTAGATGCGGGTACCCACGAGGTCGGTGGGCACCAGGTCCGGGGTGAACTGCACGCGCGAGAAGCTGCCGCCCACCACCTTCGCGAAGGTCTCGACGGCCAGGGTCTTGGCGATACCCGGCACGCCCTCCAGCAGCACGTGCCCCTTGGCGAGGACACCGACCAACAGCCGCTCGACCAGCCGATCCTGACCGACGATCACGCGCTTGACTTCGTAGATCGCCTTTTCCAGGGTCTGGACATCGCGCTCGAGGGTGTTCGGAGGCGAGGGCGGTGCATCCTTCACCGTGCTTACCCCGCTCACACCGTCAGTCGAAGTCACCAACATCCCCGCTTTCGCCTTGGTCCTGTGCGTTCCGCCCCAACTATTCCAGGTATCTCGCGCAATTGCCGCACCCGGATCCGATCGCGGCGCGAATTTCGGTCGTGAAATGTGGCTTTCGGCTATTTCCTGGCCGTGGTGGCGTGGTCGAGGACCAGTTCGACGGCGTCGGCGACAGGGGTGTGACCGTCGGTCAGTTCGATGATGACGCGGTTGAGGGCGGGACGGTGCAGGGCGACGTCGATGAAGGCGGCGACGTCGTCGCGGTGGACGTCGCCGTATTCGATCGCAAGTCCGGCTGTGACCATGCCTTTTCCGGGTTCGTTGCGCAGTGTGCCGGGACGCACGATGAGCCAGTCGAGGTCGGTGGCGACGAGGTAGGCGTCGGCCATCTTCTTCACGCGCATGTAGTGCTCGAAGGCGGGTGTTGTGTTGAGATCGCGACCCGCGTCGGGGAACACGGACACCAGAACGAAACGGGCAACACCGGCAAATCGGGCGGCATCGGCCGACTTTTCCAGCCCCCTGCCATCGATCAGCGAGGTCTGGTCCATCCCGGTGCCGTGCGCGCCCGCGGAGAAGACGATGGCGTCGTGGCCGTGGAATTTGGCGGCGAGTTCGTCCACCGAATCGATGACCAGGTCGCCGGCCACCGGAGTCGCGCCGGTCGCGGCGATCACCGCCGCCTGGTCCGGGTTGCGGTGCATACCGGTGACCTCGTCACCGCGCGCGGTCAGCAGCGTCGACAGACGGCGTCCGATGCCGCCGGCCGCTCCGATCTGGAATACCTTCATCGGTGACTCCTCTCGTAGGCGGGCACACTCCCAGCTTTCCATCGAACCGGCGGAAGGATTCGATCGGTACCAGAAAGTTTCCGGACCTCCGATGCGCCGGGCGAAGATGCGTCTAATCTTGCGAATGTCTCTGCCGCCGACCGCTTCTGCGCCGGTAGCGTTGTCGGTATCGGTCGACGGTGTCCGGTGATACGGGATGTGGTGTGACGTGTGGGATTTCGAGGTTTCGCCCAGGCAATCCATCGGCGAGACGGTGCTGGAAGAACTCCGGGAGCGGGCGGCCGCCGACGGGGTCGCGCTACGGGTGGGAGTGGTTGTCGAACACAATGACGCGGTGCTGATGCTCGAGCACGAGGAGCACGTCGAGGGACGCAGTCCGCTACACCTGCCCGGGACGGTGGTCCGCCCGGGCGAGTCGCTGGCCGGCGCGGTGGTGCGGGCGGTGCGGGAGGAGACCGGGCTCGCGGTGGTCGACGTCGTGCGCCACCTCGGCAGCTTCGACTACCTCTCGAGTGCCGGAAAGCCGGTCCGCAGAGAACATTTCGCGGCATCGGTGGCGAGTGCCGGGCCGGTGCGGGTCACGAACTACGCCGAGTACCGGTGGGTCCCGCTCAGTGGTGAACTGCCGGTCACCCCGTCGATCCGCCGTATTCTCATGACGTACCAGGAGTAGCCACTCGCCGCTGCGGAGGACCACATGCTCGAGATCGACACTCGTCCGGTGGTCCTCGACCAATTCACGGTCGACGAGACCGGCCGAGCGGGGCAGCGTCCCCGCGGCGTGGTCTATCCGGTCACCGCCGAGGACGTGGTGACCGTGGTCGACTGGGCCCGCGAGCACCGCACGCCATTGATCGCGCGCGGGGCCGGGACCAGCCTGGAAGGCCATCTCCTGGCCCGAGGTGACGAGCTGATCCTGGACTTCACCCAGGCCGACAAGATCCTCGACATCTCCCCCGGCGATTTCACCGCCACCGTGCAGCCCGGCGTCAGCCGGACCCGGCTCAACGCGGCGGCCGCCGAATTCGGGCTGCAGTTCACGGTGGATCCCGGTGCCGACGCGTCACTGGGCGGGATGGCGGCCACCAATGCCAGCGGCACCACCACTGTCCGTTACGGCGGCATGCGGGCCAATGTGCTCGCGTTGCAGGCGGTGTTCGCCGACGGCACCGTCACCCGGATCGGGCGCGCGGTGCGCAAATCCTCGAGCGGATACGACCTGAAGGACCTGCTCATCGGGTCGGCGGGCACGCTCGGGATCATCACCGAGCTGACCGTGAAGCTGCATCCGATTCCGGAATGGATTCACTCGCTGCGCATTTCGTTCCCGACGGTGGCCGATGCCGTGGACACCGCGGTCGAGATGCTGGGCGCGGCGCTGCCGGTGAGCCGGCTGGAATTGGTGGATGCGCCGAGCATGGCGGCCATCAACGCGTTCCGCGGTACCGCGTACGCCGAAACGCCCGCCCTGTTCGTCGATATCGAATCCGAGTCGTCCGCGGCGGTGGCCGCCAATGAGCAGGAGATCGGGCGGATCGCCGCCGCGCACGATGCGATCGAGGTGGCGACCGCGCGCACGCACGGGGATCGGCACGCGCTCTGGGAGGATCGGCACAATCTCTACTTCGCGGTCAAGGCGAGCAATCCCGGCTGCCGATTCATGATCACCGATACCGCCGTGCCCTATTCGCGGATCGCGGGGGCCGTGGAGACCGCCACCCGGCTGGGGGCCGAACTCGGGCTGAACATCACCGTCGCCGGGCATATCGGAGACGGGAACGTCCACACCATCGTTCCCTACACCGAGGCCGAATACCACGCGGCGCAGCAGTTCTCGGATCTGGTGGTGCGGCATGCGCTCGAGGTCGGCGGCACCGCCACCGGTGAGCACGGGATCGGGCTGGCCAAGAAGAAGTATCTGCGGGAAGAGCACGGGGCCGCGGTGGACCTGATGGCTGCGGTGAAGCGGGCGCTCGACCCGCTGGGACTGCTCAACCCCGGCAAGGTGCTCGACGTCAACCCGGGAAATCCGCTTCCCAACGGGTCCTGACGGCGGTCTCGCGCGCGTGCTCGAGATACGGCATGGCATGCGCCGCAACATGATCGCGTAGGCGTGCCACGGCGGGCGTCGGGCGGTGATTGCCGGAGACCAGGCCGATGCTGCGCTCCCGATCCCCGGTCAGGGGCACACGCGTGAGGCCCGGGTGCGGGGTCTCCGGGGCCGGGAGCACCGCGATGCCGAGGTTCTGGGCGACCAGGGCGCGCAGGGTTTCGAACTCGGTGATCTCGAAGCCGACATTCGGGGCGAATCCGGCCTCGGCGCACCAGGAGTCGACGAGCCGGCGCAGGTGGTAGGTCGGCGGATTGGCGATGAACGGCTCGTCGGCGAGTTCGGCGAGATCGACCAGCCCCCGGGTCGCGAGCGGGTGGGCGTTCGCGACGTAGAGGTGCAGCCGCTGGAACCCGAGGATGATCGCGGGCAGGTCATCGGGCGCGGGGATGGTGACGGCCAGATCGAGGCGACCCTCGCGGACCATCTCGGCCAGGGCGGTGCCGTGCGCCTGCACCAGGCTCAGGCGGATGCGGGGTGCGCCCGCGTGGAAGTCGGCCAGCAGTGACGGGATGCTGACCGGGCCCAGGGTGAAGGGGAAGCCGAAGCGGACCAGGCCGCTCTCCGGATCGGCGTCGCTGCGGACCACGTCGACCGCGTCGCCGAGGGCCTGGACCAGTCCACGGGTGCGGTCGAACAGCTCCTGGCCCGCGGCGGTGAGCGCGACCCGGCGACCGACCGGTTGGAACAACTTCACCCCGACGGCCTGCTCGACCGCTTTCAACCGGCGGCTCAGCGACGACTGCGGCACGCCGAGCCGCTGCGCCGCGCGCGTGATGTGCCCTTCGGCCGCAGCCGCGTCGAATGCCGCGAGCAGCGGAATCAGGGCCTCGACCTGGGCAGACGCCAATCCATCCATATTCGGATCATAATCGCTCGAAATGAACATTGGACGGATGAATGGGCGCGGCGTGACGATTACCGGTACCAGCAACCGAGGAGGTCAGTCAGATGGACACGCACGCCGGCAGCACCGAATCCCACACGGACACAGCGGTTCTCGATGTCGTACTGATCGGGGGCGGCATCATGTCCGCCACCCTCGGCGCGATGATCGCGGCGCTGCAACCGGATTGGTCGATGGTCCTGCTGGAACGGCTCGATCGGGTCGCGGCGGAGAGCTCGGATCCGTGGAACAACGCGGGCACGGGACACTCGGGGTTCTGCGAACTCAACTACATGCCGGATGCGGGCGATCCGAGCAAATCGGCCGAAATCGCGTCCATGTTCGCATTGTCGCGGCAGCTCTGGGCTGGCCTCGCGGATCGGGGCATGCTGCCGGATACGACATTCGTCACCGCGACGCCGCACATGGATGTGGTGTTCGGCGAGCAGGACGTGACGTACCTGCGCCGGCGTTTCGAGACGCTCCGGGCACTGCCCGCGTTCTCGGCGATGGAGTACAGCGAGGATCCGGCGGTGATCGCGCGGTGGGCTCCCCTGCTCATGGACGGACGTGAACCGGGTGAGCCGGTGGCGGCCACCCGGTACGAGGGCGGCACCGATGTCGATTTCGGAGCGCTCACCGCATCCCTGGTGGCGGCCATGACCGGTGCGGGCGGTCGGCTGCGCACCGGACACGAGGTCACCGGGCTGCGGCGCGGTGACGACGGCATCTGGACGGTGACCGGACGCGATCGGAACAGCAGGCAGCGCTTCACCCTCCGCGCGCGCTTCGTCTTCGTCGGGGCGGGCGGCTACGCCCTCAAGCTGCTCCAGAAGGCCCGGATTCCCGAGGTCCGCGGTTACGGGGTGTTCCCGGTCGGCGCGCAGTTCCTGCGCACCGACAACCCCGACGTCGTGGCCCGGCACGAGGCGAAGGTCTACAGCCAGGCGCTGGTCGGCGCTCCCCCGATGTCCGTGCCGCACTTGGACAAACGCATCGTCGACGGCGAATCGTCGCTGCTGTTCGGCCCCTACGCCACGTTCAGTACGAGGCTGCTCAAGCACGGCAGGCTCAGCGATCTGTTCACCACCCTGCGGGTCTCGAATATCGTGGCGCTGGTGGCCGCGGGCCTCCAGAACCTGCCGCTGGTGCGCTATCTGATTCGCGAACTGCTCTCGACACGCCGCCGCAAATTCGCACAGCTGCAACGGTTCTACCCCGAGGCCGACCCCGCGGACTGGTACCTGGTGCAGGCCGGTCAGCGCGCCCAGCTGGTCAAACCCGACCAGAACCGCCTCGGCGTGCTGACCATGGGCACCGAGCTGGTCACCGGTGCGGACGGCACCATCGCCGGACTGCTGGGCGCGTCGCCCGGTGCCTCGACCGCGCCCGCCATCATGGCCGATCTGTTGAACCGGTGCTTCCCGCAGCAGCATTCACAGTGGAAATCGACACTGCGGGAACTCATGCCGGGCTATGCCGACGGCTCGAACTCCCAGAGCGCGGGTGCGCTGCCCGACGTCCCGGTCGCGATCGGGAAGTAGCTGTGATGATCGGCGGGATCGACGACCACGATGTGCGCGCCGGTCGCGAGATGCCCGGCCCCGGCCGGTTTCGGATGTCCGTCCCGCCGATCGAAGACGCTCACCCACCCGCTCTCACTGGCCACGTACACCCGTTGCGGACCCGGGTCGTACGCAAGGACATCGGGCGTCTCCCCCACGCTGTTGTGGTCGGTCACTGCATGTTTCGCGAGATCCACCGTGATGAGCGTCGCGTTGCCCTCGCATCCGACGTACATGATCTGCGTGCTTGCATCAAGTGCCTGACCATGCGGCCCCGAACATCCGGGCGTGGGGATGCGATCGGTGACGGTCAGCGAATCCGGTGCGATGACGGCGAGCTCGCCGCGGCCCTGCACCGCGACCACCATCCGATCGACCGCGGCGTCGTAGACGACATTGCCCACCTCCCCGCCCAGCGCGACAGTGCCGCGGACGGTTCCGCCGTCCGCGTCGACGACGCTCTCACTGCCCGCCCGCTCGTTGGTGGTCCACACCGCGTTCCGCACCGGGTCGTAGGCCAGTCCGTCGGGATAGGCGCCGGTCGGGGCGGTGAACAGCACCGCCCCGCTGTCCTCGTCCAGTGCCACGACCTGATCGCGGCCTGTCACGGTGGCGTACAGGCGATGCTTCCCGGGGACGACCAGCACACCGTGCACATCGGGCGCGTCGGGGATAGTCCGAACCACGGTGTGTGCCCGGACATCGACCTCGACGATCTCACCGGCCCCCATGTGCGCCAGGAACATCAGCCCACGGGCGGAATCCAGGCTCGCATAGTCGAATCGACCGGAGCCCCCGGTCAAGGCGACCTCCGCGACCTTGCGCAGCGGCAGCTGCCCGCCGGTCGTGGCCGGTCCCTGGGCAGCGGAGCAGGCCGCCACCATGGCCCCGGCCAGCGCCCACCCCACCTGTCTCGACCACATCCGGCTCACCTCATGGGACTCGGCAGACGTCGCGGAACAGCGCGGCGGCCGCGTCGGCGGCGGGCTCGATCAGACGGGGATCGTCGTAGAAGTCGATCTGGCCGACCGAGTTCAGCCACAGCTCCGATTTCGGGGATGCCACCGCAGCATAGAACTTGCGGGCCCAGGGCGGGACCAACGCGTGCTCGGAGTGCACGAGCAGGAAGGGAACCGTCAGTCGCGTGGCGGCCTCCTGGGCGTCGAAACCGGCCGTGTGCTCGAAGGATTCGACCGCGAAACCATTCGTATAGTTGGGGACCGCACCGCGCGGGGTGCCGTAGTACTCGAACGCCTCCCGCAGCGGCATGGCGACATCGCCGTTGTCGGCCGCCACGGCCGGGATGGTCTCGACCTCACCGGTGGCCAGCCGGCGTTCCCGGGCCTGGCGTCCCCGCTCGACCACCGCCGGATCCGCCGGGTTGGCAGCCACATCCGGGTAGACCCCGGCGACACCAGCGAACGCCCGGATGCGCGGATCATCGGCGACGGCCCGCGCCATGTACCCGCCGCCGGCGCACACGCCCAGAGCCACCACCGTCTTGCCCGCGAACCGCTCATCGTCCTGCAACGCCGACACCGCCGCGGCGATATCGGCGGCCTTGCCCAGCGGATCCTCCAATTGCCTTGGTACACCCTCGCTCTCACCGAACGTGCGGTGATCGAGGGCCAGCGCCGCGAACCCGCGCCGCGCCAGCGCCTCCGCGTACACGCCCGCCGCCTGCTCCTTGACGGAGGTCAACGGCCCGGTCGTGACCACGACCCCCGTCGGCGTTCCCTCCGGCAGGTACAGCGTGCCCACCAGCCGATCCCCGTCCCGGGTCACCGTGAACGGAACTGTGCTGACTGTCATTTCGTGCCCTCGTCCTCGAATTCTTCGCATTACGGTGAGTGAGACGGTAGGCGCGGTCCCCGGCCACCGATAGAAGGCACTTCGCGGTGCCCTTCCGAATGGAGGCGACATGGCAGCGGTCATCCCGGACGTGCTCGAGGAATCCTGCACGACCCGGCAGGCCCTCGAACGCCTCGCCGCGAAATGGCGCATCCTGCTGATCTACGCGCTACTCGACGGACCGCAACGCCCCGCCGCGCTGCGCCGCCGCCTGCCCGGCATCACCCAGAAGGTCCTCACCGAAACGCTGCGCGGCATGGAGTCCGACGGCCTGGTAGAACGCCACGTCTACAAGGAGACCGCCCCACAGCACATCGAGTACTCGCTCACCGAGCTCGGCAAGTCCCTCGAAACTCCCTTGGCCGCCATCTGTGCCTGGGCCACCGAACACCCCTGAGCGACAAGCCGATCCCGCGCCCCGGTGCTGGCGGCACCACACAATTTCTTCCGCTGACCTGAGCACTCGCGCCAATGCCGAGGCCCCCGCGCCGCAGCCAAGGCGCCGACCGAGGTCGCCCCGCCACTCCTCGTCGACGACGGCGGGCACGACTGGCACACCTGGCGAGCGATGTACCCGAAAACGTTCGGCTGGCTCGACACCCACCTCCACCACCCCCGACCACCGTCGTCGACCACGCTCCCCGTCGGCGCTCCCGACGCAGTCGCCGCGACGCGGCCCCGCCGCTCGATGCCCGGGCCAGCGATGAACTTGCGCGCCGCTAGCTCAGTGGAATCCCAGGGTCAGGTCGCGGCGCAGCACCTTGCCGGTGGCATTGCGCGGCAGGGGTTCCGCGGTGACCAGCCAGCGCGCGGGCACCTTGAAATAGG